>CAZVKB010000272.1:0-1524 GCA_964627505.1 uncultured Actinomycetes bacterium | reverse complement strand
AAGGCTCTGGAGTCTGCCGCGAACCTGCGCCGCCAGCGTGGGGGGAGTGGCTGGGCGCGTCGTCCGCTGACGGGTTCCAGGGCTGGCGGAGCCGCCGTAGTACTGCGAGTCCGGGAGAGCCGGACACATCGGGAAGGGCGGCAGCGAGGATGGATAGGAGGTATCGCGATGGTGCAAGACGCGCCGGTGAACTCCGGCGCCAGCGTCTCCGAACCTGGGGCGCTGGTAGCACGGACGCAGATCAAGTATCACCGTTGGGCGAAGACCGACCGCGCGTTGCGGTTCGGGGACCTGTTCAATCTGGTGTGCCATCCGGGCTATCTGTTGGTGGCCTGGGAACATGTGGCACGCAACAAGGGGGCCCGCACGGCTGGTATTGACGGTCTGACGGTACGTCAGATCGTTGAGGCCGAGCGGGTCGAGGCGTTCCTTTCTGGGATCGCCGCTGAACTCAGAGACGGCACGTATCGGCCTTCATCGGTGCGGCGGGTATTGATCCCGAAACCGGGTGGGAAGTCGCGCCCGTTGGGAATCCCGACCGTGGCCGACAGGGTCGTGCAGCAGTCCCTGAAGATGGTGCTGGAGCCAATTTTCGAGGCTGACTTTTTACCAGTCTCCTATGGCTTCCGACCGAGGCGGAGAGCCCATGACGCGGTCGCCGAGATCCATTTCTACGCCTCACACGGATACCGGTGGGTGCTCGATGCGGACATCGAAGGATGCTTCGACAACATCGACCACCGCGTTGTGCTGGACCGTGTGCGGGCGCGGATTTCGGACAAGAAGACCGTGGCGCTGGTACGTGCGTTTCTCAAAGCCGGGGTATTGACCGAACTCGGCGAGGAGCTGCAATCCAGCCAGGGAACACCTCAAGGTGGCATCATTTCGCCGCTGCTGGCCAACATCGCCCTATCCGCTTTGGATGAGGCGATCATGGCCCCGTGGGAACCGGGAGGCGCGCAGGCAACGCAGGCGGCACGCGCTAAGCGCCGGTACCACGGTTTGGGAAACTGGCGGATCGTGCGGTACGCCGACGATTTCGTCATCATGACCAATGGCAGCCGCGGGGACGTCGCCCACCTGAAAGAACAGGCAGCAATGGTGCTGGCCCGGCTCGGTCTGCGGTTTTCCGAGTCCAAGACCCGCATCACTCACCTGAGCGAGGGGATCAACTTCCTCGGCTTCCACATCCAGTGGCGGCAACGTCGAGGAGGCGGTAAATGGTTCTGCATGGTGTTCATCGCCGAGAAGTCATTCGCGGCGATCAAACAGACCATCCGACAATTAACCCCTCGCCGGTCACCACGCCCACTGGCCACCGTGATCCGGGAGGTCAACGCGGCGCTGCGCGGCTGGACGTACTACTTCCGCCACGCGATAGCCGGTCGCAGGTTCTCGTTCCTCAGGTATTTCACCTGGCGGCGGATGGTGGCCTGGCAACGCGAGCAGCACCGATGGAACTGGACCAAGGTCAAACGATGGCTCCGACGCCCGGACGGGAGTTGGAAGAACATCGCGACCGAG
>CAZVKB010000271.1:0-1541 GCA_964627505.1 uncultured Actinomycetes bacterium | reverse complement strand
GCCTCGTGGTCTTCGACAATGTCGCCGAAGTGGTGATCCCCGCCGGCAGGGTGGGTGACCTCGGCCGCGACAGCCTGCGCCGCGACATCGCGAAGATCCACACCGGCGGCATGACCGACCTGTCCGCCGGCTACCTCCGCGGACTCCAAGAAGCCCGCCGAGTCGCCACCGTCACCGGCGCCACCATCGTGTTGCTCTCCGACGGCCACGCTAACTCCGGCGTCACCGACTCCAGCAAGCTCCGCGGGGTCGCCAATCGTGCCGCCAGCCAGGGCATCACCACCTCCACCATCGGTATCGGCCTGGGCTACGACGAGTCAATCCTCACCGAGATGGCCACCGGCGGTGCGGGCAACCACTCGTTCGCCCAAGGCCCCGACGACGCCGCCGTGGCCATCGCCGCCGAACTCGACGGGCTGCTGTCCAAAACCGTGCAAGCAGCACACCTGATCATCACCCCCACCAGCGACGTTGCAGCAGTGCGCATCCTCAACGACCTGCCCTGCCAACGCGTCGAAGACGGCATTCTGGTGGAACTCGGCGACTTCTACGCAGGGGAACAGCGACGCCTGACCATCACGATCGACGTCCCTGCGATGGCCGCAATCGGTTTGGCCCAAATCGCCACACTGGCCCTCGCCTACGTCGAATTGGCCACCCTTGAGCAGCACACTGTGACGCTTCCGGTGTCGGTGAACGTGGTGCCGCTTGACGTCGCCCGTGGCCGGGTGGCTGTACCGGAAGTCGTCCGGGAGAAACTGTTCCTCACCGCGCAACACGCCAAGCGGGGTGTGGAGGCGGCTCTGCACTCCGGTGACCTCGACACCGCACGCACCCGCCTCACCGATGTCGAGGCGATCCTCAGCGGCCACGACCCGGCCCAGCTCGACGAACAACTTCTCGCCGAACTCCAATGGCTGGGTCGCACCCGCGACATGCTCAACGAGCCACAAGCCGGCCAAGATGCCGCCTACCTGACCCGACGAGTGTCTGCCGACCGGGCCCGGAAATCGCGCGGATACAAAAGCCGGCAACAAGGCGGCGAAGTTACGCCCGACGAGCCACCCACACCCACCACACCAGCAGGCGAGGCAGGCCACACCAGCAGCGGGAACAGCGGCAACGATTCTGTGTGATGGTTCCCCTGGTGCCGGAGCATGCGTGGGCGCAGGATCAACTTCCCGAAGGAAGTGTGCGCCCACGCTTGGCTTCCGCGTCTTTGCATGTGCCCGCGTCGCAGCCTGCTGTCATCTCGGGTCGACGGCGACGATGCCAGCGGCGATGGCCGCGGCCGCAAGTTCGACGTCATAGGTGACCAACTCGTCCGCCCCAACACGCAGCGCGACTGCCAGATGCACAGCGTTGTTGGAGCGCAGTCGGCCAGGCAGCGTCCCGGCGGTGAGTAGGTCGCCGCGGGTGAGATCGACCAAAGTAACGGTGTCCAGCACGATTCCAACCGAATCGAGTTCGACATCATCCGGGTGCCGGTTGGCAGCACAATGCAGCTCGGTGAGCAACAGCCATGACGAGACGAGCCGTCG
>CAZVKB010000270.1:0-1571 GCA_964627505.1 uncultured Actinomycetes bacterium | reverse complement strand
CGGCACATCGCCTGGGGGGCTCCCTGCTTGTTGGGTCGCGGCAGTGTGAGCGGGTGGCGCAGTGTCAGCGGGCGAGGCGGCTGGAGCAGGTGCGGCGTGACCCGGTGCGGCCGGGGCAGGTGCGGCCGGTGCGGCTGGCCCAGGGGTTTCGGGCTCCGACTGCCGTGGTTGCTCCAGCAATCCGCGCAACTCGGCGATCACCCGCTGATGGTCAGCATCACCCTCGCCGCCGGTATCGGCCACCACGGCCAGCACGCCACGAATCTCATCCACCAAATGCAGCAGGCCAGTGGTGATTTCCGGGGTCAGGCGCAGCCGACCGGCCCGCAGTTCTGCCAATAGGTCTTCCCCGGCATGGGCCAGTTCCTGCAAATGGGCGAAGTCAAGGAACCCACAGGTGCCTTTGACCGTGTGGATGGTGCGAAAAATCCGCGCAAGCAACTCTGGGTCGTCCGGGTGTTCCTCCAGCGCGACCAAATCGATGTCGAGTTGATCGAGATTCTCGTTGCTCTCCTCCAGAAAGGCGGCAACGAGTTCGTCGTCCACGTTCACCGCGGAGCATCGGCTGCGCCGACGCCGCCGCCCACCGAGAATCGCTGTACTGCTTGCAGGAGGTCCGCCGAGAGTCGGGCGAGTTCATCGGCGGCCTGCTGGGTCGAAGCCGCCCCACGACTGGTGCCCTGTGCGGCATCCGCGACGCCGATGATATTACGGGCGATGTCCGACGATCCAGCAGCTGCATCGGTAATGCTGCGACCGATCTCCGAGGTGGTGACCGCCTGCTCGTCCACCGCCGCTGCCACCGAGGTGGACACTTCGTTGAGCTGATCGATGATCTCCGTGATTTGGGTGATCGCCGCCACCGCGTCCCGGGTGTCGTTCTGAATCGTGGTCAGGCGTTGTGCAATGTCTTCACTCGAGCGCACGGTGAGCCGGGCAAGATCTTTGACCTCGTTGGCCACCACTGCGAAACCTTTGCCCGCTTCGCCCGCCCGCGCCGCCTCGATGGTGGCGTTGAGTGCGAGCAGATTGGTCTGTTGCGCGATCGCAGTGATGGCCTTGGTGACTTCACCGATCTCGGCCGAACTGGCCCCGAGTTGGGCCACAGTCTGGCTGGTTTGACGGGCAACTTCAGCCGCTTGCGATCCGATGCTGGCGGCCGTTGTGGTGTTGTTCGCGATTTCCTGAATACTCGCGCCCATTTCCTCGGCACCTGCCGACACCATGTGCAAACTCTGTGACACCTGCTCGGCAGCGGCCGACACCGCTCCGGCCTGGCTGGCGGTCTCCTCAGCCGTTGCCCCCATCTCCTGACTAACCGCGAGCAGCTCCTCTGAGGAGGCCGAGAGCGTAGCCGAGCCGGCGTTGATGCTTGTCAGCGTGGCACCCATGGCGTCGAGTGTGTGGTTGAGTTCCCACCCGATCCGGCCCACTTCGTCCCGGGTGGGGTGGGCAATCCGGGGCGTGAGGTCGCCTTTGCCCACCTTGCGCACCATCGCCACAACGTCGTTCAGCGGCGCGGTGATCGACCGGGAGATCAGAATCCACAACGCAACGGCCGCCACCACCGC
>CAZVKB010000269.1:0-1588 GCA_964627505.1 uncultured Actinomycetes bacterium | reverse complement strand
GTTGTTCGCTGCTGGCTTACTGGCGGGCCGAGAGGGGGGCGGGAACGTGGTGGTGTTGGCCGCAGGCGTGTTCATCGCGGCGGTTACCGGTGATCAGACCGGTTATCTGCTCGGCCGCAGGTTGGGTCGGCCCTATGTGGAGCGGCGCAGTGCGCGGGTGCAGCTCGGGGTGGCGCGGGCTGAGGAGTTTTACGCGCGTTATGGCTGGTTCGCAGTGGTGGCTGCGCGCTTTATCCCCTGGGTACGGACGTTCACGCCGTTTGTCGCTGGCGTAGCGAAGATGCCGCGGGGGCCGTTCTTGGCTGCCAACATCGTGGGCGGGTTGGTGTGGGGAGTGGGGCTGGTGGCGCTGGGGTATTTCGCCGCGCAGGTGTCGTGGTTGCAACATGCGGCTATTGGGGTGGCGGCGGTGTTCGTGGTGGGCAGTTTCATCGGCGGCGCGGTGGTGTGGTGGCGCGAGCGGGACCGCACGGCAACGTGATGTGACCTGGGCGGACGCTGGCTGGAACGTGGGCGCGCAGTGGTCGTTGCCGCGGCGGGGGCTGCAGCACGGGTAGCCTCGTGGGGTGACCGATCGTTTTTTGCCGTTGACGGCAAGCATCATGGACTATCTCAACCCGGAGGAGTTGCTCACGGCGTTGGGCAACTACGCCTTGGTGGGGGTGGCGCTGATCATTTTTGCCGAGTGCGGATTGTTGATCGGTTTTTTCTTGCCCGGGGATTCGCTGCTGTTCGTCACCGGGTTGTTCGTGGCGCAGGGGTTCATCACGACGTCGATTTGGTGGGTGTGCGTGGTGCTGACAGTCGCGGCGGTGCTCGGCAACATTGTGGGGTATTGGATCGGTTACAAGGCAGGCCCCAAACTCTTCAGCAAGCAGGACTCCAGGATCTTCAAACAGGAGTATGTGGACAAGACCCACGCATTCTTCGAGAAGTACGGTTCGAAGGCGATCGTGTTGGCGCGCTTCGTACCCATTGTGCGCACGTTCATAACTGCGATCGCCGGAGTGGCGCGAATGGACTATCGCACCTATGTGATCTATTCCGCGATCGGTGGCACGATCTGGGCTACCGGCGTCACGTTGCTGGGCTACTTCCTCGGCAACATCCCATTCGTGAAGGACAACATCGAGTTGATGCTGCTGTTGGTGGTGTTCGTGTCGGTGTTGCCAGTTGTGTATGAGTTCATCAAGCACCGGCGGGAAGCGCGCCACGCAGCGGTTTAGTTGGGCAAGGCCAATTGGGTGGCGAGTCCACCGGTTCGGCAGCGGGCTGACCGCTCACGCTGTGCCAGCGGGACCACGCGTGGTGTGCCAGCGGATTCAGTCCAGACCGAGGTCGGCGAGTTCGTAGGCGGCCAAGTACGGCAGTCCCGCATTGACCACAGCTGGCCGGGCTCCCCGTTCCACTATTACCGCCACCCCGACGACTTCGGCTCCAGCTTCACGCAGGGCTGTCACTGCGGTGAGCACTGACCCGCCCGTGGTGGAGGTATCTTCCACCGCCAAAACCCGACGCCCAGCCACGTCGGGACCTTCGATGCGCCGCTGCAGCCCATGGGCTTTGCCTTCCTTGCGCACGACGAAAG
>CAZVKB010000268.1:0-1598 GCA_964627505.1 uncultured Actinomycetes bacterium | reverse complement strand
TCATCCGCGACCCTGGTAGGGGACCGTTGGTTTCCCCGGAGGTGGGAAGTCCGATGCCAGCAAGGTTTGTGGCCGACAAACTGGCGTAGCGGCGGTAGATGTCGCCGTACGCTTCGTGGGCACCGGTGGCTGGTGACCAGTAGATCGCGCCCCGCTGGAAGGTGTTCATGCGCGATCCGGGCAGGGGGCCGTCGACTTCGTCACTGCGAGGTTCCCCCAGCGCTGCTGCGACCGCCGGGTTGGAGTACAACCTGCCAATCTCGCCGTATACCTCGTAAGGACGAAATGGAACGTATCCGATGCGCTCCCGAAATGCGGCCACCTGGCTGGCGTTCCAGTCAGTGTGGTCGTTTTTCAACCCAGTCAAGTCAAAGAACAATGGATGGCTGTTGACGGTGCCATGTCCCATGATATTTCCGTGCGGGATTCGGAAATCCGACATCAACCACCGCACCAGCGCCAAGCCCGCCTCGCGCTGCCGGTCGCGCGCGAGCACATTATTGGCTGAAGACTGTTCGATGAACTCAATGCCGATGGCTTTGTGGTTTACGCCGTATGCATGCCGGACGATGAGATCCGTGGGCATGGTCTGGAAAATAGTGCCGTCCTGCTCGATGATGAAGTGAGCGGCAGGTTGCGGGTTTTCGCCACCGGTATTGGATCCGTTGGCCTGACTGACGTCCCAACCAGCGATGATCCCCCGCCAACTTCCGGCGCCTGACACCGTGTAGTGGAGCACGATGGCTTCCGGTTTGAGCACCGAAGTACTGACTCCGTAGTGCCGGGCCGAGTATGCACTGATGTCAGCCCGGTACTTTTCGCTGGTCGCGTTTCGCATCATCGCGTTCACGATATTTGGGCGCGGAACGGGAGCCACTGAATTGGGGGTGACCTGGGTAGCACCAATCGAATCGGGCGTGACCGCGCTGGCGGCCGTTAATGTTCCCGCTAAGCCGATGACCAGCCCGGCCACCACGATTCCGAGACGTCGCAAAGCGCTGCGGTCCATTATGTCTGTTCCCCTCGCATTTTTATACGCTCCAACGCAGACGTGACGGTGCTGGAGGTTAGTTCAAAAACGCCTTCACCGTAACACGGCAATCAAGTCCGCAGAAGGTGTTGGACACTTTCTGACCACCATCCGAAGAGTTGCTGTCGTAACACGCTGTCACGCTAAGTTTGTCGGTGAAGGTCACTTGTTCCAGGTGCCGCTACTGTGTGGGCTGTGAAAGGTATCGTGTTGGCAGGTGGCACGGGGTCGCGACTCTGGCCGATCACGCGGGGCGTGAGTAAGCAGCTGTTGCCGGTGTTTGACAAACCGATGATCCACTACCCTGTGGGCACCTTGATGGCCGCCGGGCTGCGGGAGATCCTCATCATCACCACACCCGAGGACCAGCCCGCATTCAAGCGGCTGCTGGGCGACGGTTCCGAACTCGGCATCCGTTTCGACTACGTGGTGCAACCTCGACCTGAGGGCTTGGCCCAGGCCTTCCTGCTGGCCGAAAACTTCCTGGCCGGAGATGCTGCCGCGCTCGTGCTCGGCGACAACATCTTCCACGGCACTGGATTGGGCACCCGGCTCGCCGACCTCACCG
>CAZVKB010000267.1:0-1613 GCA_964627505.1 uncultured Actinomycetes bacterium | reverse complement strand
ATCGCTACAGGTGCGATGTCCGAGGGCGGGGTCGTTGAGGTACCACCCTTCCGGAGACCAGCCTTCGACGACCAAGAAGTGATTGAAGCGCCAGAAAATGATCACCGGCATCGTCTGGTGTTGGAGGCTTTCGACGCTACAGCGGCGGGCGCGCACGTCGAGGCCGAAGCCTTGCGCTGCGCGTTTGACGGCCAAGGCGTTGCTGCCATCGCGCGAGATCCCGCAGGCGTCCCGCAACTCCTCCAATGGCACCCATTTGCCGTAGTGGGCGAGCACGATGCCGAGTGCGGCCGCGCCGCATTCGGTGGCTTCCATTTGCAGGCGCACGGGGGTCTTGACCCGTCGTCGACTGGGCGGCGGGGTGGGTGGCCGGACAGCGGGCAGGAGCGGTTGCGCGGAATTGGGCGGCGGTGTGGGGTGAGGCGGCTGGGTCGCGGTGCTCACGACAACCCCAGCAATTGCTGAAGCAGAGTGCGTTTGCTCACCATGATGACGCAGGTGAAGTCGTAACCGACCGGGGCCGGCTCGGCGAAGAGCACTTCAATCACCACCCGTGGCCCGGGCGGCGGATCGAGTGTGCCCATACCTTCCTGCACCCGGTCCGCGGAGAGGGCGAAACTGCGATCGGGGCCGATCGTGCCCTGAAGTTCCGGGCCGCTCGTGATGGAAACAGCCACGGGTTGGCCCTCTTTGACCTTACCGGCGTCTTCCGGCGACACCATGATCAAACCCACGCGCCCGTCGTCGACCTGCAGCGACACTTGGGAAAGCCACTCGCCGGTGGTCACCGGCGACCCGGGCGAAGGCAGATATCCGAGCAATGTGCCTGCCACCTGGGTGTACTGCGGCACCGGACCGTCCGCGGTGATCACTTCTGCCACTTTTTGACCCACTTCAACGCGGGTGTCACCTTCCAGCACGAAACTGCCGAACTGGCCGTTGGCGGTTGAGGTGACCAAGCCGATCCCCCCGTCGCCGACGACTCGGCCGGACCCGGTGACGGTGACGTCGCGCGGGGTGATTGCGGTGTACGCGATGGCGGCAGCGATGATCACGATCGCGGCTACGGCCAGCAGCCACAGGCGCAGCGAAGTTACCGGCAGGAGTTCGTCGAGGCGTTCGCTGGATTCGTTCGCGGCGACCGCTTCGGAACGAAAAGGAGCGGGCCGAGGTGGCTGCGGCGCGGCGGCCTGCTGCGCGGAACCCGAATCAGGCGTGGCGGTTGCCTGCGGTGGGTCGGCCGCCTGCGGCGTGGCGTGTGGAGAGGCCGCTGACGGGGTGTCGTCGGGCATGATCATTCTCCAATCGCGTGACCTCCGTTCAGCCTACGCTGGCTGACAGCGCGATCTGCGGGCGTTCACACGTCTGCCAAAGCGGTTTTGATGATCTCGGTCTGGCACTCTTTTGCTCGAGGCCCCGAGGGTCTGTCCGATCTGCGGTGGAAGTGCCGATCATTGTTAGTTGGCTCCGCCGCTGGTATGCGGTCCGCGAAGGTGATTGGGAATCCTCCGCCTGGCGGCACTCACCCACGCGGCCATGCTGCTTGTTCAGGCTGGGGGCTGGCATAGGGACCGGATTCGCAAGCTCATGAACGACCCAACTCTTCGATGACT
>CAZVKB010000266.1:0-1625 GCA_964627505.1 uncultured Actinomycetes bacterium | reverse complement strand
TTATCGAACCGGGCCAGCGTGGCGAAGTCAGTGGCCAGCCGCTGCGCCAGAGGGGCCAGCCGTTGCACACCCTGGGTGCCGTCGAAGAAGGCCGGGGTGCCGGTGATCATGAGATACAGCCCGGGAAATCGTCCAGCGTCGATTTCGTCGATGAGTTGGCGCAACGCGTTGAGCGCCTTGTCCCGGACGTCGCCGCGCACCCGTTGCAGGGTCTCCACCTCGTCGAGGACCACCACCAGACCGGCGAACCCGGAGTCGCGCAGCACCAGCAGTAATCCCTGCAGAAAACCCAGAGCACCGACATGGTCGAGGTTCCCCCGGACCCCCGCAGCCCGGCGTGCGGATGCCGCCACATGCGGCTGCCCACCCAGCCACGACAAGATGCCCTCGGCCGCGGCCATGTCCCCTGTGACCATCGCCGAGCGGTATCCGCGCAGCGCGGCCGCGAACGCGGGTGTCGTCCGGGCTACCATCGCCAGTCGGCGCTCCAGCAGCGCCTCGACCTCCCGATCCAACGCGGCCTCATCGCCTGGATCCACACCCGCGGCGATCACATCGGATTCCAACGTGAACAGCCACCCGTCCACCACATCGCGCAGCGCCGAGGCCGGGAACTGGGCGGTCACCAGGTTCTCGGTGATCCGTCGGTATACCGTCTCGACCCTGTGCAGAGGCGTTTCGGTTTCGCTGATTTGCACCTCTGCGGAGGCAAACCCGGAGCGTCGCGCCTGCTCCACCAGCCAGCGGGCGAAGAACGTCTTCCCCGAGCCGTATTCGCCACGTACCGCCTTGAAAACCGATCCGCCCGCTGCCACCGTGGCAAGGTCGGTGGCCACGGTGTCCTGGAAACGTGACAGTCCGACCGCCAGCAGATCCAGACCGTTGGCCGGAACAGTGCCCCGGCGCAGCGCATCGATCACCTCGAGTCGGCGCCGTTCGCTGACCTCGGTCATCGCAGAGCTCATCGTGTGATCCCGAACTGTTGACGCCACAACGCCTCGTCCAACACCACCGTGCGCCCGTCAGCATCCAACGCCAAAACCGGATAGCCCTCGACGTTGAACAGACGCCGCAAGTTGACCATCACCATCGGTACCCGACCCGCCGGCACCCCCGCGATAGTGGCAACACTCGCCGCCGGCGCCCGCCCACCTGAAGACAACAGCAGCCCCAACACCTGCCCTACCACCTCATCCGGGAGTACCGCCCTCCCAGCAGCGGCACGTGCACGCACGTACGCAGGTGCGGAAAGGAACTCCTCGATAGCCGCCACATGCGGCGCCGGCACGTCCTGCCCCATCGCGTCACCCGGCGATGCCCCTGGCCGGTTCGGAGGCCCACCACCGGCGTCAGCTCGGGTGGTTGCCACGTCGTCCACGGTAAACAGCGCCTCGCCAAGGACTTCGGATTCCTTCGACCGACGCGTCCGCCGCGCGGGCATTGCGCCACCCCCGGGTCCTCGACCTGCTGCCGTGACTGGACGTGGCTCGGCTGCGGCGGGCTCCACCCACCAGGTGGGCGTCTGTGCAGCACCCGGCTGCCAACCAGCGGCGGTCAGGTCGGTGTCACGTGGCGCGAACACCAGCAAGGGAACCGTCACCTCGGCGGCTGAGGCGCCGCCGTGG
>CAZVKB010000265.1:0-1631 GCA_964627505.1 uncultured Actinomycetes bacterium | reverse complement strand
CTCTGTAGCCCTCTCGTTATAGACAGCCGAAAATAGGATGCAGTCGCAAGAAGCGCTGAACCCAGCAACCTTAGTTCCACTTGCGATTAGTTTCTTGTTATTACGTACTTCACCTCATATGCTGGCCAGACATAGCACCACCACCGTTCGTATTTCTCGGCTGAAAATGGGCGCCTATTCACTACACGCTCAACCACCTTCCCTACTGCATGCCTCAGGTAGAAAGGCCGCTCAGTTCGAAAATAGAGATGGCAGTCAGTTAGGGTAAAATCGGGTGTTCCGAAATAGTTGGGGACGTTGCGCCGAAATAGTGGATCTTTGGCAAGGTAAGAGAAGGAATACAATCCAAACGCAGCACGATGGGTCGGGTCGCTGTAGAAGTGGGGATTGGAGAAGTGGGGAACAATCGTCTCAACTACCCCTCCCGACATCACCACTCGAGCCAATTCCTTGATCAGCGCAATGACATCATCAACGTGTTCCAGAAAGTGGTTTGAGTAAGCCGCAGATACCGCTCCATCGGGTATTGTCGCCAGTACGTCCATGACATCGCCTACAACGTCCACACAGGTGTGATCTAGAACGTCCACGCCCACAGCTGTTGGATGTAGTCGCTTAATTCCACAGCCCAACTCAAGTTCAATTGGCGTGCCCGAAGTGGCTCGCGTCAATCGCCCATCTTTGTCTCGAAATGAAACTGCTTGGCCCATCTCATCCATCCCGTTAGCTCTGCGGTGAGTGCCGCGCATGCCAGAGCGACCGTTCCTCAAGATGCTAACCGGCAATCGTTTGCCCGCCCGCGAGGGGGTCGGAACTTCGGCCACGGCCGGGTGGACTCCTCAGGGGGATTTCTGTCGGCCTGGTCCAGACGGTGACACATCCCGTGTCAAGTAGTTGGCAGGACTTTCTTATCTTTGAAATGAGGGGATTCCTGGGTCGGCCAGCCCGCTGTGCACCTGGATGGGCCGGTTCGAGGCGATAACTTCGTGCGGGCTCATCGTGTTGTAGCCGAGGCGGTAGTCGGCCAGGTGTCGTTGCAGGTCGAGGGTGTCGTCGATCTGTTCGCAGTAGAGCGTCTCGTATTTCAATGTCCCGAACTCGCGCTCGCGGGAGCCGTTCAGCCGGGGGCGGCGGATCCGGTGCGTACGTGTTTGAGCTCGGGGTGCTGCGCGAGGAAGGCCTGGGATCGGAATGGCCCGCCGTTGTCGGTCACTAACGTCGGGATTGGGCTGATCTCACCCGTGGCCGTGTCAGTGGCCAGGTTCAGCAAGGTGACGCCGCGCATGGCTTGGGCTTCGGCTAGTGGTTCTGCGCCGTGGACAGGTGACACTCGAACTCATATTTGGACCAGCAGTCCCGGCAGCCGGCCACTGCCAGGTCCCGGCGGCAACGGTTTCGAATTCGGTGAAACCCAACAGTCACACATGATTCGGGCCAGTCGGCGGTTCCGCGAACGCTGCTTTCCGGTCGCTGACTAGGGCGTGTTCCTTGGTGTAGTTCGGCGCCAGCAGCATGCCCTCGTCCCGCAGTACCCGCATGACGCTGGCCTGCAAGGCGCTGTGGCCGTCTTAGCCCTGATCCACGTGCGCCGTGAGGCGCTGACAACTCGAATGGAGGTGGGAGACCTTCGT
>CAZVKB010000264.1:0-1634 GCA_964627505.1 uncultured Actinomycetes bacterium | reverse complement strand
TTGTGCCCAATGAAAGCAGCGCCTCTGCGAGCAGGTCGGCGCGGCGCTGGTCGAGATGGCGGCGGTCAGCGGGTGCGGCGTCGGCGGCTTGGGCGCGCCCAAGCGCAGTCAGGCGCCGGTGGATGCGCAGAGCGTCCAGTTCCGGTAGCAGCGCGGAGAGCCAACTGGTGCCGTCCCCTACATGACGCAGCTCCACCCGCCGACTCTCTTTGGCTTCGGCGCGGGCCTGCTCAGCCTCCTCCGGGGAATACGTGAGCAAGGTGGCTCGCGCGGCCCGGCGGGCCTCGGCCGGGGTCCAGCCCCGCAGACCCCGGGCTCGACGGTCCTGGATTCGGCCAGCCAAGATGGATGAGACCTTCTCTGTGGTTTCAGTGGGCACGTGCTCGAGCACCTGATAGATCGCCGAACCACCGGCTGCCCCGAGCAACCCGCTATCCACTGTCGCCGCCACCTGGGTACAGGCAGACCGTCGGCGTGCCGCTGCTATCTGGGCCGTGGCTGACCGCGGGGAGACGTGCAGCACCGCGGCGAGTTCATCACTAGCCGGATCCATGCGGTCAGGATGAACGTCGCTATGCAGCAGCAGCGGGCCCGGCCCGGCTACATCAATCACGGCATCCGCTACTCGGTTACCCACCCATGCCGCGCAGGCCGCCCACCCGGCGGCGATCACCAACTGGCAGGCGCACGGCAGGCCAGGCACCGACCCAGGCGCAGGCATCCGCACCCGGGTGCCATCCGAAAGCGTTCCAGCGGCGGCGATCGTCTCCACCGGTCCATCCGCGGCCAGCCAACGCAGCACTTCCCCGGATGCCACGTCGGCCTCAGCACTGTGATCAGCCGGACAGGCGCCTTGGGTGAGGGCCATCAGCGCGGCCATCAACTCCAACCCCGGCTCAAGCGCCATCACTTCACGCACCGCCGCGGAAATCACCTGGGAGAACCACTCCGGTTCCACCCAACCAGCCACCACCGGCGGTGAAGTGGACACCACAGACGTCACAGGCTTAGCAGTTGGATCGGCAGGAGATGCGGCGGCCGCGAAAGAAGTAGCAGGCCCGGCAGTCCCGGCGGGTCGAGCCCCAGGAGTCACTCCCGCCGGCTCACCGGCAGACGCATCGAGCGTCAGGGTTGGCAGCACCTTGCCATCGAGCACTGCCGCAGCAGCCTCGGCCCCAGACCGCGTGGCATCTCCGACAAGGCCAGCAGACAGCTCTGCGCCTTCCTGCCACTGAGCAGAACGTAGACGAACCATGACCAACCCCCCATTGGAATGTGACCGAACCCCCAAAAACGCACTAGTACAAGTGTACGTCTATTGTTCCGCATGAACAAGGACTTATGTAGAAGTGCAGCAAGAAGCTTCTTAGTCAACCACCGAATTAGAACAAGTGAACCATAAGATCCCTTCTGGAGTTGACACCTGCACGCGCACCCAAATCTCGTCCGAAGCTTTGTGAGGTCCCTTGCATCCGATTCGAAACTCTGATGGCGGAGTTCGCGGACGCATATGGCGTGAACTTGCAGACGGATTTGGTCGATTAGCTTGTGGCGCAGATGGTGGTGGACGTGCTCACATTCGGCAGCAAATCACCATCAGCACGGCGCTGGGTGCGCAAACTCTGTGATCTCGG
>CAZVKB010000263.1:1442-1663 GCA_964627505.1 uncultured Actinomycetes bacterium | reverse complement strand
ACCCCATCACGGGTCACCGCCATCGCGATCACCACCTGCGGCAGATCATCACGGTGATCCTTCGAATGCCCGAACGCCCGCGCCCCGGACTCCACCGGGCGCACCACACCATCATCTGACTCGGTGCCCGCGGCCACCTCGGCCAGATCGTCGGGAACCTCGACCTCCCAATACGTCGAGGTCGTGTCGACGAAGACGATGTCCAGGTCCAGGTTGAGCAG
>CAZVKB010000263.1:0-1402 GCA_964627505.1 uncultured Actinomycetes bacterium | reverse complement strand
CGGGCGAACACCTTCGAGGCGATCTCGGCCAACGCGTCGAGCAGGAAATCCATCGCCCGATACGCTGCATCGTCACTGAAGTCGTCGATGCCGGGGACCGCGACGCGTTCGCCGACCCACCGGGTGGCGGCAAGCTTCGAACCCGGCTCCAACGCCCGCTGCGCCACTAGAGAGAACACCACCCGCTCAGTCACCCCGCCGTCCAGCCGGCGCCCGGTCGCAGCGGTGCGGATCGCCTCGTCGATCTCCAGCCGCGCCCACACCCCATCCAAGGCGTACACCCCGCCCAGGCGCCGCGATTCCAGCACCTCCACCTCGACCCCCGACGCTGCGGCCACCGCCTGCTCCGGAGTCAAGAACCGCGAGATCGACCGCACCAACCGCGCCAACGCCTCCCGATCCACTGTCTCGGACCGGCCGAACGAGTGCACCACCTTCGCCACCGGCACCCCGGTCTCCGGATGCCGCTCGTTGTGCGCCAACTGCAGGTAGGACACGACAGACCCGTCCCGGTTCTTGCGCTTGGACTCCCGCAGGTACATACCCACCACGCTAACCGCCCCCCACCCGGCCACCAAACGACACGCCATGGGTCGTGTGCCTACAGGATTTCGCGTTCCCAGGGCCCCTGCATGCCGCTGACCTGCACAAACAGACCGCGAACCCCGCTCATGTGCCCACTAGCTGCGGAAGTCCGGTCGGAACTGAATGCGCAGGGCTGGGTGCGTGAGCCGTGGGTGGCCGCCAAAATCGACGCCTGGAAGGGCCTGGACTCCCTGGCGGACGCGGTCGAGTCGCACGCTGCCACCGTCCTCGGTTTTGGGATGGTCACCAGGGTGACCGTGCATCTGCCGGACGGGATCGACAATGCGGTGCTGCCGCTGCTGCCCCGCGATGTGCGCACAGCACTCGCCTACGCCCTCGACCCCTCACAGGCCGACGACGGCGAGGCCACATCGGACAGCTAGACACAGGAACCCCGCAGCCCCATCACGTCCACGTCCGATAGTGCGGCGTCCCTAGGTGCCCCACGGGGTTGTGCGCCGGGCCGTGGCCCGCCGGTCAGGCGGGGTTGCGCACCGCCACCGGCACCGCTGAGTCGGTGGCGGTGCCGTTGCCAAACTGGCCGTAGTCGTTGTTGCCCCAGCACTTCGCGCCGCCGGCGGTGGTCGCCGCACACGTGTGGACGCGGCTGGCGGTGATCGAGGCGACACCGGCACCCAACCCCACCACCGCAACCGGCACGTTCGAGGTGATGGTGGCGGTGCCGCTACCCAACTGCCCGGCCCAGTTGTAGCCCCAGCATTTCGCTGCGCCGCCGACCGTCACAGCACAAGTTTGCTCGTCGCCGGCGGTGATCGAGGCGACACCGGTACCCAACCCCACCACCGCAACCGGCACG
>CAZVKB010000262.1:733-1668 GCA_964627505.1 uncultured Actinomycetes bacterium | reverse complement strand
CCGACACCACAACGCCTGCGGTCACGCTGCCAAACCCTGGCACCTCGGCCAGGGCTGCCGCCTGCAGCAGTTTCAGCGTGGACAAGCCCAGTACGCCCGCCGGCGCGAGCGGAATCCACAAGGATGGTGCCATGGCGGCCGGCATCGGCTCATGCAGAGCAAGTCGGGCGATCACCAGCGCAATGATGGCGAAGAACAGCACCACACCCATACCCAAAAACATGAAACCAATGAGTACGCCCACAGCGGCAAACTCCGGATAGGCAATGATCAGCGGGGCTAACCCAAGGGGAACCAGCATGTTCATCACCGGTGGAATCAGCCAACCCCCGTTGACCCCGGCTAGCCCAGGTCGGGTGGAGAGGATCGCCGCTGCCCACAACCAACCGAAACCGATCGCAACCACCGTACCGAGCACCAGCAGCACCGCAGATACCAGCAATGCCACTTGCCCCGGGAGAAATTCTGGGCCGATCCGGCCCCAGTCCACCGCCAGTACCAGCAACCCGGCGGGAAGGGTCGAGAGCATCGCGCCATGTCCGGGGTCAGCCAATTCGGAACGGAACCGGGTCTGGTCGCGCAGGCGAAAGGTATATCGCGGAATCAGCAAAACCGCGAACAGCGACGCCAGCAGCAGGAAGGCGAGGGCGATCCACATCGTCCAACGCCACCCAAACGTGGCTGTTTGGGAGGCGAATGCCAGTCCGACGGCCCCCGTACCCATCACAGCACCAAACCACGCCGGATGACTGTGTGCAGAGTTCGCAGACACCGCTGTCCTCTCCGGGGTCCGGTGACCCGGTCCGCTGTTTCGCTACCTTGATACCCCTTGGGGTATCGTAGCGTCACCCTCGATGGTGACTGAGTTGGCGGGTAAGTCGATTGTCTTCCCAGTCCGACGGAGTCGTACCAACCTCGGAGCTACAAAATCCCCC
>CAZVKB010000262.1:0-723 GCA_964627505.1 uncultured Actinomycetes bacterium | reverse complement strand
GCCCGAGACGATCGCCGCATCGACGCCGTCGGGATTCGTCAGGGTCTCGATCAAATCCCAAAGATCCGCCAGCATGAGTTCGGCCACCTGCTCCACCACATCGTGCGTCGACAGGGAGGCCAGGTCAGGGATCGCGGTCAACAGCCGTTGGCGGACGAGCGACTGTTCGGGATCCCTCGGGTCGATCGGTTGCTCTGCTGCCAGCGGATCATGCTGTGCATCGGCAGCCCATTCAGCGGCGGCATGTAGAGAACCACATGCAGTAGTCGGACGATGGCGACCTCTGCGCATCACTTGCCCGACTGTGCCGTCATCCAGGACCCCCACATGCGGTAAGGCCCAAATCACGATCTGCACGCGACCAGCCTGCTCCGGCGCGTGATCCCGGACCGCCCGGGCTCCGGTGACACCAGCAAGCGGCAATCCGGAGAGGCTGGCGAAGTCAAATGCATAGTCCCATTGCCTGCGCACTTCGGCCCGCAACCCAGCTGCTAGTTCATCCCGACAGGCCGCCATCACTGCCAGCGATGTGTGCGGCTCAAACCCTTGAGATACCAACCACTGCGTGCGACCAGCCACGAATTCGGTCATCGGGAGGGCACCGGGGAATGCGCCGCGAACGGCCGCAGAAGTCACTCGCACCGGCCCAGGCTATGGGACCGGTGCGAATGGATGATGCAGGAGGCGGGCTGTTCCGTGATCCCACGAGTCGCAGGCTGTCAC
>CAZVKB010000261.1:0-1713 GCA_964627505.1 uncultured Actinomycetes bacterium | reverse complement strand
GCGACCGGCCCGGGCTTCGCTGCGCCAGCGGCCTCGTCGGCTGGCAGAGTGCCGTTGATCGTCACAGTGGCATCCTGCCACTGTCAGTCGTCCGAGTTGCATGATCATCGGTGGTAGAGGCCCTATTTGCGTGCTGAAACCCCGATGATCATGGCTTGGTTGGTCCGCCACGGCCACGAACGTCGCAGGCGTACAGCCTTCGCCGGGCTAGCATGGCCAAATGACGTATAAGCGTGTGCTCGTCACCGGCGGGGCTGGTTTTATCGGCAGTCACCTCTGTGAACGATTGCTGGCCGAAGGCGCTGAGGTGTTGTGCGTCGACAACTTCTACTCCTCCACCCGGCGCAACATCCACCACCTGCTGAGCAACCCGCGTTTTGAGCTGTTGCGCCACGACATCACGTTCCCGCTTTATGTGGAAGTGGATGAGATCTACAACTTGGCGTGCCCGGCCTCACCGGTGTTCTACCAGCGCGACCCGGTGCAAACCACCAAAACGTCGGTGATCGGTTCGATCAACATGCTCGGGCTGGCCAAGCGGGTGGGGGCCCGGATTTTGCTGTCGAGCACCTCGGAGGTCTACGGCGACCCCACCGTGCACCCACAGACCGAGGACTATTGGGGAAATGTCAACCCGATCGGCTTACGATCCTGCTACGACGAGGGCAAACGTTGCGCGGAGACACTGTTCTTCGACTACCGGCGCCAGCACGACCTCGACATCAAAGTGGTGCGCATCTTCAACACCTACGGACCGCGCATGCTCCCAGATGACGGGCGGGTGGTGAGCAACTTCATCGTGCAAGCCCTCGGCGGACAAGATCTCACCGTGTACGGCGATGGCCACCAGACCCGCTCGTTCTGCTACGTCGACGATCTCGTGGACGGGCTGATGCGGATGATGGGCACCGACCATGAAGTGACCGGGCCGATCAACTTGGGTAATCCAAACGAAATGACGATCGGCGATTTGGCCGAGAGAGTCACCGCCCTGGTCGGCGGTGGTCGCAAAGTGGTGTACGAACCATTACCCGCCGACGACCCCAAGCAGCGTCAGCCCGACATCACATTGGCCAAGCGCACCTTGAATTGGGCGCCCACGGTGGATCTGGACACCGGATTGGCGCGCACTGTGACCTGGTTCGCCGAAACCGGGGCGCGCCCTTGAGCGGGTCGAAGTCGGTGCGACTGTTGGCGCAGGGCCACGTCCGGCGATGACATTCAACGATCGGGCCCACGTCCTGGTGGGTAGGGCGCGGGTGGCCCTGGCGGAGCGAAACCACGCCCGCAGGGTGGTAGTGGCCGATCTGGTTGCCATCGCCGCCGCCCTGTTGCTCGGTGTGCTGCTCGGCTGGGGCCACGACGGCCCACAGAGCGATCCGCCGCGCAACTTCATGATCATCTCGCTGGCGATCTTGTGGCCGTTGATGTTGTGGCAGATGCAGACTCGGGCTAGCACTCTGCTCAACGGCGGCGTGGAGGAATACCGCCGGGTGCTGATGGCGAGCCTGTGGACGGTGGCCTTGACGATGTCCATCGCGTACATCACCAGCATCCAATTCGGGCGCCGCTACCTGATCTACGTCGCGATTACGGGCACGATATTTCTGCTGATTGGGCGGGCGCTGATGCGCACCCAGTTGCACCGGCAACTCCAGCACGGCCAGCCGCTGCATCAGGTTTTTGTGGTGGCCGCCGAGGCGCAGTTGCCGC
>CAZVKB010000260.1:0-1770 GCA_964627505.1 uncultured Actinomycetes bacterium | reverse complement strand
AGGCGGCGATCGCGATCAGCGCAGACATCAGCAATGCACCGGCCGCGTCCGACCAGACTCTTTTGGTGGCTAGCCGCAGCAGACGACTGGTGATGGTGGACGAGCTGGGCAACAGCGCCACGAGTTGCGTGGCATCCTGGCTGATGGCCGCGGCAGTGACAGCGTCCACCTTCACCACCTCGGGGGTCGTGCGCCGCTCACCTGCCTGCGCCGCCGGCCACGCCATGTGCCATTCGCCGCGATGCCAATGCAGGGCGACCATTCCATGCTGATCGTGACGACCCACCAGCGGTGGGCCTTCCTGACGCCACCATCGACCGGGGAGTCGGACCGTCCGGACGCGCGCCCCACACGCCTGCGCCACAGCCTGCATGGGCGCTACCCCACGGGCACACAGCGATTCTGCGCGCTGCAAAGCGGCGTCATCGGCGTCGAGCCCCAACTCTTGGACCACCCACCAGACTGCGCTGAGTTCCACCGGGGGAGCCGCGCTGGTGGAGCTGGCGTGTTCGAATGCTCCGGAGAGAGCCACCACACCGGCGGACATTTCCTGGGCGGCAACATCGGCCCCGTCGGCGATCCGCGTCATGCGCGCGCTGTCGGCGGTCGCCTCGCGCTGACCGATGGCGGCGATACCCAACTGACCGATCAAGTCGAGGGCATCGATCCACGTGTCCACATCCTCCACGACTGGGGCTGGGACGGCAGCGATCCGAGTGCGCAGACCGCTGGTGAGCCAGGCGCCACGGGTGACGGGGATCGCCCCTTCGCGTGCGCCGATCGTGGCCTGCGACCAACCGCACCAACGTGCCTCACCGGCCACCACCCGCAACCACCCGAGCACGCTGCGGTCCTCGGGGGAAACTGGCTCGGTGCTCGCCACCACATGCTCACCGGGCGCCAATCGCAGCGGATGCTCGGCTGGGGCGATCACCCGTTCCACCCAGGTGCCACCGCATGCGGCATCAACGACGGCACTGATCCAGCCCTCCACATCGGATTTCCCACGCGTGGCCAACACGTCGGCCACCCCCAATGTCCGCACCCGGGTTCCGGGCACCCCTGTGAGGAATAGCCGACGACCGTCCGGGGTGGTAGCGCAACCGGCAACCAGGGAGCCGACAGCCAGCGTGGCGAACGGTAGGCGTCGGCCATCGGACTGTTCCACAAACACCAGCATTGTCCCCGCCTCGACCCACACGACTTCACCGCGCTGGGGATGCAAACCGTGTGCGCCCGAGAGGGCGATCCCGGTCATTCGGTCATCACCAGCGTGGCGTAAGTGCCATCGAGGGCCAGGAGTTGCTCGTGCGTGCCGCGCTCCACGATCACGCCTTGGTCCAACACGATGATCTCGTCGCTGTCCCGGACTGTAGACAATCGGTGGGCCACCACCAGCGACGTGATCCCGCGTCGGCGCACAGCCTCGTCGATGAGTTGCTCGGTGGTGGGGTCCAGGGCACTCGTGGCTTCATCGAGCACGAGCAGGCGGGGCTGCCGGACGAGGGCGCGAGCGATTTCCATCCGCTGCCGCTGGCCACCAGACAGGTCCCAACCGCCCTCGGTGAGCACGGCGTCCAGACCACCTGGGCGGTCAGCCACTAGATCAGCCAATTGGGCGTCGGAGGCGGCGCGCCACACCTCGTCGTCAGGGATACTCGGATCCCAGAGTGTGATGTTGTCGCGAATGGTGGCGGCAAAGATCATCACCTCCTGGCTCACCATGGCCACCGCATCGGTCAACACGGCAGGGGAGTGCTCGCGTCGCAG
>CAZVKB010000259.1:0-1781 GCA_964627505.1 uncultured Actinomycetes bacterium | reverse complement strand
GCGGTACTGGACCCGTTCCACGTCGTGCGGCTGAACGCCGAGTCCCTTGACGGCTCATCGATTTTAAGGGGGGTGTTGTAGCGGGGTAGGTACTCGTGGCCTCGTCATGCTGAGGGTCTCTGACAACTCTCTAGTGATGAGGCCACGAGCGTGTATGACTCTACGTCGTTGTTGTTCGGTTTGGACGAGTTCTTCGTTGACAGTGTCGCGCCGTCTGGGGTTGGTGACGGTGTGGATGTGGTGATTGAGATGGTGGCCACGGAGGCTGCTTGTCCGGTGTGCGCGGTGTTCTCTTCGCAGGTCAAGGAGCGTCGGGTGTGCAGGATCAAGGACGTTCCTGGGTTCGGACGCGCGGTGGGCTTGTCGTGGCGCAAACGGCGGCTGGTGTGTGCAGAGGTGTTGTGTCCGCGAGGCACGTTCACGCAGACCTCGTTGGCGGTGCCGGCCAGGTCGAGGTTGACCGGTCGGCTACGGGCGAAGGTGGCGTGTGCGATTGCGGGTTCGAACCGTTCGGTGTCGGATGTCTGCCGCGAGTATTCGCTGTCGTGGGGCACTGTGCACAAGGCGTTGGTGGTGGCTGCTGCGGGCTGGTTGCCGGCGCCGGAGGCGACCGGGGTGTTGGGTCTGGATGAGACTCGGGCCCGGTCGGTGCGCTGGATCTGTGAGGAGCATCGGTGGCGGCGCACGAACCCCTGGATGACGTCGTTCGTCAACGCCGACCCGAGTGTGCCTGGACGGCTGCTGGGGTTGGTGCCGGGCAGGTCAGGGGCGTGTGTGAAGGCCTGGATCGATCTTCAAAGCCCCGAGTGGCGCGCCGGGGTGCACACGGTGGTGATCGACCCGTCTGCGCCGTATGCGGCCGGGATCAGGGCATCGCTGCCGCACGCGCAGATCGCGGTTGATCATTTCCATCTGGTGGCACTGGCCAACCAGATGGTCACCGAGGTGCGCCAGCGCGTTGCCCGCGAACGACACCACCGGCGAGGCCTCGTGACGGATCCGGCGTGGGCGCATCGGCGGATGCTGCTGACCGCTGGTGACCGTCTCTCGGCCCGTCAACTCGACCGGCTCGCCAAAGTCCTGGCCACCGATGATCCCACCGATGAGATCGGTGCCGCGTGGGCGTGCAAGGAGCTCCTCCGGCAACTGTTGGCCGCCACCGATCCTTGGGACATCCGCGCCCGATTGTGGCGGTTTCACAACGCGTGCGTAGACGCCGACATGCCAGAGACCGCCAGACTCGCGCAGACCATCGACACCTGGTGGCCACACATCAAGGTGTTCCTGAGGTTGAGGGTTACCAACGCCCGGACCGAAGGATTCAACCGCACCATCAAACAGGTCAAACGCGTCGGCTGCGGATTCCGCAACATGGACAACTACGAAAGGCGCATAATGGCTCACATCGCGCTCACCAGGAGCGCGTGACCGGACGCATGAACAACGGCCACACCCCGCCAAAAATCGAAGAGCCGTTATAGGTGACGTAGTAGCCGTCGGGCCACACGCCGATCTTGGGATAGTCGGGAAAGTCGTCGCCATAATCGAACGCGTACCGGTAGTAGGAGCCCAGCGGGTCGGGCGTAGCCGACACAGCGATGCATTCGTAACTGCTTGGGCCGGTGACAGAAAATTGCGAGAGCACCCAGCGATCAGCGAGACCTTCGTACTGCACAATCGGATCGCCGTTATTGGTGATCTGGCATGCACCGCCAAACCCGCCCCACAGCGTGTTGTTGTGCACCGCCAGCGCGGCCGACGCCACGTTCTGCGCCGCCCTC
>CAZVKB010000258.1:0-1796 GCA_964627505.1 uncultured Actinomycetes bacterium | reverse complement strand
TCATCTGTGGAGTTCAGCGCCTCATTCAGCCAGAGCCGGATGTCGGAATCGAACCGACGACCGTCCGCTTACAAGGCGGGAGCACGATCGCTGTTTTCGTGTTGGAAATGACTGTCCGTCTCGGTGTTTGCTACAGATTTGCTGCACGGATTCCGGAGAGGGAGGGTGGCGGCGGTACCGTCCCTGCATGGCTGAAATGAGATCGCGGGCGCAGCTCGCATAGGAGTGGGGTGTGTCGCTGTCCACGGTGAAGTGGCTGACCGGGCGGTCCGACTTCCCGACGCCCGTGCGGCTTGGCGGGTCGGTTAGCTGGGTGGCCACTGAGGTGGACAAGTGGGCCGAGGGTCAGCGCGGTGGGCGCCCGTCGCGCTACGTCACCGGGTAACGGGTGAGCCCGGACGTGCCGCCGGTCATTCTCATCCCGGCGGGGGTCGCGTTGCCTGACGATGTCCCGGACGAGTCGATGGATGTGGCCGGGTACCCGATACGACCCGCGCCGGGCGCCGAAGAGGCCCTCAAGTTCCCGCTGGAGAGGCTTGCCCACGCGATGTGGGGATGTGGCCAAGTCGCCGAAGGCAAACTCGACGATCGCGGGGAGGGATGCGCTGGAGGTCCCACACTGCGGTGGCGGTCAGGACGACCTCGTGGGTCATTGGTGACGGGTTGGGACGTTGAACTCGGCTCGGATTTGCTCCTGCGTGTGGACGCGGCCAGCGGTCACGTCCGCCTTCGCCTCGCCGATGGATTCGCGGATCCCCGGCTGCGACAGCCAGAAAAGCGTCTCCTGGAGTGACTCCCACTCATCCATGCCGATCAGCACTGCGGCCGGGGTGCCGTTCTTGGTGATCGTGACCTGCTCGTGCGTGACCGATGCGGCGTCGACCAGGTCGTTGAGCCGGTCCTTGACTTTGGAGATCGGAAGGCTCTGCATGGTGCCAGCATAGGCGTGAGTTCAGGCCTCCACACGGCTATGAAGCAGGCTTGGGGCGCGGCCTTGATGATGGCCAGTCCCGGGTGCGGCGCGGCAGGTGCACGGTCGCTTTCCGTAGTCCGGGTGAGCGCCCTCGGGCACCTCCGCCACGGAGTCTCCCGAAGGCGCCGGGCGTGAGTGGCCGTCACTCGCGTGCCGTAGTCGGGATGCTGGTTGATCCGCAACGACCGGTTTCCGGGCTAGTTTGGGTGGTGGGGTTGGCAGCCTGCGTGGCTGCAGGAAGGGGAGTGGTGAGTATGAGCATGTTCATGCCCCCGGAACCGACCGGGACTTGCAGGTGGCGGGAAGCAGTGATCGTTGCATTCGCGGTCATCTCGCTGCTGTTCTCAGCAAGTGCGGTGGCGGCTCTCCCCCAGTCTGTGGGCGAGCAGGGCCCTGCGCAGGCAGCAGACGGTTCGGGGCAGTTGCAGATGATGGAGTTGTCGCAGCCGGAAACGCCGGTGCCCGCACCGATGACCGGCGACTTGCAGCCCTTGGCTTCGAGTCTGATCACACCGTTGTCCCCGACCCGCGCTGTGGATACCCGCGGCGGCCCACCCCTGCAGGCTGGCTGGGTGGGCACGGCAGTCATCGGTGGTCAATTCGGTGTCCCTGCCAACGCGGCGGGGGTGATGGTGAACGTGACGGCGACTGAGCCGGTCGCCGCTGGGCATTTCCGGGTGTATCCCTGTGGGCAGGCCGTGCCTAATGCGTCGGCGCTGAACTATTCAGCCGGTGCGTCGATGGCCAACAATTCGATCATCGCGTTGGGCACCAGCGGGAGGGTCTGTATCTTCAGTTCGGCGCAGGCCCATGTGATCGTGGA
>CAZVKB010000257.1:0-1799 GCA_964627505.1 uncultured Actinomycetes bacterium | reverse complement strand
TTTCTCCACCGCTGCCATCTGGGCATCCGTCGCTGGCAATTGATAGACAGCCGACACAAAGCGCGCGATGTCTTCCCGGTAGTCGTGGGCTCGGCGCGAGAAATGCCCCGGTGTCAGCGACGTCGCGTTCACTACGTCCGAAGCCGTCACCATGAACGTGGTCCCCGGCCACCAGCGCGCCGACGTCGACACCCCTGCCGGACGACTCGTGGGCGGACCCAGCCAGTCCGGCCGCCGAACCAGCAACCGACGCTCGAACTTGGCCACCGGATCGTCCAGGTGAGTCAACAGCACATACCGTCCAGTGCCCGGATGAGTCGTGCACCTCGCCAGGTATTCCGCGAAATTATCCACCTCGATCAACTGGCCCTGTGGATCCATACGTTGCGGCTCCGCTCGCCATTCACGCGCGAACCGCCCAGCAGCCGGCGTGCCCAGCAAGAGCGCCGCTGAAACCCCATCGCGCTGTAACCCAGCGACGCCGACTCCACACCACACATCCTGCAAAGTGTTGGCGCCCAGGCTCTCTCCGTATGTCACCAGCCGCGGCCGTCGTTCAGCCGCGATCCCGCGCAACCGCGAGGTCACTGCGTCCAGGACCGCCCGGTTTTGCGTCACCGCCAGATCTGTCTGCCGCATCGACATCAACGACGGCAGCACCGAGTACCCCACGCCGAAGATCGCGCTACTGCCCAACGTCAGATATTCCACCGCCTCTGCCGCCACGTAGTTGATGTAACCGGAACCGGTGGGTGACACCAAGACCAGTAGGTCCCGCTCAAACGCCCCCATTCGCTCAAGTTCGGCCATGAGGATCGCCACCCGCTCGGCCATGCTCGGGGCTGTCGGCAACCCCACGAATGCCCTGATCGGATCGGCTTTGGCGGGCTCCCCCATCACCTGTTCGATCTCATCGCGGTTCAACACCTTGCTGGTGAACCGGCGTCCCTCGCGGGCGAGGGTGGCAAACGGCACGGCGCTGCCAGGACCTCCTGTGACATACGGGGACTCGGGCAGCGTGGCGTAGGCAGGTTCGGTCACTGTCGCGGCATGTTCGGCCTGCCGGGCGGCCCAGACATACCCGGTCGCCAGCACCCCTGCAGCCACCACCAACGGCGCGGCGTGGCCCACCACGTTGGCCTCGACGTCGTACCCGGGGAATCGGGCATGGAGTCGTCGGCCGACCGCCCCGGCGGCGGCACGCTCCAGCGCTTGCACCCCCACCGTACAGACGCCCACCCCCGCAGCGACCAGCACAGACTGTCGTGGCGACTCCGGCATCGTCTGGGCTTCGGCGTAACTGGTTGCGCGCCGAGTGATGTCAGCCAGCTGCTTGGTCACCAGGGCTACCGCCGTCGGGAAAACGGCCGTCGATCCCTGCGCCAACGGCTCGGTCACAGTCGCGGCATCAAGCGGATCGCGTCGACGCGCCACGCGAGCGGCCACGTTACCGGCCAGGCGGGCCACGCTTGCCCCCATGGTCACAACTGACAGCGCAGTCAGCGCACTCGCACTCGTCACTAGCACCTGGTCCCTGGTGCTGCGCGGTAGCAGTCCGGGTTCGAAGGAGGAACCGACCGCCACTGCCGAAGCGAGCACCGCAAGTTGCTCCCGCCGATTTCGCGGCCCGAGTGGGTGTGCCGTGCCGACTCGTTGCACAGCGGACCGGGTGGCTTGGCTCACTGCACTCATGGCCCGCGATGCTGTCACGCTCGGCCCCGCTATTCCCACAGCGCCCTCCATTGCCGCGTGCCATCCGGTGGGCAGGTGTGCCGTACCGATGTGCACCAAGTGTGGCA
>CAZVKB010000256.1:0-1819 GCA_964627505.1 uncultured Actinomycetes bacterium | reverse complement strand
GGATCGCTGAGGGGACCGTACATCGCGGCCTACTATGCGGCCTCGACGCTCTCACCATGATGTACCCGTTGATCCATGACCAGCCCGCAGACCGGAAGCACACTGTTGAGGCAGTTACTCGGAATGCTGCTTCACGTATACGAAGTTGCCACGATGGCCACTGCCACCCACTGGACGCCGAATGCCGCGATCGTGAACGCGTGGAAGACCTCGTGGTATCCAAACCAACTCGGGTTCGGATCCGGTTTTTTGCGGGCGTAGACCACTGCTCCCATGGAATAGAGCACACCGCCGAAAGCAATCAGACCGACGATTCCCGCGCCATAAGCACTCCACAGGACAGGCAGGAAGATGACGGCCACCCAGCCCAATGCCAAATAGGAGCCCACCGACAACCAGCGTGGCGCCGTCCACCAAGCGACGCCGATTACCGTACCGATGACCGCAATCAACCACACCAGCACCAGTAGCAGTGCGCCATACCTGGGTAAACCGACAGCAAACGGCGTGTAACTGCCGGCAATGAAGACATAGATGTTGGCGTGGTCCAGGCGGCGGAGGAAGGCATTTGTTCGCGGGCCACCCGCGCCTAGATGGTAGGCGGCGGAGACACCAAACAGGAGGACAGCAGATCCCACGTAGATCGCCACACCTGCGCGCAACTGCCAGGTCGGAGTGATCACCAGCAAGACGAGTCCGAGGATGAAAGCGACAGGTGCAGTTCCGAAATGCAGCCAACCGCGCAACTTGGGCTTGAGCAGCATGTTGGCAGCCTAGAGGCTGCGCTGTTGCTGAAGAGAATCGCCGCAGTTCCGAGCATGTGAACTGTGGCGACTAGCCATTGTGAGTCGGGGTCTGAATGGGCTGGTGTGTTATCAACTCGATGGTCGCCTCACAACAGCTAGAGTGCGTGGGCGTCGACATGCTCGACACAACATTCTGGCGCAGGAGGCGAAGAGACCCTTGACATCCGTCATGTATCTGGCATGCCCAGCTCGTAGTGGCAGCACCATTTTGTCGCGTGCGTTGAACACAAGTGCGAGTGTGGTGGCGGTAGGCGAGGTATACCAACTGTGGCAAGAGGATAGTTGGAACGCCGGGCATTTGTGTTCTTGTGGAGTCGCGTTGCCAGCGTGCAGTTTCTGGCGCGAGGTCATGAGTCATGCGGGGCTTTCTGGGGCAGATTTTCGGGCATCCCGGGCGAGCATCCTGGCGGCGTCGCGACCCCGCTCTTCATTGCGAGTGCTGTTTCGGCGTCAGCCCAGACTCAGCGCTCAAGAAGTAGAGATTTTGAGCAGGCTCTACGCTGCGATCAGTGCCATTGCTGCGGCTCCGGTTGTGGCGGACGCTTCCAAGTTTCCCGGTTATGCAGACGTGTTGAGTTCGTGTCCCACGATCGATGTGACGGTGGTCCATCTCATTCGGGACCCAGCGGGTGTTTTTCGCTCGGCAACTCGGCCCAAACCTCGTAACGACTTGGGCGACAACCCGGTCCTGCCAGCTCGTGGCAAGTTCGCCACGATTGCGAAATGGGTGACGGCCAACGAGTTGATCGCCGCAAGGTGGGGGTCAAGCGGGAACTATGTGAGGGTTCACTACTCAGATTTGGTAGGTGAGCCAGTTCGCGAGGTGGAACGGATCGGACGCGCGCTCGGGGTGACAAGTGACTTTGAGTTGGACGCTGCGGGTGCCTTCGAGGTCGGCGAGGAGCACTTGATTGGCTCGAACCCGGACCGATCAGCGAAGGGTCGACTCCAGATACGGCCTGATTCGCCATCGGTTGCATCCCTGCCTCCCCGGGACAGGACACTGGTTTCGG
>CAZVKB010000255.1:0-1844 GCA_964627505.1 uncultured Actinomycetes bacterium | reverse complement strand
AGGCACGCCAACAGAAAAATCCCCAGTGCCAACGGGTTCACAACAGTTGCGGGTACGTCCACGCCTGCGATCGATAGCGCCAGCCAGGGCGATCCGAAGTCCTGCCCGCGACCTTCGCTGAAGGTGTAGAACGTCGACCAACCTTCGAAGTTCACCAGCATCACGGGCACATTTGCCACCAGCCAAGCCAGCACCGCACCGGCCAATAGGCGGCCGAATGCGCCCATCCGACCGGCGCGGAAGCACAGAATCAACAGCGGTCCCAGCAGCACCAGCGGATAGAACTTGGCAGCGATGGCCAACCCCAGCACGACGCCCGCCCAGAACACCACTCGGCGCGACCACAACAGCAGTGAGACGGCTACCAGTGCCACGGGCAACATGTCCCAGTTGATGGTGGCTGTGAGAATGATGGCCGGGGCCGTGGCGACCAGCACGCCATCCCACTGCCTAGGTCGGGCGCTCGCGCCGGTTGCCACCACCGTGATGATGAACAGCACGCCGATCAGGGTGACGTTGGCGGCGTAGAAGCCCAGCCCGCCCCCGCCGAACCAGCCGGTAGCCCACGCAGCGAGTTGGGCCATGGCCCCGGTCAGCACCGGATATTCGAATGCCTGTTGGCCTGGGCCGACTTCCAGATAGGGCAAGTAGCCATCGGCGAAGCCGCGCAAACTGTAGAGCACGGGAATGTCCGAGTAGCACATGTGGGTGTAGCGGGTAAGACCGCCGAATCCGGTGTTCACACACGGGATTCGGATCGCCAAACTCAGCATGTAGGCCAGCACCGCCACCACCACGGAGACTTGCAGTGGTGTCCACCACGATCCACCTGGGAGTCCGCGGGAGCCGATCGGGCCGCCGAGCACAGCGGAACCTCGGGCGATATCGGGATCGTCCTGGGTCGGGATCACCAGATCCGGTGCGGCGCTGGGTGCGGTTTCCGGCGCCTGCTCCCCCTGGTCAGTCAAGGCCGAGAATCCAATCGAAGGACGCTGTGGTGTGACGGACTCGACAGGCCCACTGATCACCGGCGACCGGAGTGCGGTGTCCCGCTGCCAAAGCTTCCCGCACGTCGTCCTCGCTGAGCCAGATCAGCGAGACCTGCATGTGTGGCGGTTCGGCAAACCAGCGGTGTTTGCCAGCCCAGGTGAACGGTGAGCGAGCGCGGCCGACTGCCTCCAGCGCGCCGGTCGCGGCCGAGATTGCGCGCTGTCGGATTGAGGTTGCGGCGGCAGGCGCAGCCATGCCCACGCCGTGGGCTGTGCCACCACCGATGACCACGATGTAGCCGTCTTTCGGCGCGCGGCGCTGCCGATAGCCCAGTTCCCGACCACGTTCCACAGGATTGACCGCCAACACTGTGCCGTAGGCCTGCAGGGAGGTGGGCTCGCCCAGCCACAGGCGGGTGCCGATTCGCAGCCGAATGGGCACGGTCGGCAGTGCCGTGCGGAGGTCCGCGATCTCCGAGTCATCCAGGTGGGACACCCAAATCGTGGCCGCGGTCTCCTGTAGCGGTACCCCGGAGGAGTCCATGGCGGCGAGGGCGCGGATCCAAATGGCCGCCCACCCCCAAGCCTCGCGGACGCGATTGCTCGCCGATTCTGGTGTGCGGTTACTGCCGTCGCCGAGCGTGGCCAGGCTCGGTGAAGACGGTTGGGTCATGGGCAGGTGCAGGGCGGCGCCACGGATGTCGATCCGACCGTCGCGCAATGCGTGGCGAATAGTGGTGTCGGCCATCAGCGCATCGAGATCGGCCTCGGCCAGCCCGAAGCGCCGCATCGAGGTCAGGCCTTCGAGCACCACTGAGACCGGAGATGTGGCTTCGGCGGCCAAGCGGTGCAGGA
>CAZVKB010000254.1:0-1886 GCA_964627505.1 uncultured Actinomycetes bacterium | reverse complement strand
CGGTACGCGTCGCAGGGCCGGAGGGACTTGAACCCCCAACCCCCGGTTTTGGAGACCGGTGCTCTGCCAGTTGAGCTACGACCCTACGGCGCCCATGTGGCCGAACCCGCACCTGAACTCCGCAACTACGGCAGGCTTGCGCACGGCACCATCGGCGCCGCCCACAAGGGTACGACAGTGCTCCGACGAGCCCGTGCGCGGGTGTCCGCGGATGGGCTGACCCTGTCCTACAATCAGCCCCATGCCTCGTGACTCCCGTGTTTCTGCCCGCATCGGTGCCATTTCTGAATCAGCCACCCTCGCCGTGGACGCCAAGGCCAAAGCGCTGAAAGCGGCCGGTCGACCGGTGATCGGATTTGGTGCGGGCGAACCCGATTTTCCCACCCCTGATTACGTGGTGGCCGCCGCGGTCACTGCCTGCGCCGACCCGGCCATGCACCGCTACACCCCTGCGGGCGGTCTGCCGGCGCTGAAGGCCGCCATCGTGGCCAAGACTGCGCGGGACTCCGGCTACGTCATTGAGGCCAATCAGGTTCTGGTGACCAACGGCGGCAAACAAGCCCTATACAACGCCTTCGCGGCCTTGCTCGACGCGGGCGATGAGGTGCTGCTGCCGGCGCCGTACTGGACCACCTACCCCGAGTCGATCAAACTCGCCGGCGGGGTGCCGGTGATCGTCGAGACCACGATGGCCGACGGCTACCGCGCCAGCGTGGCCCAACTCGAAGCCGCCGTGACCGATGCCACCAAGGCGCTGGTGTTCGTCTCCCCCTCCAACCCCACAGGCGCGGTGTACCCGCCGGAGGAAGTCGCGGAGATCGGCCGCTGGGCTGCCGCACGCGGACTGTGGGTGATCACGGACGAAATCTACGAACACCTCGTGTACGGCGATGCCGAATTCGTGTCGATGCCCGTGGTCGCCCCGGAAATCGCCGATCGCTGCATCGTGGTCAACGGTGTGGCCAAGACCTACGCGATGACTGGCTGGCGGGTGGGCTGGATGATCGCCCCGCCGGACATCACCAAGGCGGCCACCAACTTGCAGTCACACGCCACGAGCAACGTCGCCAACGTTTCGCAGCGGGCGGCGCTGGCCGCATTGGAAGGCGGTCTGGACGCCGTTGCCGAGATGCGGGTGGCTTTTGATCGCCGCCGCCAACTGATTGTGCAGTTGCTCAACGACATTCCAGGGGTGCAGTGCCCCGAGCCGCATGGCGCTTTTTATGCATACCCACGGGTCACCGACGTGTTGGGGAAGCAGATTCGGGGCCGTCGCCCCACCACCTCGACCGAACTCGCCGAGGTCATTCTCGATGAGGCGGAGGTTGCTGTGGTGCCGGGTGAGGCATTCGGCACGCCCGGCTATCTGCGGCTGTCCTACGCGCTGAGCGACGCGGATCTCACCGAAGGTGTGGGACGGATCGCTGCGTTGTTGGCCGAAGCCAGCGACTGAGCGGCAAATTCACTCTGAGTGGGGGTTGAGGACCTATATGGGTCCTCAACCCCCACTCAGTTTGCCTGTCGGATTACAACGCGCAATCCACGAGCACCGGTTCCGGTACGAGAGTGATGCCGAAGCGCTCGCGCACACCGTCGCGCACAGCGCGGGCGAGTTCCAGTAGGTCTGCCGTGGTGGCACCGCCGCGGTTGGTGAGCGCAAGTGTGTGTTTGCTGCTCAACGCCACCGGTGCATCCGGGCGCACCCGGAAGCCCTTGTTGAACCCGGCGTGTTCGATCAACCAAGCGGCACTGGCTTTTATCTGGTGCGCGTCCCCACCGGCGCCAACTGCCAGAGTCGACACCGGGAAGCGTGGCGCCGACTCTGGCAATCCGACCGCCTCGGCGGCCGTCAAAATCGGATTGGTGAAAAAACTCCCCGCACTCCA
>CAZVKB010000253.1:0-1889 GCA_964627505.1 uncultured Actinomycetes bacterium | reverse complement strand
CGTCAACGTGGCGCCACCAGGCAACACCCCCGCCCTACCGACCCTGGGCTGGCTGCTGTTCGAAAGCGTCGATGGTGAAGCATTCCAACAAGTCACCGACACCTTGCAGACCGGCACCACACTCACCCGCACCGGGCTGACCAACGGCCACACCTACCGGTACGCCGTGCGCTATTACAACGACGTCAACCTCGGCACGCCACAAGCCGCAACCGCATATTCGCAGATCGTGATGCCGGTCGGCCCAACTCCGCCCGTGCCACCAGTGCCGCCAACACCCCCGGAGCCAGGCCCCGCACCCGAGCCCGCGCCACCGGATCCCCACCCGCAACCCGTCTCGGCCATCGCCGTCACCCAATCCGGAACCGGCCCCACCCACCTCGCCGCCACCGGCGCGGCGATCCCGCCCCAGACCATCGCGACACTCGGCCTCGTGCTGCTCCTCCTCGGAAGCATCACCGTCGCAACCTCTTCGAGGCGAACCAGATCCAGAAACTGAGCCCCGGAAATCTTGCCGCCCAAACCTCCGGCGGATACTGAAGTTCAGGTAGCCGACGGAGGAGGTGGACATCGTGGCATTCCTGTTTGCCATGACATTTCCCGCCCTCGTCCTCTTGCTCCTGGTGGTGGTCACCATCGATCGTGTGATGCTTCACACCCGCGGCCGCGGCATTCGCGGTTCCGCTACCGGATCTGCTGGCCCAAGCGTTTCCCAAGTGGGTTTCGACAACATCGCTGCCTGCTTCTACGCCGGCAAGCAAGTGGAACTTGAACAACGCATGGCACAAGCACAACGCGTTGACGAGGCCGATAACGGCGAGCTGCGATGACTGTGAGTCTCGACACTGCAGCGACTACGTGACACCCTGCATTATGCGCAGAAGATGGCTGGTCGTCATGGGTGTCACCGGGCTGGTCGCACTCTCTGGCTGTGGAGGCTCAGGCACCGATTCTGCGCCGGAGTCGACGCCTGCCGCTGGCGCCAACAGCGCAGCCCCGACATCCACAGCAACCAGTTCAACCGCCGCCTGTGACGCCCTCACCCCGGCTCAGGTGGAAGCTGTCTTGGGGCGGCCGGCATCCGGCGAAGAAACCAAAACCGGTAGCACCGACGAAGCCTTCCGACTCGACGCGTGTGTTTGGGGCCAGGTGACCGATGGCACCGTTTTGGCGTTGCAGGTGTACACACCAGGGGCCCTGCAGGATCCGCTGGGAATCCTGCTCTCCGCGGCGGGTGAGGCACCCACTCCGGTGCCGAGTCTCCCCAGTGGTGAGTATTACGGTTCACTCGGGCTGCTCCCCGGCGGCGGCGGTTTGGGCGCCACTGTGACGTGGCAGCAGGGCAGCCAACAGGCGGCATTGAGTCTGGCAGCGGGAACGCCAGGCCCAGACGCGCAGTCGCAACTAATCACGGCGGCGCAACAGGCCAATCAAGCCCTGTAGGGAGTGTTCGGCGGTCGGCACACGCGAACTACATCTTGCGAAGCTGAATCCGCCACGCCTCCGGGCCACTCTCCAGGTAGGCCACGTCAATACCGTCGACATAGCGTTCACGTGCTTGAGCCAGCAGTGGCTTGGGGTCGTGCGGGGCAACCAACACAAGGGCAGAACCAGAGTTCAGCGAGTCAAGCGCTCCGAAGATGGCTGCGTGCCGGATCTCGTGAGGAATGGTGCGTGCATCGAGCACTGGCGCGGCTGCTGCATCCGACTCCCCGCATGTGCATCCGGAATGAGTGCTCGTGAGCGGCAGGCTGTGAGCGTTACTGGTCATGTTGATTCCAATCGGCCGAAGAGAAGTGCGGCAAAGCCTACGTTGGGCACCATGTACCAACTTCGAGCAATTGTCAAGACCTGTGGATCGCATGTTTCATGCGGCTTGAGATTGGCCT
>CAZVKB010000252.1:0-1911 GCA_964627505.1 uncultured Actinomycetes bacterium | reverse complement strand
GCGCCGCGCTCTGCTGCCGCCACCAACCCGCCATCGGCCCGGATCCCACGCGCCGCGGCAGTCTGGGCAGAGTCTTCACCCCCGCCCAGGACGTAGAGATCGCCCGACGTGGGGATTGGTTCACCGGGGGCGACGGCAATGACGTGCACCGGGATGTCATGCAGCGCAGCACGATGGCGCAGCGCCAACACATTTCCGGCGTCACCATAGGTGCCAAGCAAGGCGGGATACAGCGACACGATGGTGATGCTCATCGGTTCGGTCCACCTCTCGATGCGCGACTGCGTTTGGTGGTGGGCTGGGTGCGGGCATCGGCGCGGGTCCGTAGACCGTGGAACGCGGTATAGGTAGCGGCGCAGTCAATCACCGATAGATCGCGGGCTGGGTCCGGCAACTTCGCCGCCGGATCATAGGGATCTTCGATGACGACATGTTCGACGTCGGCGTGCAGCAGGCGCACGGCTAGATCGCGACGGCGATCTCCAGTGGCGATCACGGTGCGGCCGCGGAGTTTCTCGAACGGTACATCCCACAGCCAGGATGGATCCCGGCCATCGGCGGCGTTGGCGTTGATGGTGATGATGACCGGCGTGGGCGCGGGTGGCATGACAGTGAGGAGTTCCGACCACGATGCTGGGTTTTTGGCCAACAGCAGACGCACGCGAAGTGCCCCGATGTCACGCTCTTCATAGCGGCCAGAGACCGCCGCCACGGTATTCATCCCTGCGATCGACTTTTCCGGATCGAGCCCCAACACCTCCACGGCGGTGGCCAGGGCCAAGGTGGCGTTGGCGGCGTTGAACCAACCGGGAAGCTGCAATCCCGTCAAATCGAAGCGTTGGGTCGGACTCACCGCCGCGTAGCCCTCGGCATCGTCGACAAAGCGCCACGAGGGCGTTGGGCGGGCAAAATCGCATGCCGTACACGACCACTGGCCAGCCTCGCCAAAAGCCATCAAGCCCCCGCACTCCAGGCACACTCCGGCGTCGGATACCCAGTTCTGGCCTGCTGATACCCAGAGCACGCGCGGGGCCTGACGCACGGCCCAGGTCACGATCGGATCGTCACAGTTGGCGACCACCACCGTGCGGGTTGGGCACTTTTCCAGCATGGCACGCCACTTGCGGGCGATCATGGCCACTTCATTCATGCGGTCGAGTTGATCGCGGGTGAGGTTACCCAGCACCACTGCCTGCGGCCTGGTGGCCGTCAAGATCCCGGGCAGGTAGGCCTCGTCCACCTCCAACACAGCCTGTCCCGAAGGATCCCCGTAAGCAAGCGCGGAGAGCACCCCGTCGGTCATGTTGGCGCCGGTCTCCTGTGTCACTACCGGGCCGTTCTGCGCGACGGCCATGGCGAGCAGACGCGTGGTGGAAGTTTTGCCATTCGTAGCTGAGATCAAGGCCGCCACACGATCGCCGGCAAGATCGCGCATCGCATTGGGGGAGAGGCGGCGCATTACCTTGCCACCGATGATCAGGCCTTCACCGCGGCCAGCGGCCCGGGATGCGGCACTTGCCGCGCGGCCCGCGAGCACTGCGGCGCGGGTACGTCGGGCTACGTGGGACATGCGTTGATCCTACTTGCCCGACTGTCGCGCCCAAGCAGTTCGGCACGCCGCCGCACGTCTGGAGTTGGCAGTGTCGACTTCGGAGCCGCCGGCTGATGCCCGTCGATATCACGAGTGAGTCGAATTCGGGGGCTCAGGGCGAATTGCAGCGCAGAATCTGACAAAGTCTTGACCAGGTATGTGCACTGCATTGGCTATCGGCAACCAAGGCCATGACAGCACGCAAGCGTGCGGTGACAGTCAGGTTCGCTGGAAAGGGATCCACCATGGGCATGATGGGTAATGGAGCCTGAATCCGTGGATGGGTTGTGGGGTGTGGGCGGCGTGTGGATAGGGAAAGT
>CAZVKB010000251.1:0-1911 GCA_964627505.1 uncultured Actinomycetes bacterium | reverse complement strand
TTGGCGTTGTCCGGCAGGCCGTACTCGTCGGGATCCGAGGCGTTGAGCGGATAGCTCAATCCCACCAGCAGCAATCCGGTGACGAATTGCGTCAGCGCACCGTGGAACATCGCCGGATTGACTACGCGCGTGGTGTCCTTGATCTGCACCAGGAAGCCGCCGATGAGTGCCGCAAGGCCGAGAAAGTGCAGGACCACGATCGCTTCGAAGAGATAACCCATGGGCGCCACTGTAATGAGCGCGGATGCGGGGCTCAGACAGCGCTCTCTGCGCCATCTACTCCCACTCGATGGTGCCGGGGGGTTTGCTGGTGACGTCGAGGACGACCCGGTTGACTTCGGGCACCTCGTTTGTGATCCGGTTGGAAATGCGGGCCAACAAGTCGTACGGCAGCCGAGACCAGTCTGCGGTCATCGCATCCTCGCTGGACACCGGCCGCAACACCACCGGATGCCCATAGGTGCGTCCATCACCCTGCACACCCACACTGCGCACATCGGCGAGCAGCACCACCGGGAATTGCCACACGTCCCGGTCGAGGCCGGCTGCGGTCAATTCCTCCCGGGCGATCGCATCAGCCGCGCGCAAGACCGCCAGGCGTTCCGCGGTGACCTCGCCGATGATCCGAATGGCCAGGCCCGGCCCCGGGAACGGGTGCCGCCACACGATCTCCGGCGGCAGACCCAACTCCAACCCCACCGCCCGAACTTCATCTTTGAACAACGCCCGCAGGGGTTCGACCAACTCAAACGACAGGTCCTCGGGCAGGCCGCCGACGTTGTGGTGGCTCTTGATGTTCGCCGTGCCGGTGCCGCCGCCGGATTCCACCACGTCCGGATACAGCGTGCCTTGGACGAGAAAGTCCACAGTTTCGCCGTGGGCGCCAGCGTCGGCCACCACCTGACCGGCAGCAGTTTCGAATACCCGAATGAACTCCCGGCCGATGATCTTGCGCTTGTGCTCTGGATCGGTGACCCCGGCCAGCGCCGTGGCAAAACGCTCACGGGCGTCGGCCACGACGAGTCGCACGCCGGTGGCCGCGACAAAATCGCGTTCCACCTGCTCGGCCTCCCCCGCCCGCAACAGTCCGTGGTCCACGAACACGCAGGTGAGGTTGTCCCCCACCGCGCGCGCCACCAAAGCCGCCGCCACGGCCGAATCCACCCCGCCGCTCAGGCCACACAACACGCGGGAATCCCCCACCTGCGATCGGATCGCCGCTACTTGATCCGCAATCACGGAGGTCATCGTCCAGTCCGCGGGGACTTCGGCGATGTTCGTCAAGAAGGCTTCGAGAATCGCCTGTCCGAAATCGCTGTGCCGCACCTCCGGGTGAAACTGCACGCCGGCCAATCGGCGGGATCGGTCTTCGAATGCCGCTACGGGCGCACCTCCGGAGGCGGCCAATACGTTGAACCCGTCCGGGGCCAGGGTGACTGCGTCGCCGTGGGACATCCACACCCGCTGCGTGGTCGGGGTGTCGCCGAATAATGCCCCAGATTGCTCGACGCGGAGCTCAGTCGAACCGAACTCCCGCGCACCCGTGTGCGCCACAGTGCCGCCCAGCGCGGCCGCCATCGCCTGAAAGCCATAACAGATTCCGAAGACGGGGACACCTGCGTTGAGCAACGCCGGATCGAGCGTTGGCGCCCCTGGCTCGTAGACGCTAGCCGGGCCACCCGAGAGCACAATCGCGGCGGGGTTCTTTGCGAGCATGTCGGCCACCGGCATGGTGTGCGGCACGATCTCGGAATACACGTGGGCTTCCCGCACGCGCCGGGCGATGAGTTGGGCGTATTGCGCTCCGAAGTCGACGACAAGCACTGGATGAGACGAGGTTGCGGTCATGCCGCCGACTCTAGTGCGCTGGGAGTGCGGCTGGACGGGCACGCCGACCGCTCGCAACCCAGG
>CAZVKB010000250.1:0-1919 GCA_964627505.1 uncultured Actinomycetes bacterium | reverse complement strand
GGCGACAACATCTTCCACGGCACTGGATTGGGCACCCGGCTCGCCGACCTCACCGATCCCGACGGCGGACATGTGTTCGCCTACCGGGTGGCAAATCCGCGTGAATACGGTGTGGTGGAGTTCGGCGCCGATGGCACTGTGCTGTCACTGGAAGAGAAACCGCGCCACCCCAAGAGCAACTACGCAGTGCCAGGTCTGTACTTCTACTCCGCAGACGTGGTGGACGTAGCCAAAGGCATCAAGCCCAGCGCTCGTGGCGAACTGGAAATCACCGCAGTCAACGAGGAGTACTTGCGCCAAGGTCGCCTCACCGTGTCCGTGCTGCCGCGCGGCACCGCATGGCTCGACACCGGCTCGTTCGAGACCCTGCATGACGCCAGCGAATACGTCCGCGTGCTGGGCAAGCGGCAGGGCACCACAGTGGGCTGCATCGAAGAGATCGCCTGGCGGCAGGGTTGGATCGACGACGACGTGCTCCTGGCACTCGCCGAGCCGCTGCTGAAGAGTGGGTATGGCTCCTACCTGGTGGGTTTGGTTGCCGAGCGACGCGAACTGGCACGCGGTGGTGCATGAGTAGCATCACCCGCTCGTCGCGCGGATCGCCGTGGGTCTACCGGTCGCTGATCTGGAGTTTCGCTGAACGCGACCTGAAGTCTCGATTCCGCGGCACGTTGCTGGGCTGGGTGTGGTCGTTGATGATCCCGCTGTCCACGGTGATCATCTACACAGTGGTGTTTTCGGTGGTGTTCCGTTCCCAGCCGCCGCCCTTCGGCAACGGCAAAGAGGGCAACTACGCGGTCTGGCTGCTGGTCGGGATGGTCACCTACTCGTTCTTCTCGGTGAGTGCCAATGGTGGTATCCCGTCGCTGCTCGCCGCCGGCACATTGCTGCAGAAGATCTATCTGCCCAGCTATGTCCCGGTGATCGGCACCGCCATCTCCACCGCCATGCAGAGCCTGATCGAATTCGGCATCGTGTTGTTGATCCTGCTGGCCATCATGAATGTCAGCTGGACGTGGCTGCTGATGCCCCTACTGTTGGCGCTGCTGTTCGTGTTCGTGCTCTCGCTCACGATGGTGCTGTCGATTCTCAACGTGTACGCCCGCGACGTGCAGCAGATCACCGGTGTCGCAGTGCAACTGTTGTTCTTTCTCAGTCCGATCATCTACCCCCTCAGCCAGGTGCCGGAGGAGTGGAACGGGATTCCGGTGCAGGCCATCATGTCGGCCAACCCGATGGCCGAGTTCATTGAAGCCTTCCGATCCGTGCTGTATGACCTCACGCTGCCGGACGCGGGAACGTTCGCGGCGCTGCTGGCCTGGACGGCGGGGATGACGCTGCTGGCGTGGTGGGTGTACCTGCGCAAAGGCCAGGACATCGGCGAGGCAATATGACCGAGTTTGCGATTCGCGCCGACCACCTGTCGAAGAAGTTCCGCCTCAACCCGGAACGTCGCATGGGGCTCAAAGAACGGGTCGTGCGCGGCAAAGCCCCGCCTGCGGACGAGTTCTGGGCGCTCAAAGACGCAACTTTCGACGTCCCTCGCGGCTCGATGTTCGGCATTGTGGGTCACAACGGTTCGGGTAAGTCCACAGCCCTGAAAGTAGTGGCCGGGATCTACCGGCCCACTTCCGGCAGCGTTGTGGTCAACGGCCGGATGTCAGCCCTGCTGGAACTCGGCGCCGGGTTTCATCCTGAACTCACAGGCCGGGAGAACATCCGGCTCAACGGCGCGATCCTCGGCATGACCAAGAAGCAGGTCGAAGCCGCGATGGACGAGATCATCGAATTCGCCGGTTTGGGACGCTTCATAGATTCCCCGATCAAGACCTACTCCTCTGGGATGTTTGTCCGACTCGGCTTCGCCATCGCCGTGAAAGTCGATCCCGAAGTGCTCGTGATCGATGAGGTGATCGCGG
>CAZVKB010000249.1:0-1958 GCA_964627505.1 uncultured Actinomycetes bacterium | reverse complement strand
ATTCCGACCCTGTCATGACTTCGCCCCGATCTAGCGCCAAACTTTTACCTGCAGGTAATACCCGTGCGGAGCTCGGCTGGGGTAATCCACAGGAATCTGCCTCCTTTGTGTTGGGGAGTTGGCGGGCAACCCGGCGCTACTTCACGGGCGCGAGACGATGTCGCGGCAACGCAAGTCGGGATCATCGAATTGTGGTTCTACTAGAGTCCTAGCGTGTCCCCGTCAAACGAATCACGACCGGACGTACTCGCGCACCCGGCGTTGGACGTCGACCCGGCCGTCGTTGGCGACTACCCGACGTTGGATGTCAACCCAGCCGACGTGAGTGACTACCCGCCGGAGGACGATGGCCAGTTCCGGGGGCTCATTGTGCTATGCGTGCTTGCGATTGTGGGCGGCGCATTGACGGGACTCGTTGGCGGGTTGTTTCGCGCCGCGCTGACTGCGGCCAATCACCTCCGCCTGATGGTGGAGGATTGGGCCCGGGCCGAACCGAATCTGCGCTGGGTGGTGCCCGTGCTCCTCTCCGCAGTGGCCGTCGGTCTCGCCCGACTCGCGGTGCGTTGGGTGCCACAGGCTTCCGGTAGTGGAGTGCAGCGGGTTGAGGCAACGATGCGCTCCGAGGTACAGCCAGCGGGACTTCGAATCCTGCCTGCCAAGTTCATCGGCGGGGTCTTGAGCATCGGCGCCGGTCTCGCGCTTGGCCGGGAAGGTCCCACAGTCCAAATGGGGGCGGCAATCGGCGTGCGCCTGGCACGGACGTTCAAGTCGAATGGCCACGATCTGCGCATCATGGCTGCTGCCCTCGCCGGTGCCGGGCTTGGAGTCGCATTTAGCGCTCCGCTGGGCGGTGCGGTGTTCGTCTTCGAGGAGGTCGCGAGGGCAGTTCGTACCCGACTCGTGGTGGTTACTCTGCTCAGTTGTGGGTCTGCTTTGGTCGTTGCCCACATGATTGTGGGACGTCAGCCTGTGTTTGACGTTCCGCCGCTGGCACCACAGGAATTCCTCATGCTGCCGGTTTTTGTGTTGCTCGGCGCGCTGCTCGGCGCCTTGGGCGTGGTGTACAACAAACTGATTGTGCTGTTGCTGAACCTTTTCGAGCGAATTCCACGCGTACCGCCCGAAGTGAATGCAGGGATCGTCGGTGGAGCAGTGGGGCTGCTCGGAGTGGTAGCACCATCCCTAATCGGAAGCGGTGACCAACTCAACGAAGAACTCCTGATCGCAGGGATCGGACTCTCCACGCTGCTCCTGGCGGTGTGCGTCCGGTTTTTTCTTGGTCCGCTTTCATATTCCCTCGGCACGCCTGGTGGCTTGTTCGCCCCACTGCTATTACTCGGCGCACTCATTTCAGCGCTCTGCGCACGGGTGGCCAACGAACTCGTGCCGAGAGTGGACCTGTCTGTGACGGCTTTCGCGATCGTAGGGATGTCGACGTTTTTCGCTGCTGTTGTCCGAGCCCCGATCACGGGCGTGATGCTCATCGTGGAGATGACAGCCACCACCTCACAACTAGTGCCGATGATCCTGGCTGCCGGCACCGCAGTGCTAGTGGCAACCCTGCTCAAAGGACCGCCCATTTACGACACCCTTCGCGCCCGATTACCGTCCTCCCCTCGGTGAGGGTCACATCGCGTTGTTAGCCCCGACGCACTTGTGACAGATCTTGCGACATGTGCGACGGTGCGCTGATCGAACGAATGTAGACATCAGCATCACATGGCAGTTCTTCAATTTGGCCCTCACTTGCAGGGAACACCACCGCGCCATTCACGCCGGGCAGTGGATTATCACGTTCACCGAAGAAGGCCAGACGCGACCCTAATACCCCAGACGCGACGCGAATACGGGTCGCACGCGGGTATCCGAGTCGCGCGTGCAGCCAGCCCCATCCACAGCGCCGGCGTGCGCACCACCGAGGCTGCTGCCGTGGTGCCCTGTGCCGCAGATATCTGAAT
>CAZVKB010000248.1:0-1962 GCA_964627505.1 uncultured Actinomycetes bacterium | reverse complement strand
CGGAGCAGAACCCGCAGCGATCTTCTGGTTCATGCCATCGTTGGGGTACATCCCCCAACTCCCGGTTGCCACATTCTGCGTCTCGTACACCGCGGAATCCGCTCCGAAGGGCCAGAGTCCGGGGCGCTCACAGGCTGGATTAGCCGGTGAGAAACTGCTGTCCAGCAAACCATCCACGATGGGATTCCAAGTGAACGCACAGCCGGTCTGCTGACCGGCGAGCGAGGCGATGTCCAGGAACAGCAACCCCAGACTCGGTTGTGCGTTGTCGGCTGTTGGTGCCGGCAGCCCGGGCGATCCCCGCGAGGCGTAGAACTTCGGCTGGGAGGCGATCCCAAACTGGTAGGCGAACAAATCCGCCACGTTGAAGTTCGGGAAGTCATACCAACTCGTGGCCGTCACATTGGGGGTCAACCCCGTGGGTCGTTCGTCGTCGGCCAGGTTGCAGTTGGCGGCAATCTGCTGATCCGACAACGTTTGCCGGTGGAAGTTGAGCAGCTCCGAAGCGGCCGTACCGGGAATCCCCATCTGCACGGAGGCGTGCGGATTCACTGGTGTGAAGTCGGCGGGCAGGTTGCCGTCGCCGAAGATTCCATATGTGATCGTGCGCGCGTTCGTATCCACGGCATCTAGTGAGAAAAGTCCGTTCACAGCGACGTCCGGGTCATCGGGCAGGCCGGAGACGTCGAGCCTGGTGCCCGGAACCAGACCGGCCGGGAGCGGTCCGTCGAGTTTGACCACTACCTGCGGCTGCGAGGTAGTCGGGTTCACTGATCCCTTGTATTCGATGACCGAACCGAGCTCGTTGGACACCGTTTGCGCGAACGGGCTCACCAGCACACTTGTGTGGTCGGTGGCTTGCAGCGCTGACGGGGTTTCGGCCTGTACCTGAAATTTGCTCCCCGCCGGAGCCGGGCTCACGGGTGTCGCATTCAAGGTGTAGGTGCCCACACCGCCGGTGCCGGTTCCCAATGCCGCAATTGTGGCTGATGTGGGCTGCGCACCCGCGCCCGCGGGCAGCCAGTTCACAACCGTGCCCACGCCGAGCGGTCCGGGCTTGCTGGAGCCGAACGTCAACACTGACCCCGGCGGAATCGCCACCGCATTGCTCAGTGTGACCGAAGGGGCAGCCGGGTTGTAATCAATGCTCACGATGGTTGGAGCAGGGTCCACAGCAGTGCCGCCGACTTTCAGCAAGGTATCGCCCACTCGGGTGCCGCCGGTGTTGTTGATCGACACGGTAGCGCCGGTATTGCCGGTGGAGGTTTTGGAATAGGGCGCGCCACTGCCTCCGGTGAGTTGGGTGACAGTCAAAGTGGTGCCGTCAATGCCTCCTTCGAAACTCGACAGCGGCGGGGTGAGCACTCCGGGCAGCACCGGATCCCAGAACGCCCGCATCGGGCGGCCAGGTTGACCATCGCGGGCCGCGCAGAACGACTGCTGCATCGCCGCGTTGAGTTGCGAAATCACGACGTTGTCAGCGGTGCCTGACAGCAGCAAGAAGGGCAGGTCGGCCGGGAAAGAGTTCTGCAATCCGGGCTCACTGACGGGTGTCTGTTGCGCCAACATCGCTGCCCACCCGGCGTACTCAGACGGCGCGGTCGCCGGGTCCTTGAAGAAGTTCAAACCTTGCTCCACGAACGGCTCGGCGGCTGCTCCCGCCTGCGAGATGCACAATGAGGCGAAATTGCCCAGCTGCTCCAGCCCGGTGGGTGTGAGCACATTGTTGGAGCGGGCGAAGTCGGTCATCGCCGGAGATTGGAATGCGTATGTGGCTATGATCTCCGGCCCCAGCACCCAGCCGGCTAGCCCAGCCCACTGGATCTCCATGATCTTGTTGATGTCGGTTGCCGGCGCTGCCGCGGCCACGCCTTTGAGGTTCAGGCCCACGTCGAGGCGGGTGGCGGCGTCGGCCGGCTTCTTGTCGCCGCCCGCGGCAGGCTTCTTGTCGCCACCCGCGGC
>CAZVKB010000247.1:0-1967 GCA_964627505.1 uncultured Actinomycetes bacterium | reverse complement strand
CCACCGAGGAGGCGAAGGCCGAGATGTATGGCAACATCACCTCCTACGACGAGGTGGGGTATGGCTTCGGTTCGACACCGGGTGAAGCGGTCCCGCTCGAGGACTTCGACTTTGGCGGCGAGTTCCGCTGACACGTTGACAGCACCCGGCGCCCTTGTGGGTGCCGGGTGCTGCGTGGGGCGGTGCTCCGACTGCCTTAGGTCCCGTGTGTGGGGACGGCGAGGGTGGGTGGGTTTTTCTACGGCCGTCGGAGCACCACCCCACTTCGCACCCTTTGCACGTCGCGTTTGGGTGTGTGGGTTTTTCTACGGCCGTCGGAGCACCACCCCACTTCGCACCCTCATCGGGACCACAGCTGCAAAATCGCCTGAAAACCGTAAAGTCGCCCAATGAGCAGCGGGCGATTTTGCGGTTAACGGGCGATTTTGCGATTGGGGTGCCGGGTGGGACTGCTGGGCTAAGGCATGATGGTGCCTTACCCCGTTGAGGAGACGCCCATGAGTGATGGCACGGACGCTGCTAATGCTGGCAATGGTCCTGAGTCGACGCCTGCCGACACCAGCGTGACCGCTGCGGGGGAGGATCCCACCTCGGTCGTCCCGGGTACTGGCTTTGAACCCACCACAGTCGAACCGGTGCCAGCCGCACCAGTCGACGGGCCACCTGCCAGTGCCATTCCGCCCGGGGCGCCGACAGCGGTGATTCCGGTAGCTGACCCAGTCGCTGCCGCGCCCGCAGCAGTTGTGCCTGCCCCGCCTGCCGCCTGGGCAGCCGCTGGCCCACAGCCCGAAGCGCCTCCGCAGCCCTACGCCTCACAGCCGTATCAGCAGCAGCCCTATCAGCAACCCGGCTATGCCCAAGATCCCTACGGGTACGCCCAGCAGCCGGTGGCGTACGGCGGGTACCCGCAGGCTCCGGTCGCGTATCCGCCGCGCCCCATGCCCACCACCAGTGGAAATGCTGTCACGGCACTGGTCCTGGCCGTCGTGTCGTGGGCCATCTGCCCGGTGGTCGCAGCCATCGTGGCGCTGGTCTTCGCAGCCAAGGCCAGCAAAGAGATCACCGCGAGCAATGGTTGGGTGACGGGGGGCGGACTGGTTCTGGCAGCCAAGATCATCTCCTGGATCAACATCGTGATCTACGTGCTGATCGGACTGTTTTTCGTCGGCATGTTCCTGTTCGCATTGCTGCTCGGCGGCATGGAACCAGGAAACGTCTACCCCGATCCCACCTACAGCTCTGACTTCTCGCTCTAGCGCGGCGACCATCCGCAACCCGCGGGGGAGGGTGTGACCGGGATCTCGGCAAGTATTGCGGCTACCCGACTTCCGCCCACCCGGGGGTGTGCAGTAACCTTGAGTCCGCGTGCTTGGGGAGTCCCGAGTGCCGCCGGCCCCAGATTGCCTGGTTTCAGGTGTAATGGGGAGGGTCCCGAGCATCATCCCGGGAAGACCCCGCCGGTGCAGACCTACTTCCACAGTGAAGGGCAAGCGTGTGCCTCACGGCACGCGACGCGCCCGACCGCGGGTGTCGGCCTTTTGGGACTCTGGTGAGCGCGCATGACAATCATTGCCTGACATGACGGAGTTTCGGTGCCCACGATCCAGCAACTGGTCCGCAAAGGCCGGCAGGACAAGGTCTCCAAGAACAAGACCCCTGCGCTGAAGGGAAGTCCCCAGCGCCGTGGGGTGTGCACGCGTGTGTACACCACCACGCCCAAGAAGCCGAACTCGGCGCTGCGCAAGGTCGCCCGTGTGCGCCTGTCCAGCGGCATCGAGGTCACTGCCTACATCCCCGGTGTGGGGCACAACCTGCAGGAGCACTCAATCGTGCTGGTGCGCGGTGGTCGTGTGAAGGACCTGCCCGGTGTTCGTTACAAGATCATCCGCGGCACCCTGGACACCCAGGGTGTGAAGAACCGCAAGCAGGCGCGCAGCCGCTACGGCGCGAAGAAGGAGAAGGGCTGA
>CAZVKB010000246.1:0-1996 GCA_964627505.1 uncultured Actinomycetes bacterium | reverse complement strand
CACCGGCGAGCACCCGCTGGTACATCTCGACCACCAACGGCCCGGTCACCGGATCGATCACGAGCGCGCCTGCCTCTGCCCGGTATCCGAATGGCACCCGTCCGCCGTGCCAGGCACCCTCGATGGCCTGCTGCTTCGCCGCCCGAGCCACGCGGCGGGCAGTGTCAGCGGATGACTTGTTCGCCATCGCCACCAGCACCCTGGCCATCGCCACATCAGAATCCGTATCCAACCGCAGCGAACCGGTGACAGAGCGGACGGCGAACTCGCCCAACACCTTCGCGTCGATGAGGTCTTCCATGTCACGCGGGTCGCGCACCGCGCGATCCAAGTCGTAAGCAATCATCACCTGCGCCTGACTGTCGGTGAGGTGTTTCAGCATGGCGCGGAACTGCGGGCGGATCACCCGCCGTACACGCTCGCCAGATGGGAGCGTGATCGTGCGCTGTTTGAACGCCGACGTGTCATTCTCACGAAACACCGCTGCGACTTCCCAACCGTGGGCGGCGGCGTAGGCGCGGCAGTCCGCCTCCTGCCGGTCAACGCCGCGCGCGGTGCCCTCGGGGTCGTCACTGATGCGGACGTACACCACCGCCCGCAACGGCTCCGTGGTCTGTTCCTGCTGATCGTCGTGGCCCATGTTCCGGCCCCACCTTCCTACTTGTGTGAGAGGTAGGTGCGTTTACAGAACCTCGGCTACGCGGTTACCGCGCACCGCGCCCAAGGCGTCACCACCGACACCACCCATGTCCTGGTGGAGCCGACTGCGACGAGGGAGAACTTCTACGTCTCCATGACCCGAGGGCGTGCCGCGAACCACGCCTACGTGATCCTCGACCGTGCCGACGATCACCAGCAGCAGCACCCCGGCGATGACCCGAACGCGTCCAGTCGCAGCGTCCTGACCGGGGTCCTCCAGCACGTCGGCGCGGAACTCTCGGCGCACGAGACGGTCACTGCCGAGCAGGAACGATTGGGGTCGATCGCGCAGCTCGCTGCCGAGTACGAGACCATCGCCGCCGCGGCACAGCACGACCGTTGGGCATCCCTGGTCCGTGCATCCGGGCTCACTGCCGAACAAGCGCAAGCCGCCGTCGGGTCCGAAGCCTTCGGCCCGCTCACCGCAGAACTCCGCCGCACCGAAGCCAACCACCACGACATCGAGACCCTGCTCCCACGGCTGGTCCAGTCGCGCGGGTTCGGCGACGCCGACGACATCGCCGCCGTCCTCCACTACCGAGTCGCCCGAGCCACCGCGCGGCCAGCAGGATCGGGCCGAGCCCGCAAAGCACCGCGACTCATTGCTGGACTCATCCCACGCGCGGGCGGGGTGCACGATGCCGAGATGCGAGCCGCGCTCGACGAACGAGAAGCACTCATCGAAGCCCGCGCCGACGCCGTCCTCGACGGCGCTCTCACAGACAGGGCACCCTGGACGAAAGCGCTCGGTACACAACCTCGCGACGCACGCCAGGCGGCAGCGTGGCGAAGGGGTGCGCGAGTGCTCGCCGCCTACCGAGACCGCTACCGCATCACCGACGACGCGCCACTCGGAGCGTCGCCCGCCTCCGAGGCGCAGAAGATCGACGCAGCACGGGCGCGAGTCGCCCTCGGCGCGGTGCGGAACGCGGTAAAGAAAGGTGAACCGACGAACGAGGTAGCCCCTCAGCGCGGTGCATCGATGACGCTCTAGCTCGCGAGCGGACGAGAGGGTCGAATGTCGGCGCGGCCCGGTAGCCTCCGAGGGGCTGATCGGTAGACTTGAGTTTTACATGACGGCACACGGCTGAAGGAGGCGGGACGATGGCGCGCGCTGATCTGCTCCTAGACCTCGTCGAGGCCGAACGCCGCGGTGACCGGGATCGTTTCAAGGTTCTGGTTGAGTCGGTGATTGCTGAAGAGCGCGCCAACCAACACCACCTGCTGGCTGATCGACTCTCACAGCTCATCACCACGACAGGGCAGGGACCAGTCCGCGACGATAGGGCGGCAGCGA
>CAZVKB010000245.1:0-2001 GCA_964627505.1 uncultured Actinomycetes bacterium | reverse complement strand
CCGGTTCAACCGCGGAACTCCGACGAGCCTGGCAAAACTACCGCAACTCCCCCACGGACCAACGGACAATGTTGGACCCAAAATGATCCCGACTGTGCCGCTATTCACACACCGGGCAAGTCGGCGATCGCTCAGCGCGCGACTGGCTGGCACCGCGGCTGGTGGACTTCGCTGACGAGCCGCGCAAATCGATCCGGAGTCGAGCCCAGAAACTCCTCGGACAACTCAGTGAATGACGCCACTCCCTCGAAGAATCGCCCGTAAACCGCAAACTCGCCCAGTGATCTTTGGGCGACAATGCGGTTTGTGGGCGATTTTGCTCAGCGGGTGCGGGGTCCATGTACATCACTGCAACGGTACGGGCAGGTGATCAGCATGAATCGCCTCACGCTGGATCGGTACTGATCTTGCCTCGCAGCACCTGTATCCCGTCGAGGGCGGCCCGCTCCGCGTCGCGCACCCGCTGCTGCATGGCGCGCGCCTCCGCCAGCTCCCCCACCGCAACCTGTTCAGCCTGCCGACACGCGTCCACTCCGTGCACCCGATCGCGACGAGCCGCTGCCATGTCCTTGCGATACCCCGCCAACTCCCCCCCTGCCAACTCGACTGCCCGCGCAACTAAGTACCGAAAGTTCGCCCGCACCTTCTTGGGCTTCGACTTGCGCGCCAAACCCTCCAGTTCCTCGGCCACAGTCACCCGCATGAACACCAACGGATCCGACACATAATGAGCATTCTCGACTTCTTCCTCAGCGCGCACCAGCGCCTCCCGCGCCTCGGCGAGCCGATGCTCCGCCTCGCGGACTTCAACGTCGGCCGCCGCGACGTGCGGAGCAAACCGCTCCGCCACGGAGAGCGCCATGCGGTCCAATTCGGGCCCGGTGATCTGATCTGGGTCGGCCGCACCTGGGGTGTTGGGAAGGTCAGTCATATGTCCTCGCGAGGGTGACGGGCTTCCAATTCTCCCATGAGCGACCATCCCAGCGGCAGGCCTACCCAGCACACCATTCCTCATCGTAAGCAATTCGGGGTGAAGACAGCGCTGCCCAAAACACAGAATTTGGCGACTGCAAGCTCGCCGATCTGCGTCCCGCAGGCTTCGAAGTAGGCCGATTGCGCATATCCACGGGTCCAGTTACAGGAACTATTATTCAGGTATTATTCTTCATGTCATGGACATTGAGGGTCTGCAACTTGCGCTCACCAACCTCACGTCACCACCGGTGCTGGCGTTCGTACTCGGCCTACTGGCTGTCGCTATCGGCACCGACCTGCGACTGCCGGATCCTGTCTACCAGGCAGTCTCGATCTACCTGCTGTTGGCGATCGGCATCAAGGGCGGCGTGGCACTCCGAGAGTCGAACATCGCCGATGCCGCGGCGCCGATCGCCATCACTCTCGTCCTCGGCGTGCTCACTCCGCTGCTGGCGTTCGTGGTACTCAAGGCGCTTACACCGCTCAATATCATCGACCGCGGCGCTATGGCCGCCCACTACGGATCAACTTCGCTGGTGACATTCACAAGCGCGATCGTCTTCCTGGAAGCCGCCGACGTCACCTACGAGGGCTTCGTCACGACCTTGCTGACCTTGCTGGAGATCCCCGGCATCATTGTCGGTCTGCTCTTGGCAACTCGGGGCGCATCTCCCCGACCGCCGCTGGGCGAGTCGATTCGGGAAGTGATCACCGGTCGATCCATCATGCTGCTGGTCGGCGGCCTGGTCATTGGTTACGCGACCGGTCCGACTGGCTATGCGCGCGTGGAACCGTTCTTCGGCGCGCTCTTCACCGGCGTACTCACGTTGTTCCTGCTTGAGCTCGGCATCCTCGCCGGGCGCCGTCTGGGCGACGTGCGACAAGTGGGCTGGGGTCTGGTGGTGTTTGCAGTCGGATTCCCGGTGGTAGTTGGCAGCATTGGTGTGATCTCCGGTTTGGCGGTGGGCATGTCTACCGGCGGCGCCACGCTGCTTGGCGTGCTGGTGGCCAGTGCCTCCTACATCG
>CAZVKB010000244.1:0-2002 GCA_964627505.1 uncultured Actinomycetes bacterium | reverse complement strand
TTGCCCGTGATCTCTTCGAGCAGTTCCGCCGACGAATGCGCACGGCTGGGACCATGCGGGGTGTTCATCGTCGTCGGCGTCACCGGGGTAACCGCAATTTTTACCGGCGCCACCGGAACCACTAGATCCTCGTCAGCAGCGAGGTCCATCGGACCAGGCGATGCGTTGTCGGTACCAGCCAAACTGGCAGCTCGCTCATCGGCGGTGAGGATTCCCATCTCTGAACGCGTCTCGTAGTCCAGATGGTCCAACGCCAACCGACGGAAGATGTAGTCCATGATCGACTGGGCCATCCGCACATCCGGGTCATCGGTCATGCCCGAAGGCTCGAAGCGCATGTTGACGAACTTGGTCACATAGGCCTCCAGCGGCACGCCATATTGCAGCGCGATGGAGATAGCGATCGAAAACGCGTCCATCACCCCCGCGAGGGTCGACCCCTGCTTGCCGAGTTTGAGGAACACCTCACCGAGTCCATCGTCCGGGTAAGATCCAGCGGTCATGTAACCCTCAGCCCCGCCAACTGTGAACGACACAGTCTGGCTTGGACGGCGTTTGGGTAGCCGCTTGCGGACGGGACGGTGCTCGGCGGTCGGCGTCGCAACTGGCACCGCGACAACCTCGTCCTTCTTTTTTGCCTTGCCGTCAGACAGTGGCTGACCGACCTTGCAGTTGTCACGGTAGATCGCCAGCGCCTTGAGGCCCAGTTTCCACCCCTGGTAGTAGATCTCTTCGACATCTTCGACGGTGGCATCCTCCGGCATGTTCACCGTCTTGGAGATCGCCCCGGACAGGAACGGCTGCACTGCGGCCATCATCCGCACATGACCCATGGGTGAGATGGAACGCTCCCCCATCGCGGTGTCAAACACCGAGTAGTGCTCCATCTTCAAACCTGGCGCGTCCACCACATGACCGTGCTCACCGATGTACTCGACGATTGCTTCAATCGTCTCCTGCGAGTAACCCATCTTGTGCAGCGCCCGCGGGATGGTCTGGTTGACGATCTGCATCGAACCACCGCCCACCAACTTCTTGAACTTCACCAGCGAGAAGTCCGGTTCGATGCCAGTGGTATCGCAGTCCATCATGAAGCCGATGGTGCCGGTGGGGGCTAGCACAGATGCCTGGGCATTGCGCCAGCCATTCTGCTCGCCGACTTTGATGCCCTCGCTCCACATCTTCTCGGCCATGCGGATCACATCTCGATCCAGGCTGGTGACCGGGCGCACCGCATCGGTTGCGGCAGCGTGCTTGCGCATCACCCGGGTGTGAGCATCGGCATTGCGGGCGTATCCGTTGTACGGACCCACGACACCGGCGAGTTCCGCTGATCGCTTGTAGGCCGTGCCCGTCATCAATGATGTGATCGCCGCCGCCAGCGCCCGACCACCGTCGGAGTCGTAGGCCAATCCCGATGCCATGAGCAGTGCGCCCAGGTTGGCGTATCCGATCCCGAGTTGCCGATAGTCGCGCGTGGTATCGCCGATGGCCTCGGTCGGGAAGTCGGCGAAGCAGATCGAGATGTCCATGGCCGTAATGATCAATTCGACGGCCCGCGCAAACCGCTCGGCATCAAAGGTGTTGTCCTCTTTGAGGAAGAACAGCAAGTTCAGCGATGCCAGGTTGCACGAGGAGTTGTCTAGCGACATGTATTCGCTGCACGGGTTGGAGGCGGTGATGCGGCCCGTCTCCGGGTTGGTGTGCCAGTCGTTGATGGTGTCGTCGTACTGGATTCCCGGGTCCGCGCATTCCCACGCCGCCTTGCACATCTTCTCAAACAGGGCCCGCGCATCGACCGTTTCGATCACTTCTCCGGTGATCCGCGCCCGCAAGCCAAACTCGCCGTGGGCATCGACCGCCGCCATGAACTCGTCGCTCACGCGCACCGAGTTGTTGGCGTTCTGGTACTGCACACTGGTGATGTCTTTGCCGCCGAGATCCATGTCGAAGCCGGCGTCGCGCAGCACGCGCACCTTCTCCTCTTCTCGAGCTTTGGTAT
>CAZVKB010000243.1:0-2003 GCA_964627505.1 uncultured Actinomycetes bacterium | reverse complement strand
TGGGGCAAGAAACGCGGCTACCTCACGGCATCGTTGACGTTTTTGGTGGGCGCGTGCGCGCTGCTGATGTCCAACTGGTTGCCGCTGGCGGCTGTGCTCGCGCTGGTGGCGGTGTGCGGCGTTGGTTATGCAGGCATGCAAATGTTCCCGCTGTCGATGCTGCCCGACACCATCGCCGTGGATGCCGCCGAGCGTGGCAAAGCCCAGGCAGGTGCCTACACCGGCTTCTGGACAGCGGGCGAGACCACGGGATTTGCGATCGGACCAGCCCTAGTACTGGGAATGCTGGCGATCACCGGCTTCGTCTCTTCCAAAGCAGGCGAAATCGTGACCCAACCGGATTCCGCGCTGCTGGGGGTGCTACTCGCGTTCACCGTGTTGCCAGCGATCTTGCTGATCGCAAGTTTGCCATTGGTGCTCAAATACGACCTCACCGATGAGCGGATTGCCCGCGCGATGGCAGCCGTAGCCGAATGAGCGCCCAATGCGACCTCGCCCTTCCCGTAAGCCGCCGCGGCGGCATCACCATTAACCGCCCTGGCCGACCTTAGGAGCAACCATGCCCTTGCCCGCTCAATCCGCCTCCCGTGACGAGGTACTGGCAGACCTTTCGACGTTTCGGGACAGTGACGCCCCCACCACAGGCGGTCGTGTGCTGGCCTACGTGTACGACGCTGGCTGGCCGGAGTTGGAAGACGTCGCCACTGCGGCGCTGAGCGCATTCTCTGGTGTCAACGGTTTGGACCCGACCGTGTTCCCGAGCGTGGCCAGGATTGAGAACGACCTGGTCGGCTGGGGTTTGGACCTCTTGGGTGGGCCTCCTGAAGCGGTCGGTGTGGTGACTAGCGGTGGCACCGAATCTTGCATGCTGGCGGTGAAAACGGCCCGGGAAAACTGGCGCGCCGCCGCGGCGCGGGACGCCGGTCGGCCGGTGATGATCGCCCCGATCACCGTGCATTCGGCCTTCGTGAAGGCGGCCAAGTACTTCGACGTGGAAGCACGACTCCTGCCGGTGGGCACCGACAGTTTCACGGTGGATCCGGCAGATGTGGCGGCCGCTCTCGACGACGTCGGCGAACGTGCGTGTCTCGTCGTGGTGTCGGCACCCTCGTATGCCCACGGAGTCATCGATCCGGTGGTCGCAGTTGCCGACATCGCCGCGCCGCGTGGGGTGCCCGTTCATGTGGATGCCTGTATCGGCGGTTGGGTCCTGCCGTTCATGGCCCAACTTGGTTTCAACCTGCCACCGTTTGACCTGTCGGTTCCTGGGGTGCGGTCACTGTCCGTGGATCTGCACAAGTACGCCTACGCGCCGAAAGGTGCTTCGCTGTTGTTGTTCAGTGATGCCACCTACCGCCTCGGTGCTTTCTTCACCTACTCAGGCTGGCCGGGCTACCCCGTGGTCAACACCACCATGCAGAGCACGAAATCCGCCGGACCGATGGCAGCAGCGTGGGCCACGATTCGCACGATTGGTGCGGACGGATATCGGGATTTGGTGCTCGCGACCCGTCAAGCGACTGAGCAGATTGTGGATGCCGTGGCGCAGATTCCTGGACTGCGGGTGCTGGGGACGCCGGCTGCTAGTTTGATCGCGTTGGCAGCGGAGGGACCGGAGTCTGCGGACCCGTTCGTGCTCGCTGACCGTATGCACGCCCGCGGATGGTTCATTCAGCCCCAACCCGCGGTGCATGGCATGCCTCGCACTGCCCACCTGACCGTGCAGGCCACGACATTGGCCAACATCGCTGAGTTCCTCGACGCTTTGCGCGAATCGGCTGCTGAAGCATGCGCGCTGCCGCCCGCAGCGCCGGCGCCGGAGTTGTTGGCAGCCGCCGAGTCGCTCGACCCGACCACACTTGACCTCGCCACCATCGCGCAGTTGCTGGTGTTCGCCGGATTGGACGCGACGAAGGGCCCGTCACTCCCGGATGAATCGGCCGACGTACAGGCATTATTGGAAGCCCTGCCGGTAGGTCTGCGCGATCGGTTGCTCGCGGGAT
>CAZVKB010000242.1:0-2059 GCA_964627505.1 uncultured Actinomycetes bacterium | reverse complement strand
TGATGGGGCTGTCAGTGCTGATCTTGGCGTTCATCCCGAACTTTTCGGCGGCCATGGTCGGGGCGTTCCTGCTCGGCACCGGGTATGGCGTCTACCTCGCAGTGGATCAGGCACTGATCACGCAGGTGTTGCCTAAGGCCGAGGATCGGGCGCGGGACCTGGGCGTGATCAACATCGCCAACACTATGCCGCAGATTCTGGCGCCGGTGATCGCCGCGCCGTTGGTGACGTCCTTCGGCGGTTATCCCGCGCTGTTCATGACCACGGCCGCGGTGATGGTGGTCGCGGGAATCCTGGTGCGTTACATCAAGTCCGTGCCGTGAGCCCGAACTGAACTTCGACTGCCGACCGCACATTGTCGACCGCCAACCCATCAGCCAAGGGCTGACCGCAATGGACTGACAGCCAACCGCCACGAGTGGTCATACCCACGTGGGGAACCACATCCGCCAGTTCCACTGGTTATAGGGGATGGACTCCGCGGTCCAAATCGGATAGAAGAAAGCACTCGCCAGCAGCGCCAGCACGAAGAATGCAGTGACAGCCGCAATGCCAATGTTGTTGCGCATCGGCGAACTCCCCGCCCGCCCCCGCACAGTACTCAACGTCACGGTGAGCGCCAGAATCGTGAACGGCAGGAAAGCGATGGCGTAGAACGAAAACACCGTGCGCTCCTGAAACATCAACCACGGCAGCCAGCCGGCGAAGAACCCGGCCAACACCGCACCGGAACGCCAATCCCGGCGCGCCGCCCACCGCCACATCTGGTGAATCAGGGCGACAGCCGCGGCCCACCAGATGATCGGGTTGCCCAGCGCGAGCACTTCCTGGGCGCACTTGGGGGCTCCGCACGTGGGCGCTTCTTCGTAGAAGAACGAGGTGGGACGCGCCATCAGCGGCCAGCCCCACGCGTTCGCAGAGTAGGAATGCGGGCTGGTCAACGTGGTGTGAAAGCGCAAGGCTTCGGCGTGGTAGTGCCACAGTGAGCGCAACGCATCCGGCACCACCGACGAGGCTTGACTCGCCGCCCAATCGCGGTAGTACCCCGTGTCCGTCACCAACCATCCGGTCCAGGTCAGCACGTACACCACCACCGCCACGCCCACCCACATCACCGCCGTGGGCAGGGCGTCGCGCCACAACGTGGTGAACCACGGGCTGCGCACCCCCAGGGTGCGGCGCAATCCGACATCCCACAGCACCGTGAGCAGACCGAAAGCCACCACGAACCACACGCCGCTCCACTTCACCCCGCAGGCCAGGCCCAGCAGGATGATGGCCACCACGCGCCATGGTCGCAATGCGGGGATCGGCGGGCTCACATCTCGGAAGTACACGCTGGGATCGCTGCCCCCGGGTAGTACTTCGACGATATGTCTTCGCACCCGATCGCGATCGACCAGCAACGCCCCGAAGGCCCCCACCACACACACCATGAGGATGTTGTCGAGCACAGCCGTGCGGCTCATCACAATCGCGAGACCGTCGATGGCCATGAGTAAACCGGCGACGGTGCCCCAGAAGTTCGACCGCAGTAATCGACGCGCGATCCGCGCCACAGCCACCACGGCCAGCAGGCCCGCAATCAACACCCCGACTCGCCATCCTGTGGGCGTCACCCCCAACCACGCTTCACCGGCGGCGATCACCCACTTGCCGAAGGGCGGATGGACCACATAGGCCGGCCCGACCTCGAAGGGTGCCACCGTCCACGGGTCACCGTTGGATGCCAGAAGCAGATCGTTGGCGTCCTGCCGCATCGCCCGCTCGTTGCCAAATCGCAGCAGACTCAGGGCATCTTTGGCGTAGTAGGTCTCGTCGAAGGCGAACGCAGCCGGCCGACCAAGGTTCGGAATGCGGAGCACTGCCGCGACCAGCAGCGCCACCACCGGACCCACCCAACCTCGCCAGCCGCCCGCTGGCATCGGTGGGTAGAGCCGATGTGACCACGAATCGCCAATCAGCGGGCGCACTGGCGCGCTCGCGGCGGGTTCTGTGGTGATCGTGCTCACGCAGACACCCTAGATGCTGGGTCCGACAACGTTTGTCAAGACTCGAG
>CAZVKB010000241.1:0-2061 GCA_964627505.1 uncultured Actinomycetes bacterium | reverse complement strand
CTCCTCGGGTGACGTGGGCGTACCTCGCAGGGACGTCCCCCACGCCGACCCCGACGCCCACGCCGACGCCCACGCCGACGCCCACGCCAACCCCGACGCCCACGCCCACGCCCACGCCGACCCCCACGCCCACGACCACGCCCACGCCCACGCCCACCCCGACGGATGACATCGATCCGCCGCTATCCACGGTCGGCAATCGGATCGTCGACGCCGATGGGCAAACTGTGGTGCTCGCCGGGGTCAACTGGTTCGGCTTCGAGACTCAGAATCACGCCCCGCATGGCTTGTGGACACGGGACTACAAAGACATGCTGCGCCAGATCCGCGCACTGGGCTTCAACACCATCCGAATGCCGTTCTCCCTGGAAGCCATGCGTTCCACCACCACCAGCGGCATCGACTATGGCGGCGGCCGCAACGCTGCACTCCAAGGCAAGACCCCGCAGCAGGTGATGGACATCATCATCGATGAGGCCGCCGCGAACGACCTCATGGTGATCCTGGACAACCACTCGCAAGCCGACGACGGCTTCATGTACGACCTCTGGTACGGCCAAGCAGGTTTCACGGAAAGCGACTGGATCGGCACATGGGAGTCGCTGGCGACTCGCTATGCCGCCAAGCCCAACGTGATCGCTGCGGATTTGAAGAACGAGCCGCACGGCTCTGCCACCTGGGGAACCGGAGCGCAAAATGACTGGCGCCGCGCCGCCGAAGCCGCCGGCAGTGCCGTACAGGCCAAAGCCCCGAACTGGTTGATCATTGTGGAGGGCATCGAAGGTCCGGTCGCGGGTGGTCAGCAATTGGACCGGCACTGGTGGGGCGGCAATCTGGAGGGCGTGCGCGCCCACCCAGTCCGCCTGCCGCAGCCGAACAAACTGGTGTACTCCCCGCACGAATACGGCCCCGGCGTGTATGCGCAACCGTGGTTCTCAGATCCCAATATGGCCAGCATCTTGGCTGACCGATGGCAAAAAGGCTTCGGATATATCGCGGATGAAGGAATTGCCCCGATCTTGGTGGGCGAATTCGGGGCCAAAAACGTGGGCCTGGACACGGTCGAAGGCCGTTGGATTCGACAATTCGCCGACTACATGAGCACCAAGGGGACGTCCTGGACATTCTGGTCCTGGAATCCCAACTCCGGTGACACCGGCGGGGTGCTGGCCGATGACTGGCGCACCGTGCATGCCGACAAGATGGCACTGCTGACTTCATTGATGAAGCGCGAGCGGATTCCCTTCGGCGGCACCGTGACACCGTCACCCACCCCGACCGTGGCTCCCACGCCCACGCCCACCGTCACGCCCACGCCAACCGTCACGCCCACCCCGACCCCGACCGTGACTCCCTCCCCGACCCCGACCGTGACGCCCACCCCGACGCCAACACCGACCAATTCCGGCGGTGTCACGGTGGAGTTCGTTGCGGATTCGACGTGGGAGACTGGCTACTGCCGCAGCACCCGCATCCGCAACAACACAGCTGCCACCGTGAAGTCGTGGACGCTACAGTTCGCGCTCCCAAGTGGGGCGGCGCTGGCGGAATCCTGGAACGGCACGGTGACGAAGTCTGGTCAGAACATCGCAGTCACACCGCCAACCTGGGGTGCGACGATAGCGCCGGGTGCGACGGTGTCGGTGTTCGGGTTCTGCGCCAGCGGCAGCGGTGAACCCAATTCCGCTGTGGTGTCCTGGCAGGCTGGCTGAAGGGCGGACGCGGTGCCGGCAGAACAGCAACTCCGGACCTCGCGGAAACTGTGGTGGCCAGGGCCGGGGTCGAACCGGCGACCTTCCACTTTTCAGGCGGACGCTCGTACCAACTGAGCTACCTGGCCCTGCCTTGCGACAGCCAGGATCGCTGGTCGGCCGCAATGCAGCAACAGACCGGCGAACCGGTCCATTGGCGACCCCGACGGGACTCGAACCCGCGACCTCCGCCGTGACAGGGCGGCGCGCTAACCAACTGCGCTACGGGGCCAGGCACCAAACACATACATGGCCGTACCCCCAACGGGATTCGAACCCGTGCTACCGCCGTGAAAGGGCGGCGTCCTAG
>CAZVKB010000240.1:0-2061 GCA_964627505.1 uncultured Actinomycetes bacterium | reverse complement strand
CTTTGGCTGTGCGGATCGCCTCGTGGATCGACGCTGTTGAGGCAAGTCGCCACCAAGCTTGACTCCTGATGGTGCAGAGCAGGACCCGAGGTCGACCCCTTGTCAATCCTCCGTCCCGTGCACCGGCCGAGCGGGACAACCGACCTGTGGACAGTCACATTCGCAAGGTCACGGAATCGTCGTACGCTTCTTGCATGACCGATGACTATGTCGCCTACGACGACCTGCCCGTCGCCAACGAAAGTGTGATCCGCGCCCATGCAGCCGAGTTGATCGCGATGGCCGACACTCTCGGGCTCGCCAACGTGCGCTACGCCTCGGCCGATCGAATCGTCGTGACGGTGACGGACCACGTGGAACACCTGGGTGAGTTCCGGTTCGCAGAGCGGGCCAGCTTCATGATGGGCCACCAGATCCGCGTCTACACCGATGGGGCGCTGAAGAACCCGGGTGTAAGTCCGGACCTCGTCGCCGCGACGCCGCTATAGGAGGTGCGGCGATGGGGCGGGTCTACACGCGCGAAGAAATGCTCGTCGAAGCTGGTGCGGCCGTCGCCAGGCTGGGCGAGAGCAGTTCACGAGGTGACCAGCGGCGTTACAGCGACGACGAGTTGTTCCGCTTCGCCCTGGCCTATCTGTGGCTTCGCCTCGCCGAGCCGATATGCCAACTCGTGACCCGCCGCCTCGTCGGTGACGAGGCCATACACACATGGGAGGGGATGTGTCCTGTCCGCAACGCACTTGCCCACGATCGAGAAGAAGACATCGATTATCTCCGGCTTTGGTCGACCCTGCCCACCACCCTCGCAGTGACATCGGCGCAGGTCGACCGGTTGCTGGCGGCGAACTGATCGCGTTGGGTTTGACTGCGTCGTGCGTCGGCCTCCACCAGGTGGACCGCAGGCGGCGGGGATGAACCTGCCCGGGGAGATGGCCTGGCCGCCGAAGGTGAATGCTTCGAGTTGGGATCGTGTGATGGCGCCGCCGGATTGGTCGGTGATGCGCTCTATGTGGAGCATGGCGGCGATGCGCAGGGCGGCGTCGCGATCCGGGTCCCACACGGGCATGGGGGCATCGTGGCACGGGGGCGGCAAGTCCACTCATGGCTAATGTGTCGCCGCGCAAGGGTGCCATCGTGGTTGCGGATCGGCGATAGCTGCCGAATCCACAGCCGCCACATGTGTCGCTCGTGTGATCGCCGGCATTGGGCGTATCCTCGAGCCGTGGAAGCATTCGATTGCATCGTGCGGGATCCCGCAGTGATGACCGGGCGGCCATGTATCCGGGGCACCCGGGTGACGGTCGGAGCGATTCTTGGCCAGTTGGCTGCGGGTCACTCGGTTGCCGATGTCCTGGTTGCGTATCCCTACCTCACGGAGTCCGACGTGCAGGCAGCCTTGTCTTACGCTGCCTGGCGTGCCGACGAGTTCGAGTTTCCCATCCCGGCTGCATGAAGTTCCTGCTCGATATGAATTTGAGCCCCGACTAGGCTGATTTCCTGGCCGGGAACGGTTGGACAGCCGTGCATTGGTCGTCTGTGGGGTGTGCGGATGCCCCCGACGAGGACCTGCTGTCGTGGGCTGACAAGCGTGGCTTCGTCCTGATCACTCAAGACCTGGATTTCGGTCTCCTACTGGTGAGGGCCGGTGCGCACAGGCCGTCGGTCATCCAAATCCGGGCGTAGGGAACTTTGCCCTCGGACATTGGGCTGGCCGTCCTGAATGCCATCGCGGCGGTACAGCAACACTTGCAGAGCGGTGCCATGGTCACCATCGAACCCAGCCGCATGCGCGTCAGGGTTCTGCCGTTGGGCTGAACAGGTTCAGTGTGCCCGTGATGTGCGGCGGGTGATTGACTGTTCGGCCGGGGGTGGTCGCGGATGTGGTGGGTGCGCAACTGCATCGCGTATGACTACATGTTCTTTAACGCCGGCATCGTGCGTCTTACCGAGCGTGTCCAAACGCTGGGTGAACATCGCTTTTCCGAACAGGCCACCTTCTTCTTTAGCCGGCAGATTCGTGCCTACTCCGACGCGGTGCTGAAGCATCCCGACGTGAGCCCG
>CAZVKB010000239.1:0-2113 GCA_964627505.1 uncultured Actinomycetes bacterium | reverse complement strand
GGTCGAACTCTCGCTGCCACAGAGCGTGAGCGATGCTGTCACGGGTGGGCTCGTCAAATGCCATCACCGCGTCGATGTGGTCCTGAGCCGTGGCCTCGTGCACATGTTCAGACATGCGCGCCAGCCTGACAGATCTCCGACTGGGAGGGCGGGCGAACCCTCAGGTCACCCAAGCACACTCCTCAGCCGCACTCGGACGGCAGCACTACCTCAACGGCAACATGGTCGAATTCATCAAGCAGGATCCACTCATCGAGATCTGCGGCGTAGGCGTTTTGGATACCGACGTGCAGCAGCCGTCACCACTGATGCCCCCGGCGCCGCATCTGCCATCCTCGCCGCCAACTCTGTCGCTGCCAACCTCGCCGCCAACTCTGTCGCTGCCATCCTCGCCGCCAACTCTGTCGCTGCCATCGCGACGTTGGCATAGCACCTACACCACTCGCACGCCGTTGCCCGCACCAGGAAGCCATCCCACCGACAGATGCGACTCGAAAACCAGATGCGACTCGAAAGCCCTGGTGCGACCCGTACTCGGGTCGCATTCTGGTCTTCAGGTCGCATATCTTCGGACGGCTCCGTGCCTTCGAACAGCCCTGCCGCCCTCAACGGCGCGACTCGGGGAGCGCTGGCATCCACAAGTCGGGCCTGTACGGGGCCGAGCCAAGCACCGGTTGTGGACAACCGGGTGCTCGTGACACCACCAATCGGCGAGACTTGCCGCATGAACAAAGGGGGGACATCATGTCCAGCATGGCCGCACACAGACTCACCCGCGACGACCTCAACGCGCTACCCGACGACGGACTGCGCCACGAACTCATCGACGGCCAATTCATCATGACGCCGTCCCCGGGGTGGCCTCACCAGAGTGTGTCGAGCACCCTCGGGCGCGTGCTCGGCAATTCCTTGCGGGGCACCGGCATGGAAGTCCTCCACGCACCCTTCGACGTGGTGCTGGGCGCGAACGTGGTGGAACCGGACCTCATCGTCGCGCAGCGTACGTCGTTTTCCACGCTTGGCCATGAGGCTTTGCCGTTGCTGCTGGTGGAGATCCTCTCGCCCAGCACTGCACACATTGACCGCGGACGGAAGCGGGACCTCTACGAGGAATTCGGCGTGCACAGCTACTGGATCGTAGACCCGGCCACGCCCAGTGTGACCATCATGGAACTCGACAGCGGCCGGTACGAAGTGGTGGCGCACGCGGTCGGCGACGAGAGTGTGAGTGTTACATCGCCAGTCGCGCTGAGGTTCACCCCCGCGGAGTTGACGCGCGGTTGAGCCGCCCTTTCTTCGGCACCAACCCATTTCGGTCGTGATGCACCAGCGAACCACCCTGCCGCACTCGCCTCGGCGCGAATCGTAATGCGCTGGCATCCACCAGCCGGACCGACAAACTAGTCCCTCGCACGCCATTTACAGGTGCCAATTGTGGATAACCGTTTGCCCGTGGCCCCGCAATTCGCAGACACTTGCCGCATGAACAGCAGACACTTGCCGCATGAACAAAGGGGGGACATCATGTCCAGCATGGCTGCTCACACACTCACCCGCGACGATCTCGACGCACTACCCGACGACGGGCTGCGCCACGAGCTCATCGACGGCCAGTTCATCATGACACCATCCCCGGGCTGTGCCCACCAGATCTCTGTCACATCGCTCACGTTGCTGCTCGGAAACGCCCTGCGGGACACCCGTCTGCAAGTGCTGGTTGCTCCCTTTGATGTGGTGCTCGGACCCAACGTGGTGGAACCTGATTTGCTGGTGACACCACGGGCGGCTTTGGGCGAACACGACCTTTCGACGCCGCCGCTGCTGGTGGTGGAGATCCTCTCGCCCAGCACAGCGCGGATCGACCGTGGACGCAAGCGGAACCTCTACGAGGAATTCGGCGTACACAGCTACTGGATCGTGGACCCGACCGCACCCAGTGTGACCATCATGGAACTCGACGGCGGCCGGTACGAGATCGTCGCTCACGCGGTCGGCGACGAATCGATCGAAGTCACCACACCCGCCGCCCTGACCTTCACTCCCGCGGAGTTGACGCGCGGTTGAGCCGCCTTAGTTGCGATGCGGCCTTGCACCGCACCACTCCAGGCTCACA
>CAZVKB010000238.1:0-2141 GCA_964627505.1 uncultured Actinomycetes bacterium | reverse complement strand
GTCACCCGAGAGATGCGCGGCCTTCTGGAAGCCAACCCGCGCGCCTGGGACCTCACGACGATGGAGGTCCACCGGAAATATCGCGGGCACCATGACAGCTACCGGACCACTGGAATGCTGGCGCGCATGTTTGTGCTGGCAGCCGAGACCTACGACGTTCCTGGGCTTAGCTTGGTGGCTTCCGAACGGGCGTACCAGGCCCAAATCCGGGCGGGATTTCCGCAGCGGTTGTTGTCCAACGAAGTGTTGGTGTACCCCGACGGTATTGAGCTGAAAGTGACGTGGGTAGACATCCGCCACGCCCATCCGATCATGCTCGACCACCTGGGGAAGTTGCGCGAGAATGCCGCCAAAGACCCTGCAGTGGCCCAAGCGTTACCGGTGCTGACACCTTATATCCGCGGGATTGCCACCGGCGCTGGCTACGACCAGTACCTCGACATGACTCCCCGCTGAGCGCAAAACACCGCCATGCGTCCATCCGGTGACGCGGTAGTGATTGCTGTCGTTCGCTGAGGCATCACGGCCGTCGCCCACTAGTCTCCTAGTAATTGGCTCACCAGTTGGGATCGGACGACCGGGTGCTGGGCGACGGGTACGTGAACGACGGACGTCTGGATGTCAGGCGTCTGGGTGATTGGACAACCAGCAAACGGAACGCCCGCTAGATCGCGTCTGTCGCCCGCGCAGATGATGCGGTCATTCAGAGGAAAGCGTCAGACATAGGTCACCCAAGCTTCACCGGAACAAGCGAACGAGGAACAGACAGTGAATATCGGATTCGCACTTGAACTATTCGCCTTAGGTCTGTCCGCCTTCGATCCCATCGGTGTTGCGGTGGTGATTCTGCTTCTAGCCCAGCCCAGCGGAGTGGTGCGGGCGTGGGCATTTCTCATCGGGTCGATAGCTTCTCTGATGCTTCTGGGGTGGATCGTGGCTAGCGGCCTGGGACGGCCGATCGTTAAGTTCCGCGAGGCGTACCCGTGGTTGGATACTGCCTTCGAATTGGTGGTGGGGATCGTACTGGTGGTGGTGGGGATAACCCTGTTACGACGTGCGCGCTCTGGCGGTGGAGGTTTGGAACCGGAGTTCATCACCCGGCGGTTGCGCGTGCCCACACCGCTGCTCGCGGTGCTCGGATTTTTACTGGTCACGGTGCAAAACATTCTTGATGCGGTATTCATCGTGGCCATGGTGGAGACCGGGCAACGCCTGCTGGATGTCCTGCAAACTCTGCTCGCAGTGTCGATTTTCACGGTCGCTGCTGTGCTGGTGCAAGTGTTACTCGTGTTGGCGTACCAGTTCATGCCCGCAGCACGCAGAAAGGCCAGCTTGGACGGTTTCAATCGGCTGCTCGAACGGCGCGGCGAGCAGGTCGCAGGCTGGTTGGCATTGGCGCTAGGCGCGATTTTGCTGGTGGTGAGTATCGGTGGTGAATTGCTGAGCAAGTCCCCGCCTCCGACGTGAAGTCGCTTGCCACAATGCGCCACCGTTGCACAATTCGCAGTGCGTCAATCGGCCTGTTCGTCGTCGTGACATGAAGTTCCGTAGGGCTCCCCCGGTCGTGCTGCCACCTATGCTGGACCCGTGCCTGAACTGAATGCGTCGGATCCCAACTTGCGCGGGGTGTGCACACCCGACGTTAGCGTGTTTGAGCTGCCCTTGCGGGAAGGGCGCAACACTCTCGGCCGCACGCTCGAGGTGGTTGCGGCAATCGAAGAGGATCCGTCGCTGATCGACGAGCTCATCGCCACTTATCGCAGCGACGATGAATGGGTACGGCTGCGGGTGTCCAGCGCACTCAAGCGGGTTGCCAGAAGTGATCCCGCGCTGGTCTATGCACACATCGACGATCTGCTCACATGGGTAGCGCTGATCGATCAGCCGTCTACGCAGTGGACGTTGGCCAATGTGTTCGCGGCATTGCGCGACTACCTGACAAACGAACAATCGACTAGCGCTGTTGACATCATGCAGCGCAACCTCATCACGAGCCACGACTGGATCGTCCTCAACGAAACAATGCGGACCCTCGGCGATTGGGCCGTCGGCGACGCCGAATTGCGCGACTGGCTGGTGCCGCGACTGGTAGACCTCGCTGACGAGCCGCGCAAATCGATCCGAAGTCGAGCCCAGAAACT
>CAZVKB010000237.1:0-2216 GCA_964627505.1 uncultured Actinomycetes bacterium | reverse complement strand
GCATCTGCTTGAGGGGCGCCAGCAACTCCTTCATCGGCCGACCTTGCGCCGGCTTATGGTCGTGCTTCGGCGCCACGAACCACAGCACAATCGCCATGATCACCAACAGCACGGAGTACAGCACCGCCACAAACCGCCAGCCGCCGGGGATTACCCCGCCGAGCAGCCCAGCCACCGGCACCATTGCGATCAGAGTCGGGCCGATCAGTTTGGTGACTGACGCGCCCACGTTGCCGGCGCCAAAAATACCGAGCGCCAGACCTTGCCGCCGCTGCGGCCACCAGGCGGACACCCACGCGATCCCCACCGAGAACGAGTTGCCCGCGAATCCGACGAGGAAGGCGTAAAGCAGCAACATCGCGTAGTTGTTGGCCGTGGAAATCAAGTACGCCGGGATCGCCGTGAGCAGCAACATCCAGAAGAACACCCGCCGGCCACCCCAGCGGTCGGCCAGGATGCCCATGGGCAAGCGCCATATCGACCCATTGAGCACGGCCAGCGCCGTGATCCACGCCAGTTGCACGTCGGACAGCCCGAACTCCTTGCGGATCGGCAGACCCAGCACACCGAACTGCAGCCACACGGCGAACATCAGCGTGAACCCGATGGTGGAGACCGTGAGCACCCGGCCCGCGCCGTGATGAGTGTGCTCAGTCGGCGCGGGAACGGGAGTATCCGACACCGTCGTCGTTGCCATCGATCCTCCGCCTGGTGAGGGGGCCGCGTGACCCACATGCTTATTTATTCACAATTAACATATATCTACCGTGTTTTTTATTTTCACGGGGGTATCTGATATAAATAGGCCATGGCTAGTTCCCCCGGGCAGACGATTGGCCGCACCCTTGCCCGCCTCGGGCTCATGGGGGGCCGACAGGCACAGGCATCCCGTGCCCCGGACTCGAGATCGACGCTCGAGACCCTGATCGCCGAAGCCGACGCACCCCTGAGCATCGACGACCTCACCAGTGCCACTGGCTTGCACGCCAACACCGTCCGGGCCCACTTAGAGGTGCTGGAGGCCGGCGGCAGCATCGAACGTCTGCAAGGAAAGCGAGCTGGGCGCGGCCGACCGCCGTGGCTCTACCGGGCAACCGCGATGGACCCATCGCCGCACCTGGTCCTGGCAGAGGCGCTGCTCGACCAACTGCAGGACGCCGCCAGCAGCGACATCACAGCAACCGCGGCTGCCCGCTGGGCCGCCACCCTGCATGGCGAGCGCGACGAGGCAGCGCTGGCGGCGGAAACCCCAGACGACGCCGTCGCCGATGTCGTGGCCGCGCTGGAGGACCTCGGCTTCACCGCAACCGCTGATTCCCTCGGCGACCGCATCGACTTGCAGCGCTGCCCCTATGCGTCGCTCGTGGACGAGCGACCCGTGATCTGCGACATCCACGCCGCACTCATCACCCAATTACTTGACGCCTCTGGCCAACCAGTCACCCTCACTCGCTTGGACGTCTGGTCACGCCGCGGTCACTGCACCGCCCACCTCGAACGTCCTGACGTCCAACCCGCGTGGACCGTGACACCCCCTGAATCGCTTTCCGAATAACGCAATCGCAGTTCCGGCAGAAGGAGCACCTCCATGACGACCACTCACGACGATGCCACCAAAGATTTCCTGGTGTCGGCGGGCCGGTTTTTCACCCCTGGCACGGTGTCGGATGACTTGCGCACAGTGACCAAGTCCGGGGGCCGCGAAGGCGACATCTTCTATCGCGACCGTTGGAGCCACGACAAGGTGGTGCGCAGCACGCATGGTGTCAACTGCACCGGCTCCTGCTCCTGGAAGGTCTACGTCAAGGATGGCGTGATCACCTGGGAAACCCAGCAGACCGACTATCCCAGCATCGGCCCGGACTCCCCCGAATACGAGCCGCGCGGCTGCCCGCGCGGGGCGGCGTTCTCGTGGTACACCTACTCGCCCACCCGGGTGCGCTATCCATATGTCCGCGGGGTGCTGCTGGAGGCTTACCGCGCCGCCAAGGTAGAGCATCCCGATCCGGTGGAGGCGTGGGGCGCGGTGGTGAACAACCCGGAGACCCGCACCCGCTACCAGCGGGCTCGCGGCAAGGGCGGCTTGGTGCGCTCCACCTGGGCTGAGGTCAACGAAATCATCGCTGCCGCACACGTGCACACGATCAAGACCCATGGCCCTGACCGGGTGTTCGGCTTCAGCCCGATCCCGGCGATGTCCATGGCCTCCCACGCCG
>CAZVKB010000236.1:0-2218 GCA_964627505.1 uncultured Actinomycetes bacterium | reverse complement strand
CGAAGTCTTCCAGTGGGAGGTCACACCCGAGGGTCCGACCGTCGGTGTGCTTGGTGTGAGGGCCTCGCCGCCGCTCATCCGCAGCATTGGTTCGCGAAGCGTCGGCGCTCTCGTCGGCGCTGTTGGGGCGAGTTGCCTGCAGCGGGCGAGCGGTATGGGGCCGGTTCTTGGGCTGTGGATATCCCGATGGGTCTCGGCGCGGATTCGTCGTGCCCTCGTGTCATGGCTGCTGAATATGTCGCCTATGACGACCTGCCTTGGGCTGACGAGCAGGTCATTCGCGCTCACGCTGCCGAATGGATCGCTTTGGCCGAGAGTTTGGGCTTGGCCGATCTGCGCTACGCCTCGGGCAGCCGCATCGTGGTCAGGCTGACCGATCACGTCGAACCGCTCGGCGAGTACAAGTTCTCCGAGCGCGCCAGTTTCATGCTCGGCCGCCAGATTCGCGCCTACTCCGATGCGGTCCTTCTGAACCCTGGTGTGAGCGCAGACCTGCTCGCCGCGACGCCGTTGTAAGGGTGTCCGGCATGGGTCGGGTGTACACGCGGAATGAGTTGCTCGTGGAGGTCGCCGCGGTGGCCAGCGCAAGCCGTGCCCATGCAGAGCGCTTGCTCGCCGCCGATTGATCTGCGATCAGTTGGTAGTGGGATGTGCCGTCAGGTGGGGAGCGAGGGCGGGACGCCATGGTCACAATCGATCCCGGCCCTTCCGCGTCAGTGATGCTGCATGCGCTGACCGGTATTCCACCTGTGGATATCCGGATTGGGCATGGTGTCAATTCGTCGTACGCTTTCGGCATGACTGCTGACTATGTCTTCCTCGAGGACTTGCCCCAGGCCGACGAGCGGGTGATCCGTGCCCACGCGGCGGAACTGGTAGCCATGGCTGAAGACTTGGGGCTATCGGACGTGCGCTACGCCTCCAGCAACCGCATCGTGGTCACACGCACCGACCACGTCGAATCGCTTGGAGTCCACAAATTCTCCGAACGCGCCAGTTTTCTGCTCGGCCACCAGATCCGCGCCTACTCTGATGCGGTTCTGAAGAACCCTGGAGTGAGTCCGGACCTGCTCGCCGCGACGCCGTTGTGAGGGGTGACTGGGATGGGGCGGGTGTACACGCGCGACGAGCTGCTTGCGGAGGTTGCGGCCGGCTCGGGCAATCTCTGCGATGTCAGTTCGAACGGCGACTTCCGGCGGTTCACCGATGATCGGGTGTTCCGCTTCGCCGTGGCGTTCCTGTGGTTGAGGTTGGCCGAACCCACCTGTCAACTGGTCACCCGGCGAATGGTGGACGACCAGTCCAGGCGGGCCTGGGAGGGTATGTGCGGAATTCGCAACTTGCTGGCCCACGATCGGGAACAGGACATCGACTTCGACGAACTCTGGTATGAGATCCCATCAACTCTGAAACACACCGATGCCGAGTTGGGTCGGCTGCTACTGGCGGAATGATGACGTGACCTGTGGATATCCGTAACAGGGGTGAGGGGCATTCGTCGAAGAGTGCTGACATGACAGTTGACCACGTCGCCTACGACGACCTCCCGTGGGCTGATGAGCGGGTGATCCGCGCTCACGCGGCCGAGTTGATCGCGATGGCCGAGGGTATTGGCCTCACATACGTGCGTTACGCATCCGACAATCGACTTGTGGTTACCCGGACCGAGCGTGTTGAGCCGCTGGGTGAATACGTCTTTGCAGAGCGGGCCAGCCTCCTCCTCGGTCACCAAGTTCGCGTGTACTCCGACGGTGTGTTGAGCAACCCCGGCGTGAGTCCAGACCTGGTAGCCGCGACGCCGCTCTAGGAATACCGAAGTGGCTGTTTCGGTGATCGATTCGTCGACAGCCAACGTGACGCAGCAATCTCATTGCGTCTCACTTACGGCGGGCCCAGCCGCGGGCGAGCAGGTGGCTGGACGAGTGGAGTCGGTTGTTGGACGGGCCCATCGCTGAAGTGGCGGCCATGCTGACGTCGCCAGCGCCCAAGGCGCGGGAGTTGAGGGCGAATTCGTCCTTCGCCGGCCTGCGGGTCGAGGTTGCTCCGGGACATTCAAGCACTTGCGTTTCTGGTGTTTAGCGAGAGCCTGGGCTGATGAGTGACGCGCGTCTGCACGGGGAGGCTTCGGAGTTGATCACCACCGGCACTGCCGCGCGGGTGTTGGGGTCATCGCGCCAGCATGTGGTGGATCTGTGTGAGGCGGGTGCCTTGCCCTTCT
>CAZVKB010000235.1:0-2249 GCA_964627505.1 uncultured Actinomycetes bacterium | reverse complement strand
CTGGGCATCGCCGCGATGGCCGCCTCCCGAACCAAGGACACCTACCTGTCGGCCAAATACCGCCGGATCGCATCCCGCCGCGGACCGATGAAAGCCATCGTCGCGTTAGAGCATTCGATGCTCGTCGCGATCTGGCACATGCTCACCGACGGCACGTTCTACCAAGACCCCGGCGGCGACTACTACACCCGCCTCAAACCAGAACGAGCCAAAAACCGCGCCGTCGACCGACTACGCAACCTCGGTTACCACGTCGAACTCACCGAGGCCGAACCCTCAGTGGCATAAGGGAATCTTCGTGTCAGGGGTGGTTTGCGGTGATGATTCGGGGTGGCAGAACAGCGTTGCAGGCCTGGTAAATGGCGGATTGTTGAGGTGTGGGCACGGTGGTGTGCACGACGGTGCCGGCTGGGCCGGTGAGGGTGACTTGGGCTTGGCGGTCCATTTCGGCGGTGATGCGGTTCCAGGTGCTCCCGGTGCGTTGTTCGGCGACGCGGATCAGTAGTAGTGACAGCCAGCAGATCAGTACGTGGGCGCGGATGCGGTGTTCGAGGCGGTGGAACACCGGGCGCAGCATCAGGGTGGATTTCATGTCCCGGAATCCGCGTTCGGCTTCCAGGAGGTTCTTGTAGGCCACCGCGACCTGTGCTGCGCTGAGGTGCTGGTCGGATGTGGACAGCAGATATTTGCCGTCGAGTTTGGCCTCGGCGTTGACCGCGGCGCGGTCGATGGTGAGCCGGCCGGTGGCGAGTTGGCGTAGGTAGCGGCCCAGGGTGCGGTGTTCGCGCAGTCCGCATTCGGTGCGGGCGTGCCCGGCCAGTTCGGCCTCCAGACGCTTGCGGGTCTTCTTCGACGCGGCCTTGGCCAGTGCTTGTTCGGTGCGGGTGCGGGCGGTGGTGATGCGGTCCAGTTCGGTCTGCAGGCGGGTGATGGCGTCGTCTCTGTGGGCTTTGTCTTTGGCGGCCTCGGCGGTGTTGAAGCAGACGATCCAGCGCACCCCTGGGGTGGATTCCAGGGTGACTTCTTTGACCTTCAGGTGTTCGTTCACGGTGGTGTAGCGGCCGGGGCGGGCGAGTGCTTCGGCGGCGTCGGTGGAACGGTCGCGCATCTTCTCCCCGGCGATCCATGTCCCGCCGCCGCGGCGCAGGTAGTCCAGGTTCGCATGGGAGGAGAATCCGCGGTCCACGATTGTGATCACCCGGCCCAAATTCCAGTCCCGCATCCCGTCACGCACCTCGGGCAGCACGCTCACGTCGGAGGTGTTGCCCGGCCACACCCAGCAACGCACCGGGATGCCCTCTTTGGTCACGGCCAGCCCGATGATGATCTGCGGCAGATCCGCACGGTGGTCCTTGGAATGGCCGTAGCGGCGAAACCCCGCCTCCCCGGTCTCGGCGTCGACGTCTGGCGTGTCGCGTTCGAAATAGGTGGAGGTCGTATCGAACAGGATGATGTCGACTTCGAGGTTGAACAGGTTCGCCACCTGGAAGAACACCTGCTCTTGGACTTCGGCGCAGGTGTCTGCCGCCACCAGTAGGTCCATCGCCCGATACGCCTGATCCTCATCCATCCCGACCAGCCCAGGGATGGCGACGTCGCGAGTGGCCCATTCGGCCGCGGCCAGCTTCGAGCACGGATCCAGCGCCCGGTTCGCGACCAGCGCGAAGAGCACCCGCTCGACATCGGTAGTGAACCGCCGCCCACCCAGCACCGTCCGCAGGGCGGTATCGATGCCCAACTCGTGCCACAGCGCATCAAGGAGCCACACCCCGCCCACCGAACGGGACTCGGTCACCGACAACCCTGTCTGGCCCGGATCGGTATCCGGATCGTCCGCGTAGGGGTCCGGGTCCCCGAGATAGCGGGTCAGCGATGACACCAGCCGGCGCAACGCCGCCGGGTCCAGGTGCTCCTCGCGGCCGAAGTTGACAAGCACACGCGTGGAGGACACCCCGTTGACGCGTTCGTTGTGCGCCAACGCCAGATAACCGACCTCGGTACCGTCCTTACGCTTACGTACCGTCCGACGCACGTACATACCTACAACACAACACCCACCCAGCCGCGATGTCAAACCAGACACGGGCAAAACGTGTGCCTACGCTTCTTCGCGTTCACAGGGCCGAAAACGGCGGATCTGAGCACAAAACCAGACCAAAACTACCTACACCGATCCGACAACTGCGGAACTCCGGGGTGTCGTGGCGCGTTCAGGGGACGCCAGACGCCTACGGGAGACTCTGCAGACG
>CAZVKB010000234.1:0-2280 GCA_964627505.1 uncultured Actinomycetes bacterium | reverse complement strand
GGATGGAGCAGGAACAAGAGCGCGGTATCACCATCACTTCGGCGGCCACCACCTGTGAGTGGAAAGGCCACCAGATCAACATCATCGACACCCCTGGCCACGTGGACTTCACCATCGAGGTGGAGCGCTCGCTCCGCGTGCTCGACGGTGCGGTGGCAGTGTTCGACGGGGTCGCCGGCGTGGAACCGCAGTCCGAGACGGTCTGGCGGCAGGCCGACAAGTACAACGTCCCGCGGATCTGCTTCGTCAACAAGCTCGACCGCACGGGTGCGGACTTCTTCATGTGCGTGCGCATGATCCACGACCGCCTCAACGCCACCGCCGCAGTGCTGCAGATCCCGATCGGCAACGAGTCCGACCTCAAAGGTGTGGTGGACCTTGTCGGCATGCGGGCGCTGGTGTGGCCCGGCGAAACCAAAAAGGGCGAGGACTACCTGATCGAGGAGATCCCCGCCGACCTCGCAGACGATGCCGCCGAATGGCGCGAAAAGTTGATGGAGGTCCTCGCGGACGCTGACGACGAGTTTGCGCTGCTGTTCCTCGAAGACACTTACTCCGAGGCCGATGTGCACGCTGCGATCCGCCGCGCCACGCTGGCCGACAAGATCACCCCGGTGCTCACCGGTTCGGCGTTCAAGAACAAGGGCGTGCAGCCCATGCTGGACGCGGTGGTGGCCTACCTGCCCTCCCCGCTTGACATCGGCGCGGTCACGGGTGTCAAGCCCGGCACCGAAGAGCCCCTGACCCGCGAGCCCGACGACAGCGCGCCGTTCTCGGCGTTGGCCTTCAAGATCGCCGCCGACCCGCACCTGGGCAAGCTCACCTACATCCGCATCTACTCCGGCACCCTGGACACCGGCACCTCGGTGGCCAACAGCACCAAGGGCCGCAAGGAGCGGATCGGCAAGATCTACCGGATGCACGCCAACAAGCGGGAAGAGATCCCCACGGTCGGCGCCGGCGAGATCGTCGCGGTGATGGGCCTGAAGGACACCACCACCGGTGACACCCTCTGCGACCCCGCCAACCAGGTGGAGTTGGAGTCGATGACCTTCCCCGAGACGGTGATCTCGGTGGCCATCGAACCCAAAACCAAAGGCGACCAAGACAAACTGGCCACCGCGATTCAGCGCCTGGCCGAAGAGGACCCCACCTTCAAGGTGCACTCCGACGAAGAAACCGGCCAGACCATCATCGAAGGTATGGGCGAGTTGCACCTCGAGGTGCTCGTCGACCGGATGCGCCGGGAGTTCCGGGTGGAAGCCAACGTCGGCAAGCCGCAGGTGGCCTACCGGGAAACCATCACCCGCGGCGTGCCCAAGGTCGAGTACACCCACAAGAAGCAGACCGGTGGTTCCGGCCAGTTCGGTCGAGTGATCATCTCGATCGACCCCAACCCGCCGACCGCGGATGAAGAAGAGTCCGGTGGCTACACCTTCACCAACAAGGTGACCGGAGGCCGGATCCCGCGCGAGTACATCCCGAGCGTGGACGCCGGTTGCCGGGAGGCCATGGACAACGGCGTGCTCGCCGGCTACCCGATGGTGGACATCGCGGTGACGCTGCTCGACGGCGCTTACCACGACGTGGACTCCTCGGAACTTGCGTTCAAGATCGCTGGTTCGATGGCTTTCAAGGACGCTGTTCGGCGCGCAGCCCCAGTGCTGCTCGAGCCGATGATGGCCGTCGAAGTGGTCACCCCCGAAGACTTCATGGGTGACGTGATCGGCGACCTCAACTCTCGACGGGGCCAGATTCAGGCCATGGACGAGCGCAGTGGCGCGCGTGTGGTTACCGCACTCGTGCCGTTGTCGGAAATGTTTGGCTATGTCGGGGATCTGCGCAGCAAAACGCAGGGCCGGGCGAGCTACAGCATGCAATTCGATTCCTACGCAGAAGTTCCCAAGAGCGTCTCGGAGGAAATCATCGCGAAAGCCCGCGGGGAGTAATCCCAGCACTGGTGGCGCTGGCATAGCGCCACTACCAAGTGGGTATAACCACCCCATAACACACCAAGGCCGACCCCGAAGATCGGGCGGCCAGCCAACCAGAGGCCTAGGAGGACCCAGTGGCGAAGGCGAAGTTCGAGCGGACAAAGCCCCACGTGAACATCGGCACCATCGGTCACATCGACCACGGGAAGACGACGCTGACCGCGGCGATTACCAAGGTGTTGCACGATGCATACCCGGACGTGAACCCCTTCACGCCCTTCGACATGATCGACAAGGCGCCCGAAGAGCGCCAGCGCGGTATCACCATCTCCATCGCGCACGTCGA
>CAZVKB010000233.1:0-2306 GCA_964627505.1 uncultured Actinomycetes bacterium | reverse complement strand
GCCGGAAAGACCACGTTGGCGCTGCACCTCAACGGCATTCTCACCGCTGAGTCCGGCGAGATTGTGGTCTCCGGTACGCGGGTGTCGAAGCAGACGATGGCTACGGTGCGTTCCCAGGTCGGGCTGGTGTTTCAAGACCCCGACGATCAGCTGTTCATGCCGACAGTGGAGCAGGACGTCGCATTCGGGCCGGTGAACTTCGGGGTGCCGGCTCAGGAGGTGCCCGGTCGGGTGGCTGCTGCCCTGGCCGCCGTCGGGATGTCTGATGTGCACGACGCCTACCCGGGGCACCTGTCGTTCGGGCAGAAGCGGCGGGTGGCGATCGCCACCGTGCTGGCGTGCCAACCGTCGGTGTTGGTGCTCGATGAGCCGACGTCCAACCTCGATCCGCTGGCCCGGCGGGAATTGGCCGAGGTGCTCGCCAGTTTGTCGGTGACGCTGTTGCTGATCACCCACGACTTGCCGTTCGCGTGGCAGATGTGCGAGCGGTCCGTGATTCTGGATCAAGGCCGGATCGTGGCCGATGCCAGCACCCGCGAGGTACTCGCAAATCCGGAATTGTTGGCGGCACACCGACTGGAACTGCCGTTTGGGTTCGATCCGGGAAGCCTCCCGGCGTAGGCTGCGGCTATGTCGCCACAGACCCCCGCGGGTGCCGCTGATTCCGCTGATGCTGCCACGACCGTTACGAGCTCGCTGCCGGAGGTCGGAACTCCGATGCCGGAAGTCAAAGTGCAACCTGTTGACGCCACCCAGGCGTCCTCGCAAGTGGCCGCTGATCGGCGGATCGCCCAGCGGTCGGCTGGAGTAGCGGATGTGCCGAAGGTCGGCGAGAGCCCGACCGCAAATCCGCCGGAGGTTGTGGCCCGCAAGCCGCGCACGCCGGAGGAGATCGAGGCGGACATGAACGCCACGCGGGAGCGGTTGGCGGCCACTCTGGCACAGTTGCAGGACACGGTTGAAGAAACTTTCGCGCCACGCAACATCCTCAATCGGCAAGTGGCGAAGGTGCGTGGGTATTACATCGACGAATATGGCGCCGTGCGTCCTGAGCGGGTGGCCAAGACCGTCGGCATTGTCGTGGCGACGGTGGTCGTGATCAAGGTCACCCGCAAGGTGTTCTCCTGACCTAAGGCGCCTCGTGACCGTGGCGTAGCTGTGGCGGGGCGAGATAGCAGCGGACCCGACAGCCACGGGCGGTGACTGCCGGGTCCGGTGCAGGTGCGGTCAGGTGTGTCAGGGGTGGGGGTGGTTAGCGGTTGCGGGTCTGGTCAGCGACCGAAGGCCTGCTGTGCGCGCTCCCAGTTCACCACGTTCCACCAGGCGCTGAGGTACTCCGGGCGCCGGTTCTGGTACTTCAAGTAGTAGGCGTGCTCCCAGACGTCGTTGCCGAGGATCACCTTCTTGCCGTCGGTGACGGGCGAGTCCTGGTTGGCAGTGGAGACGATCGAGAGGGCGCCGGCGTCTTCGATCAGCCAGACCCAGCCGGAACCGAAGCGAGCGACTCCGGCGGCTTCGAACTTGGTCTTGAAGTCCGCGAACGAGCCGAATGCGTCGTCGATTGCCGCCGCGAGTTCGCCCTCCGGGGCACCGCCGCCGTCGCCGCTCATCCACTCCCAGAACAGGGTGTGGTTGTAGTGGCCGCCACCGTTGTTGCGGACGGCGCCCTGGATCGCTTCGGGTACGTCCGCGAGGTTGGCGATGATGTCGTCGATGCTCTTGTCGGCCCATTCGGTGCCGTCGACGGCTGCGTTGAGCTTGTCGACGTAGGCCTGGTGGTGCTTGTCGTGGTGCAGGTGCATGGTCTGAGCGTCGATGTAGGGCTCGAGCGAGTCGTAGGCGTAGGGCAACTCGGGCAGGGTGAAAGCCATGGATTCCTCCGAATGTCGGGAAGCGGGTAGGCATATTCCACCATGACGGGCGAATTAGAACAACTTCAGGTTGCGTAATTCGGCGTGGGGCGGTGTGTGCGCTCGGCGATCTGACCGTCAGGAGGCTGGGTCTGACCGTGTAGTGGTCGTGGGTGCCTCGGCGGAGCGACCGGAGGATCGCGTGTGTCGCGTGGGTTTCGATCATGGGCACAACGTGCGCGGGCGGGCGGCGCGGGTGTGCGTTGGCGGGGTCGGCGACGTGGTTGTGATTGGGGTGATGCAGTCGCAAGATCCGGGTTGCGAATTGCTGCTGTGCCGGACGGTATGCCATAGGGATGGTGCGCTATGCTCACAATCGCGCGCCGCTAGCTCAAGTGGTAGAGCAGCTGACTCTTAATCAGCGGGTTCGGGGTTCGAGTCCCTGGCGGCGCACCA
>CAZVKB010000232.1:0-2310 GCA_964627505.1 uncultured Actinomycetes bacterium | reverse complement strand
CTGCGCCATCGAATTGACAATCGCCTGGGACGCCGCCGATTGACCGTTAGGCGCAGTGGTGTCCCAGAACACCACCGTTCCCGAAACGGCCGCTGCCGAGGCCGAGGCGCCGGTGGCGCTACTGCCACCACCGCTGCACCCAGTGGCTACTGCCATTGGCAGGGCGCAGGCCAACGCCATCGCCATGATCGAGGGGGTTCGCATAGACACTCCTTGCTGGCAGTGCTGGCGGGCGGTCGCCTGCGCCAGCGGGGCATGAGGACAACCCGCAGTTTCAAGTTTTCGGAGGTGGAAACCTACCCGATCATGACATCGCGTCGTGCACAATGGCGCCCCGGTAGACGGTGCCCAGCACCGTGGCGTGGTCAAGGTCGGTCAGCGGGTCCCGGTCCAGGACCGTGAAGTCAGCAGACTTGCCGGCGCGAATCGATCCGATGGTTTCTTCAAGCCCGAGGTTCCACGCGGCGTCAATCGTGATCGCGCGCAACGCCTGCTCAACCGTGATGCGTTCCTCGGGGCCGACCACGTTGCCATCCAAAGTGCGGCGGTGCACAGCAGTCCGTGCCAACTCCAGCGGCTCCAGCGGAGCCATCGGGCAATCCGAGTGCAATGCGAGGTTCATGCCGTAACGCAGCACCGTGTTGAACCGCGCCATCGCGTGGGCACGGTCATATCCCATGCCCACGTCGGCGTACTTGTCGCCAAGGATGCGCAGGTAAAACGGTTGACCCGAAATCTGCACGCCGAGCGCCGCAGCGCGACGGTTCTGCTCCTCCGTCGAATAGCCCCAATGCTCCATCGTGAATCGGTGGTCGAAGCGTGGTTTCTCCTCCAAGCATTCCGCCACCAGGCCGACGCTGAACTTCGCACCCTCGTCACCGTTGCAATGCATATGCAACTGGTAGCCCTTGTTCCACGCCGCCTTCGCAATTTGCTCCGTCACGGCTGGAGGGACGATCCACTCCCCGTCGTGACCGTCGATGTAGCCGGGGGTGCACAGTTTGAACCCCTGCGAGTAGAACGCGCCGTCAGCCATCAACTTCAGGTGCTTGGTCACCTGGACGTTGCCACCGGTTGTGTCGGCCTGCATCGCTTCGATGCGGGCGAACATCTGTTCCGTGGTGGAACCATCGGCGACGAACGTGGTCTCAATCGGGACGGAGAGCACCCGGAACCCGCACGACGGATCGTCGAACGCTGCTTTCTGCATCCCGAGTTCCTGTTCAGGGGCGATCATCAAACCCAGGCCCATGTCTGCGATGGTGGTGATGCCGCCCTTGCGGACCATGGCGGCGAATACCCCCAAACCGCGCATCATCTTTTCTGGGGTGAGGAATTGCCTTTGAATTCCGGCCATCAAGGACTCCAGGCCTGCCTCCCAGAAGTGGCCCGTAGCCAAGTCGGCGCAGTCACGCGCGCCCGGCGTCGTCGCGAGACTGTGCACGTCGGTGATGCCGAACCAGGCCAAGGCCGCACTGTTCATGTAGATCCCGTGGAATGAGCGGTCCCACACGACCACGGGCTTGTCCCCGCTGATCCGGTGGTCGAGATCGGTGCGGGTCAACGGCCCGTGAAACATCGGCTGGTAACCCCATGTGAAGAACGGGTCGTCGCCAGTGTGCTGGTCGAATGCCGCAGCCAGAGCATTCCAGTAGCCCTCGGGAGTCGCGACGGACGGGAAGAAACCCGTCGGAAGATCCCACTCGTCGGGTGCGATGAACGGCATCTGGGTGAGCAGGGCCGGCAGCATCGGGTGCACATGCGGGTCGATGAGTCCCGGCGTCAACACCTTGTTCGCGAAGGAATGGTCGATGATGTACTCGTCTGAGTCCAGCCACGGACTGAGGGTTTCCAGTGTGCCGACACCGAGGATGATGCCATCGCGGACTGCGACAGCGGTGGCTTCGGGCTGCGTGGCATCCATCGTGCGAATCAGGCTCGCGACGAAGACGGTAATCATGCTGCTACTCCTTCACTGACGGCAGCAGTCTTCGCTGCTGCTTTCTCGGTGCCAACGATGAGGACCTGACTGAGAACGTACGCGAAAGGTGATAATGCAGTGGCCACAACCTGCTAGTTGGCGAAACTTGGGCCCTGCGCGGCCCCCGCCGCCACACACGCACGGTGTGCCCGACGCTTCGGCACTCCTTTCGCAGACGAGACCACGTGGTGGGGAGCAGTCCGCGCTCGCAGTGGCCTTAGTAGGGTATGGGCGGTGCGTTCAGTTGCGCACGCGCCGCGTTAGCTCAGTCGGCAGAGCTCCCGCCTTGTAAGCGGACGGTCGTCGGTTCGATTCCGACACGCGGCTCT
>CAZVKB010000231.1:0-2321 GCA_964627505.1 uncultured Actinomycetes bacterium | reverse complement strand
CAACGGCGCCTCAGAGCAGCAGCCTCGGCACCCAGTCGACGTCACCGAACAGCGCTGCACCCTCCCCCGGCAGCCCTGTGAAGAGGCCGGGCTCAGGCAAGTCCGGAATCGCATCCCCCAGCATCGACCGAGGTACGCCTGCACCCGCGGCCGCCGTTACGCCGTCAGTGATTCGTGCGACATCGCCATCCCATCTGGTGTCGCCGAGGTGGTGGGCCAGCGAGCGCAGGATCACCACCCGGCCGAGGTTGCCGCAGCAGAGGTGATCGCGCACCAGCAACGGTTTGCCAGCTGTGGTGTCGGCTGCGCTGTCAAGCTCGGATCGCCACAGTGGGGCGTCCTCGTGGTCTGGCAACAATTGCAGCAACCGCAGTCGGCTCAGCGCGATGCCGGGGGCGCCGGCGCACCATCCCAGCATAAAGCCACGGGTCGCGCTTGGGCCGTCCTGCGACCTGTTCACGTCGGGCCGCAGGTCTGGCCAATTGCCAGCGGCCGATTCGAACAGGTTGGCTTCATAGTCCAGACCTCGTAGCGCTGGCGCCAGCAAAGACGTATCCGCAAGGGCTACTGCCGCTTCAACCAACGCTAATGCCATACCGCTGGCTCCGTGCGCCAACCCGGTCAGCGGCGGCGCTTCAGCCATGATGCGCCAGCCGCCGCTGTCGGTATCCTGGCGATTCACCAGTACGTGCGCCGAGGCTGCTATGAGATCCAACAGGTGCTGTCGTGGGACACCACAGTCCGGCCCGTCTGCCAGCAGCCGCGCCAGCGGGGCGACCAAGCCCGCCGCACCGGACATGGCGTCGATCCGGGAGTCGTCGATCACCAGCGCGGGTGTGAGGAAGTTCAGGAGGGTGCGTTGCGCGGCGGTGACCTCCTCCACCTCGACCCCGAAGCTGCCTAAGAATGCCAGACCACGCAGCATGCCGCCCAGCCCGCTGAAGCCACAACCGGTGAAAACCATCAGGTGCTGCACACCGTCGACATCGGCGATCGTTTCCAGCACTGGAGCCAACGCCTGTCTGCACAACTTCACCGCTTGGCCGGCGGCGTTCGGGTCAGCCTGAGCCCACAGCAGCAGGCTCACCGCCAACCCCATCCGACCGTCGTACAGCCCGACCCCGATCGGGGCTACATTGGCATGCACTCCATCAGGCAACACCGACATACCCATCCAACCGACACTCCCGCGGAATGGGACAGCTCCCGCGGCAGTGTTCCGAAAGCATCTGCGCCCCAGTTCCTCTGACGTCGGCGACGAGCCGCTTGCGGCCGACCCAGCGTGCGAACGCCCCTCGGTGTCCGAGCGCCACCCGCGACCGGTGTGCGCTGTGGCGGCGCGGATGGATCCCCTTATCAGCGCCACGTGCATCCGCAGATCGGTGTCGTTGCTGTCGCGAAGCTGCGCCCGGACCTGATCGATCTGGTTGTGCTGGGGCCAACCGCGCAATTCCCCGCCGTGCCAGCGAGTAGCCCCACCCATCAGCGGCCAGGTGAAGAACGGCACATCGAGGCGTAGCAAAGCCTCCTGCTCGGCAGCCACCAACGGCCAGGTGGTCGCACCCGCGGTGTCGAGATAGCCGCGGGACAGCCGCTCACACACCATCCCACCGGCGGCCATCGACCGCAGGGCCTCCGGAGACGTGAGGGATTCCAGCAACGAGGCGTAGACGTAGGTGAAGCGCAGCACGGCCCTGTTGTGCGCGGACTCGGCGCGCGTCAGCAACTCGGCGAGCCAAGCATCACGACCGTCGAGCAACACGCGGTAGGCGTCGATGAAGCCCGTCACGATGTCCTCGACGTGGTTCGCGACTGGCTGGTTCACCACAGGCTGGTGCTCTACAGGATGGGGTGTGCCAGCCCGCCCAGGAACGCGTGTGGGACGGGCCAATGGGACGGGATCCTCGCGGCGGATCATGGAGTCGGTGTTGATCGCACGCCATCCCGACCCCTGCTGTTGCCCGTTGCTGGGCGCCACACCGAGCGCGGAAGCGTCGATGGCGAGCCGGCGCCCACCCAGCCACACCCATGACGGCAGCATTCCCACCCGCAAGACCGAGCCCGGTTCCAGGGCGTCAGCCGCCTCGAACCGGGTCGATACCTTGACCTCATCCGCCGACGTTCCCATCAACAGTGTTTCAGCGTCGACAAGCACCAATTGGTTGCCTACAGCAATCAGATTTTCGTGATGGCAATCGGTGGCCATCAGGGCATGCAGAAGTGCCAGCAAGCGCCCGGCATTCTGGTAAAAATCCGAAAGTTCACCCGGCTCGCACGGGCAATACTGCACGGACTCCACGTAGCCGTAGTCGCCGAGGTGA
>CAZVKB010000230.1:2106-2383 GCA_964627505.1 uncultured Actinomycetes bacterium | reverse complement strand
ATTTGGTGCTTGCCGGCGTCAGACTGAGTGCCATTGAGCGTACGGCAGGTCAGCTCTGGGTCATTGATGAGACACGCGTTCGCATTCGCGAGTGAAGTGACAAGCTCCCAGTAGCTAAAGGGTAGCGTGAGCGCACAGGGGAAAAGGGGGAAAAAGCGAATCGATAGCGCAAGCCGATCGTGGCGAGCCCATGTCCGCCAACGAATTACTTCGACGCCTGCACCGCAGTTGCTGAGTGTAGTGCTCGCGGGGGGAATCACCCCTCGCGCAGCGGCGC
>CAZVKB010000230.1:783-2096 GCA_964627505.1 uncultured Actinomycetes bacterium | reverse complement strand
CTCGCCGCCCCAGCGCACCAGATAATCGGTATCCTGGAAGACGGTGCCGAGTCGGCCTGCCAACTGCTTCAGTACCGTATCGCCCGCCGCGTGGCCGTTAGCAAGAGCCTCCATTCTTGACCCCGGCTGCGCTATCTTCCTCAAGCAACTCACGACGAGTACCATCATTGACGGCAAGATTCTCGTCGAAGAAGAAATCTTGACCAAGAGTCCACCGGGCTGTCGGTTGGACTTCGGCTACCTGAAGTCCAGGCGCGCACAGGCGATGGCGGCAACTGCGGACATGAGCGAATTCGACCAGTTCGGCGCGGTGTTTGATGGCAAGTTCAACCGTGATGAGTGCTATGACCGCGAAGTGCTTCGCTGATACGAACGTCGTCCTGTACACTATCGGGAAGAACAGCCACAAGGCGGAGATCGCGCGCGGCATCCTGGCGGCACGTCCGGTGGTCAGTGCGCAGGTCATCAAAGAGGCCATCAATGTCTGCCTGCGGAAGCTCGGGTTTGATCGGACGAAGGCTTACGCCTTTGCGGATACGGTGATGAAACTCACTGATGTGCTGCCCGTTGATGAAACCACGATCCGCAGGAGCGCAGAGCTGGCCATCCGTTACCAGCTTGCCAATTGGGACGCACTGATTGTGGCTGCAGCCGTGCTGGCCGGGTGCGATACGCTCTATTCCGAGGACCTGCAGCATGGACAGGTATTGGCAGACCAGTTGTCTGTCGTCAATCCGTTCATCACGGCATGAAGCAATGGCACTCCACACCCTTCCGTGGAAAGCCTGCTTGCCGCGCCCTGTCAACGCCGCCGTCTTGGCACTTTCGGCCCTTGTCCGAAGAGGTGAGTTTAGGATGCTGTCCCCGAAATGCGCTGTCCCCGAAATGCGCTACCAACTACTTCAGTACCGTATCGCCCACCGCGTGGCCGTGAGCAAGAGCTTCCATTCTTGCCGGCAGCGCTAGCGTCTTCGATAATCACGCCGCCGTCAGAATGAAATCCACATGCACCGCATCGTAAGGAAAACAAAACCCCGCCTGTTCGCGCTCGATCAGCCCAGTGGTCAGCAACGAATGCACGTCGGTATGCACGCCGCGTACGTCGCGCCCCACACGGCGCGCAATTTCTCGTAGCGCGAGCGGTCCCGCACCCGTCATCACCTTGAGGATGTCCCAGCGTAGCGGCGTCAGCGTGCGCCATAGCGCGCGCTCATCGACGCAACCGATGAAGGGCATCGCGCGCTCGCCGGTGGTCATGGCGCGCATGAAGCGAGCGTTGACCTCGTCGCGCGACGCGACGCCGATGGTCACGG
>CAZVKB010000230.1:0-773 GCA_964627505.1 uncultured Actinomycetes bacterium | reverse complement strand
TCATGTCACTTGCTCCAATCGTCGACGGCTGTCCAGAAGTCTGCCAAGAGCTGTTCCAGCGAGATGAAGAGGTAAGGCGCCTCGTCTTCGCCGCAGTGGAAGTGGTCGCCCTTGCCGGCCTCGTTGTCGAAACGGAGCACGCACACCCCATCCACCACGTAAGCGAAGCTGTACGTCAGGTCGTGCGTGCTGCCGGGCACCTCGGTCGGCACCCGGAAGACACGCACAGCGACAAAAGCATGGTCGCCTTGTGGGTATCGGTCATCGAGGATCAGCGCCGCTGGCATGTTGTAAATCCTAACAACACCAACGAGCGTTGTAAAGGAATGCAACAGGTGGCGACCAGCAGTTACAGAAAGCCGTCAACTTTTTCGGAACCCCTGGCCCGTTTGCGGTTGGAACGACCGGCAGTTTTCGCCGTACCCGCCGTCTCGTCACGCACCCGCACCGCGGCTTGGTCGAAGTTGAACACGTGCTTCGCAGCATTGACGAAGCGGCTGATGCGCATCGCGGGCATCCCCAAGCGCTTGCGCCAGCGCTGTGTTGGAAAGTCTTGCGCCACGCGCCTCCAGCGCCTTCAAGAGTCAAGGGTCTTTCTTCTTTCCCGTGATCGAGCGAGACTGCAGCGCATTCGCTCGTAGCCCGCCCGGAGGACAAAGGATAGACCGCCGACTTTCAACCACGGACGGCCGGTCCGGCCCGGGGGATGACCCATGGCACTGCGTGGGGCGGGATTCGGCTAACTCTTCAAGGGCCACCGGGGCCAAATTCGA
>CAZVKB010000229.1:0-2404 GCA_964627505.1 uncultured Actinomycetes bacterium | reverse complement strand
ATGAGGACGACGCGGGGTCGACTCACCGGATGCTCAGATGCTCGAGGTAGCCAACGAGGTTGCGCCGAGTTTCGGCCAAGCTATCGCCACCGAATTTCTCTAACACAGCATCCGCGATGACGAGCGCCACCATGGCTTCGGCGATCACGGCGGCGGCGGGCACGGCGCAGGCGTCGGAGCGCTGATTGTGCGCAGTCGTGGCCTCGCCGGTGGCGGTATCGATGGTGCGCAGGGCTCGGGGCACTGTGGAGATTGGCTTCATCGCTGCGCGCACCCGCAGCACTTCGCCAGTGGACATGCCTCCTTCCGTGCCGCCGGAGTGATCCGAGGTGCGCCGCACGTGGCCGTCGATGGGCACCATCTCATCCTGAGCCTCAGAACCGCGGGTGGCTGCGAGCCCGAATCCGTCCCCCACTTCCACGCCCTTGATGGCTTGGATGCCCATCAGCGCACCTGCCAACCGAGCATCCAGCCGCCGGTCCCAATGCACATACGACCCCAGACCCGGCGGCACGTGATACACCAGGACCTCCACCACGCCGCCGAGCGTGTCGCCGTCAGCTTTCGCGCGGTCGATCTCGGCCACCATCTGCTCGCCAACCTCCGGGTCGGCGCACCGCGCTGGGTTGGCGTCGATGGCCGCGAGATCAGCCAGCGTGGGGCGGCCGCGGGAATCCTGGTGCACGGTCCCGATGCTGACCACGTGGCTCAGGATGTCGATGTTGCCGACTTGCGCCAGAAAAGCGCGGGCGAATGCTCCGAGCGCCACGCGGGCTGCGGTTTCCCGCGCGCTGGCCCGCTCCAACACCGGCCGAGCATCGTCGAAGCCGTACTTCTGCATCCCCGCTAGATCGGCGTGGCCTGGTCGAGGCCGGGTCAGCGGTGCGGACCGCGCCTTGCCGAGCAACTCCTCTGGAGCCACTGGATCCGGACTCATCACCTGCGTCCACTTGGGCCATTCGGCGTTGGCGATCTGCAGGGCGATCGGTCCACCTTGCGTGTGCCCGTGCCGCAGGCCGCCGAGCACACTGACCTCGTCCCGCTCGAACTTCTGGCGCGCACCGCGACCGTAGCCGAGTCGACGCCGAGCCAACTGGGCGGCAATCTCATCAGTGGTGATTGCCACCCCAACTGGTAGGCCCTCGAGAATCGCCGAGAGAGCCGGTCCATGAGACTCACCCGCGGTCAACCATCGCAACATGTGCACATGATCCCAGAACGGTGGCTGGAACTTGCGGTGGGCACCGCGGGGGTATTCACCGGATGGCCGTTGAGCTGGCGGCAGGTGAGGGGCTAGCTGGCGGCAGGTGAGGGGCTGGCTGACGCGGTGGGGGTTGCTGCCGGGCTGGCCGAGGAGGTGCCGCCAGCGCCAGGCCGCACAAAAATCTGCGCTTGGATGGACATGGCCAACTCCGCGCCCTCGCCTGACAGCGTGACGCTGGTGACCAGCAGCGCCCGGCTAAGGTTTTCGATCTGGTTGAGGTAATTGAGGTAGGTCGAGTACGAGCCTTTGGTGAATTCGATTGTCACCGGGATGTATTCAAGCGACGTGGCCAGAGCGGCCGCAGCGGCGCCGGCACTCGCGGCTTCGGAAGCCGCTGCAGCGGTATCGGGTGACTCTCCCTCGGCAGGCGCTGCGGCTGCGGGCGCGGCGGCGGCAGCCTCGGCAGCGCCCGGGATCTCCAATGGCTGGGCTGGGCTGACGCTGAATGACTGGATTTGCAGGCCCGAAGCCTGGTTTGCAGCATCGATCTGGCGGATGAGGCTGTCCACACCCGCTTGATCCGGCAGCTTTGATGACAACGCCGCCAGTGAGGCCTGCATCTGGGCCAACTCATCGGCCTGTTTGCGTAGTGCGTTGGCCTTGGCGATCAAGGACTGCGTTTGCTGTTCCGTTGTCGCAATCTCCTCGTTAATGGAGGCAACCTGGCTGCGCTGCGGGCTGATGAGCAGCAGCCAGCCGAGCAGCAGCAGTAACAATGCGCCGACGATTCCGACCGCGAACCAACCTTTGGTGGTCTTGAACAGGCGGCTCACGGCGTCACCCCCGGCTCCGGGGTCGCACTACTAGTTGGGTTGACGCCAGCGTTGGCATTGGCGGCGGCTTCGGCCAACTGCTCCGCCGTGAAACGCTTGCTCAGCGCCTGTTCAGTAAGGTCGGCGGTGAGGCTGAAGGTGTACCGGCCACCCCCGGCCGCTTCCTCGGTGAGGGAAGTGGTCGGCACCCAGACGTTAGCCAACTGCGGGTTGGCCTTCACGCTGTCGATCAACGCGGCGTTGGAGACGAACGATGGCAAGGTTCCCTCCAGCGAGAGATCGCCCACATCCTGGGTCAGCCCATCGGGCGATGGCACCGGCGGAATCGTCAAAGTGACATTGACGCTGGTGAGTGTGGTGCCGGCAG
>CAZVKB010000228.1:1437-2406 GCA_964627505.1 uncultured Actinomycetes bacterium | reverse complement strand
ACAATCGCCAAGCCGATTTCCGAGGTGCCTCCAAGGAGCAGCACCGATTGCGGTTGACGCACAGAATTCATCACAGTCCTAGCCTCCGGCTCAGATCCGAACGGAACAAAAATGTGGGGTCCACCGACTCCCGAATCGCCTGGAACTCTGCCAGTCGGGGATACCCGGCGGCGATAGTTTCAGCCGTGGCCCGAGAGTCTTTGGCGAGGTAGAAACGCCCACCGGCACCGAGCACGATCGCATCGAGGTCGTCGAGCGTTTCGGCCAGGCCGGGCAACGTCGCGGCCACGTCCAAGGCCAGCGTCCACCCGCGCATCGGGAAACTCAACGGCGAGTTGTTGGCCGGCCCAAACCGCTTGAGCACACTCAAGAACGCCGGCGCACCGATTCCCTGTAGGCGGGTCAGCGCGGTGCGGATCACCTCCGCCCCGGAGTCGGGCACCGCGAACTGGTATTGCAGGAAACCACCGGGGCCGTAGATGCGATTCCAATTCCGCACCCCATCTAGCGGGTGGAAGAAAGCGGCGATCGATTGCACTTCGCCGAACCGTTCGGCCGGGGCCTTGCGATACCACGCCTCGTTGAACGCCCGCACAGTCCACTTGTTCAGCAGTCCGCCGGGCACGATTGGTGGCGCGCTGGCGAGCACCGCGGGGTCATAGCCGCGGGGATCGCGCTGGTCCGCCGTCGGCAGATCGGTCACCTCGGCATGTTCGCCGGTGGTGAGCACACCGCGGCCGAAGTGCTTTCCGCCGGCCACGGAATCGATCCACGCCACCGAATAGGTGGCGGTGGCATCCGCAGCCACCATGTGGGTCATGAGGTCATCGAGATCGGTGGTGGAGATGCGCTTCCAGAACTCACTGGCGTCAGGATTGCCCGGTTGGATGGCCTGCTTCACTGCCTCGGCGCGGACGTCGAGCCGGAGGTCGGCTTCGCGTTTGTCCTCGTCGGGACCGTGGCAGGCGT
>CAZVKB010000228.1:0-1427 GCA_964627505.1 uncultured Actinomycetes bacterium | reverse complement strand
TGATTGGCCGCAGCCCGAATGTCGCCTGGGTGATAATGCCGGTCAATCCCATTCCGCCGATCGTGGCCGCCAACAGCGCGCGCTCGTCGGCATCGGCGGCATCACGGCTCAAGGTGCGCACCTGTCCATCGGCCGTGAGCAGGTCCAGGCTGCGCACATGAGCGCCGAATGTACCGTCGACATGGTGATTCTTGCCGTGGATATCCGCGGCGATCGCGCCGCCGACTGTGACATACCGGGTCCCTGGCGTCACCGGCACAAACCACCCCTGCGGCACGATCACCCGCAGAATCTCGTCCAGACTGGTTCCAGCCGCGGCGGTGAGCGTGCCCGCGGCGGTGTCCAGATGCAAACCGCCGGCGGGCACCTGCACCACGAGCCCACCGCCGTTCTGGGCGGGTTCCCCATACGAGCGACCCAGCCCGCGCGCGATCACTCCGCGTGCACGGACGCTTCCCAGCAGCGCAGCGGCATCCTCGCCGGGCGCCAAGAGTGCAACCTGGCTGGTCGCAGGCGTGGTGCGCCCCCAACCAGTGAGAAGTTGCGTGCGCGTATAAACCACTTCAGACTCCCATCGCTGCCAGGCCGAACGTGACGAGCCACAGCCCACCGACCAGCATCAGCGATCGGTCGGCCAGCACCACTTCGTCCGGCGCGCCCGCAGTGCTGCCATCAATATCCACGGCATACAGCAGGATCGCTACGACGAACGGGATGATGCTGATCTTGGCCCACGGGATACTGGATTCATCGACCGCTATTTCAAAGGCCCACAAACAGTAGGCCGATACGGTCACGGTCGCTGCCAAACCCCAGACGAACCGCAAGTAAGCCGGAGTGTAGCCAGCTAGTACCCGTCGTGTGCTGGCCTGCCGTTCCGGGGTGGCATCAAGTGCGTTAGTGAGTTCGCTGGCCCTTTTGCCGGCCGCCATGAACAGCGAGCCGAAAGCGGCCACGATCAAGAACCAACTCGAAATCGGGGTTTCGGTGGCCGCACCGCCGGCGATGGCGCGCAGCAAGAAACCCAGCGACAACAGCACCAATTCAATGACGGGGGCGTGCTTGAAGCGCAGCGAATACGACAGCGTCGTCACCAAATAGGCGGCCACCACGGCGGTCAGTGCTGGGTTAATCACCCACGAGAGCGCCAGACTCAGCGCGAACAGCACGACTGCCGCAATGGCGGCGGTACGGATGCTCAAGGCCCCCGACGCGATGGGTCGGTTGCGTTTGGTGGGGTGAGCCCGATCGGCCTGGACATCAACGCTGTCGTTCACGAGATAGGTGGCACTCGCAGCCAGGCAAAAAACGATGAACGCCCCCACGGTATCGAGCAGGACCACCGGCACGAACAACTTGCCCGCGGCCAGCGGAACCGCCACCACCAACACATTCTTGGTCCACTGTTTGGGGCGCATGGCCCGCCA
>CAZVKB010000227.1:0-2438 GCA_964627505.1 uncultured Actinomycetes bacterium | reverse complement strand
TCGAAGGAGACGGCATGGACGTCAAGACCGCGGCGACACTCCTGGGAGTCATCAACGCCGTGCTGGCGGTCATCCTGGCGCTGCAGTACCGGTACAGCCGTCCCCAACCAGGAGTCGGATGGTGGGCGGCCGGCCAGGCGTGCATCGCTTTCGGGCTCGCGGTGGGAAACCTTCGGGGGACCTCGCTCGCCGGGCACCTGATCATCCCGGTCTACCAGGTTGCCGTGGTGGCAGGTCCGCTGTTGTTTTACGTCGGGATCCGACGGTTCCTCGGCAAGCAGGAACGACGTGTGCCGATCGTTGCCATACTCGTGGCGGTCCTCGTCGAGGCGTTGGTCTTCACCTTCGCGTTCGACAACTTCAGGGTTCGTTCAACGGCGCTATACGCGGCCATCGGCATTGGGCTGGCGATGGCGGCAACCGCCGCCTTCCGCGACCGTACCCCCGACGTCCGTGGCCCAGCCCTGCTGTTGGGTTGGGTGCTCAGCGTAACGGCGGCACTGTACCTGGGGCAGGGGGTCTGGCAGGCGATGTTGCCCTCTCCCGGGACAGCATGGACCTTTTTCCCCTCACTGCTCAGCACGATTGCCTACCTCGTCGAGGTCACCGCGGCGGTGCTCTGGACCTTCGCCATGGTCCTCATGATCAACCAGCGACTAAGCTCCACGGTTGCGGACGATGCTGCGAACCTGCGCAGCGTGTTTGAGGCGATCCCGGACAGCATGGTGATCAGCCGCCTGCGCGACGGTGTAATCGTGGATGTGAACCCGGGGTTCGCCCGGATGGCCGGGTACAGCCGGACCGAGGCGGTCGACGGGGGGCTGCGGGGCATGGACTTGTGGGCGGACTCCGAGGATCGCAATCGGATGGTCGCCGAAGTTGAGGCGACTGGGGCTTGCCGCGAACTTCACGCACGGATGCGGCTCAAGGACGGCTCAGCCCTGGAATGCGTGCTGAATGCACGGACCTTCCATCTGGGCCAGGAGCCCCACCTGGTGAGCGTCACCCGTGACGTGAGCCACGAACTTGCGATGCAGGAGCAGTTACGTCGGGACGCGACCACCGACGAACTTACCGACGTGGCTAACCGCCGGCACTTCCTCGCTCTTGCTCAGGCCGCGGTGACCAAGGCGAGCGACGAGCGCTGTCCCCTGACGATCACCATGCTGGACATGGATGGGCTGAAGGTGATCAACGACACCTTCGGCCACGCCTGTGGCGATGCGGCCCTCGTGGCGTTCGCGGACGTGCTGGCTGCCGGCCTCAGGAACGTCGAGCTGTCTGTGGGCCCGCAGGAGCCGGCGGCGCTCGGCCGGGTAGGTGGCGACGAGTTTGCACTGCTGCTGCCGGGTTACGACTCGGCGTCCGGATTCGATGTGGTCGAGGGCCTTCGACGGGTGGTCGAAGACTCGCCGATGGACTTCAACGGGGAGGCCGTGATTTTGACATTCAGCGCAGGTGTCGCCTCAATCGACGGAGCGGATGACTCACTGGAGGCCATGTTGGCGCGGGCCGATTCCGCGTTGTACCGCGCCAAGGGCAAGGGCCGAAATCGAGTCATCCTGGCCCGACCAACCCGGCTTGAGTCCTAGCGGATGCCGGAGGGGAGCGCACGCGGCCGCGACGATCAGCTGATGTCCGCAGCATTGGTCGGGGATGTCAGGTCGATTAGCGTTGCCGGGCGTCGTCACCGGCATGTTGGGAGGCTTTCGACGCTCCGCAGATCGACGATGTCCCCGATCTGCGCGGCATCACAGTGGCTCCCGTACTCGCTGCCGAGCCAGGTGCACGCGACGCGCAACTGACGGAATAGTCCTCAGTGGTATGTGACGCATGGTCTGCTGAGCACGAACGAGTCATCGAGTGTGCCCGATTGACAAAGCGCCGAATCCGGTGATGACCGGGTTCATGCGGTGTCACTGAGTAATGAGAGTTGTTTTGCTGTGCCGTATGCAGCGCCGTGGTCTGACCGACTTCGTTACGCAAGCCCAAGCGGACAGAGTGCTCACGCGCGGGTTGTGAAGCGTTCGATGGCCTTGGGTGTACCCATAACCAAAATCTCATCGCCGTAAGTCAATCGGGTGGCAGGGGTCGCCGCGCGGAAGTCGTCGGCGTGTTGCGGCTTCAACGCCACGATGGAGACGCCACCCATCACTCGTTCTGCCACTTCGGATAGCGGGACTCCGACAAGCTCCTGGGGCGGGCGCGACTTGACGATCAGCCAACCGGCAGTGACCTCGTAGTAGTCGCTGATGTCGCCGTGGACCAAGTGCGCCACTCGAGCTCCCATCTGCTGTTCGGGAAGCACCACCCGATGGGCGCCTACCCTTCTAAGGATTCGCGCGTGTTGCGGACTTAGGGCTTTGGCCCAGATTTCCTCAACATTGGCCTCGGCGAGAAGAGAGGTGGTGAGGATGCTGGACTCTTGGTCTGTACCG
>CAZVKB010000226.1:0-2444 GCA_964627505.1 uncultured Actinomycetes bacterium | reverse complement strand
CCGAGAGCGAAGCAGCCGACAACCCTGGCCCGGTGTTCTCCCCCGAGGACTTCGTCGGGGTCAGTGACATGGCTGAGGCGATCGGCACCGGTTGGACTGTGCTAACCGACGAGGTGCGGTCCCGCAATCTCACGTCAGGCGCCGGCGCTCACCACACCGAAGATCGGGTGCTGATTGCGATCCGCACCAACTCACAGGGCTGACCTGGCACTCTGGGACCACAATTCGTCCAAATCCCGTCCTGCTAGCGTGAGATTGTGTCGGCTGAGGCGTCAGAGATGGGACTCAACCCGCCGCTCCCCAGTCGCCGGCGGGCGGCATTCGCCGCATCAGTGGGCAACGTCATTGAGTGGTGCGACTGACTTAGCCAGGTTGGGGCTTCGCCCTAGCTCGGTAAGGTCCACCACTGGGACGTCACGGAATCACAGGATGGTCTGGGAGTCGCCGACCGGAGGGTGCGGAATCGTGGTCCTACTCCGCTAGTGCTGCACGCACCTCGGGCGCTGTCAGTGCGACGGAGACGTGTTTGGTCCGTGAGTGGCAGCCGCGTGTGATCGTGACTGCCGCGGGGCGAATCCCCAATGCCCGGGCGAGCGCATGGATGACTGCTGAATTGGCGGCGCCATCTACGGGTTTGGCTCGGACTCGGACTTCCACTTCCAGATGGCAATCGGAGCGATCGGCACTGAATTCACCGAGCAGGCGAACCGACTCCCGACTCGAGTTCGGCTTCACCACCACCGTCAGCGAGCACCCGGCCGACTGTTCACCACCAGCACGACCAGACGGCCCCGGGTCCGAACGACCCACCCTGCTCGCAGTCGCACGCTCCGCCGCACCCGCACCCTGACGGCTGACGGATGAGCGGCTTGCAGTCATGACGTCATTGTGACGGCACACTCGACTAGCCGCCCCTACTACTGTGGATTCTGTGAAGAGTCGGCTGCTAATCCTCGTGTGTGCAGTCCTGCTGATGGAATCGTTCGTCTCCGCTGTGCTGACTCCGCTGGTGCCCTCCTATCGCAGCGAGTTGGGGCTCTCGGAGCGCAACACGGGTGTTTTGGTGGCCGCCTACGCGACTGGCTCCTTGCTCTTGGCGTTCCCCGCCGGTTGGTTCGCCTCGCGATTCAACCCCCGCAAAGCCGTCATCCTCGGGTTATTGGGGGTCGGAGCCGCCAGCGTCCTCTTCGGATTCGCGGGGCGGCTCGAAGTGCTGGAGGTGAGCCGCTTCTTCCTCGGTGGCTTTGGCGCGCTGCTCTGGGCCGGCGGACTCAGTTGGATGATCTCAGCCACGCCGGTCGCCAAGCGCGGGCAAGTGATGGGCACCCTGTTGGCTGCCGCCGTCGCCGGTGAACTGGTGGGTTCGCCGGTAGGTGCGCTCGCTGCGGCCGTCGGGACCGAAGTAGTGTTTGGCACCATTTTCCTGCTCGCGCTGATGCTGGCCATCTTGGCTCGCACGCTGCCTCCCGTGGCGGAAGTCGATGGCCAAACAGCGCGACAGGCCATTGTTGCCGTCAGAACGTCGGGCTCAAGCACCTGGCTCTCAGCGCTGATCTCAGTGATTGGTCCATCGATCGCACTCGGCCTGATCTTGTTGATGGCACCGCTGCGCTTCGACGACCTGGAGTTATCGGCCTGGCTGCTAGCCGGCATGGTCGTCACGATGTCGTGTGTGGAATTGATCGCGGGCCCAATTGCCGGGCGCATCAGCGATCGCACTGGACGCACCAAGCCGTACCTCACGGGTCTCGCCGTCATGGCAATCTGCATGATCCTGGTTCCGCTCATGCCGAATCTGGCTCTGCTCGCTCCCGTGCTCATGGTGTATGCGGTGGGCTCCGGGTTCGCCTTCACCACCTCCATGACCGCGGTGACCGATCTCGCCACCAAGGCCGGGCTCAACCAGGGTTATTCCTCGGCCGCCTCCGCCATCGGGTGGGCAGGCGGAGTGATCATCGGCGCGATGATTGGCGGCTTGGCGATCGGTGCTGTGGGTTTCTTCCCAGGAGCCTTGCTCATGGCTGTGCTACTCCTGGTTATTGGCCTCATTGCCTACCGATCAGCCGCGAAGACCCCGCCGGCCGACACGGTCCCGGCATAACTCGGAACGGCGTCGGCCATGCGGGCTGACCATCCCGACGCCGACACTAAGACCCCAGGCGCCCTCATGTCCGCCGACGATGCGCACAAAACATGCCGTCTGGGTGTGCGATATGCACCGCACCATCTACAGAATCAGCGGCAAATCTTGCTGGCACCCAGCAACGACTCACATGTGTGGCATTGTGCTGTGGTGACTACGACGGCGATGATGGCGTCGCCGGTGACACCGTCTGTGCACAGCGTGGGCCACACCAAAAGGGAGTCGTTGTGCTGGTGGAAGTGATCGGCTTCGTGGCCGCCATCCTGCTGCTGACAGCCAGCGCGCCGCAACTCATCACGGT
>CAZVKB010000225.1:0-2470 GCA_964627505.1 uncultured Actinomycetes bacterium | reverse complement strand
CACCACGCCACCGCACGTCACCGGTCGACTGGCCTTCTGCTGAATGTTGCCGACCACCCGGACGAAATCCGACCACTTGCGGAAGTGGCTCATCACCACCACAAACTCGTCCCCACCCACTCGGCCGACCGTGTCACTGCCGCGCACGGCTGCGACCAATCGATCCGCGGTAGCAGTGAGTGCAGCATCACCACAGGCGTGCCCGAAGGCGTCATTGATGTGCTTGAGATTGTCGACATCGCAGAACAGCACCCCAACCAGATCGGCTTGCCCGCGCTGCGCCGATAGCCGATCGCGCAGCTGCGCCAGCACTTCTGCGCGGTTGGCCACGCCGGTCAGTGGATCGCGGGTGGCGCGTCGTTGCAGCTCCGCCTCGCGCGCCCGAGCCGCCGTGGCATCGGTGAACTGATGCACGCTGAACCGCACCTCACCCTGATCGTCGCGCAACAGCCCCACGGAATGATCCACCCAGATTTCACCGGTCGCCGTCACAATCCGATGACGATGCCGGTCACCGGATGCCGCCCCTGCCGATTGCACTGCCGACTCGGCGCACTCGGCTTCCGGAAACAGGTCCGTCACGGCGCACGTGAGAAGATTCGACTCCGTGCGTCCCACCAGCGCGCACAATGCCGGGTTGACTTCAATGAACCGCCCCGCAGCATCTGCCAGACCCACCCCCTGCGGTGCCCCATCAATCGCTAGCCGGAAGCGCTCTTCACTCATTCGCAATTCTTCGGCCGCCGCGTGCTCCTCTGTCACATCGCGCAGGCTGACGATCACTCCAGACTGTTGGCCGTCCGCACCGAAGAACGGTCGAGCCGACATCGACATGTACCGCGAGGCCCCGTTGAGTCGTCGAAACCGCAGCACCATGTTGGTGAGCGGGCTTCCCAAATACGCTGTCTGTTTGGAGCGTTCGGCAAACGAGACATCGGCCGGATCCACCAAGGACATCGACTTGGTGCCGATCAGGGTGTCGGGAGTCCAACCCAGCACCGTATGCACCGAAGGCGAGATCCACCGAATGGTGCCGTGCATGTCGGTCTGATACACCACATCGGAGGCGTTCTCCGCCAGGATCCGATAGTGGGCGGCGTTGCGTTGGAGAGCCTCGAAGTTGGCCACCTCTGCGGACACATCCACCACCTGCGCCACAAAATGGCGCAGCGACCCGTCGGGATACCGCACCGGTGCCAGGGACAGGTCCACCCACAAGAACCCGCCGTCTCGAGTCTGCAACCGTTGCCGATTGGTCACATTGGCGACATCGCCATCGCTCACCACAGCCAACGACTTGGCAACGCCGGCTCGATCTTCGGGGTGTGTGAGGTCGTGCAGGGAACGTCCGTTGAGATCAGCAGCGGCATAGTTGACCAGGTTGGCCAACGCCGGGTTGACCGACACCAGATGGCCGTCCCGGGAGGCGATTGCCATGCCTACAGCGGCTGACTCCATGTACAGCCGTAGTCGCTCCTCGGCTCGCCGCACCACGGCCATTTCGGAACGGGTGCGCACCAGGTCGTCCACATCGCGCACGCCGAGCACGAGTGCCTCCGGATGCCCCTGCGGATCGACAATCCTGGTGACCCGGACCGAGACCCAGCGGAATCCCCCGGTGGGCAATCCGGGGGCCAGCAGCATGCGCACGAGTGCGGTGTCCGAACTGTCGGGCTGCTCGTCATTTGCTTCCGCCGCGCCGCCGGCGCACATCGTGGCCCACGCGGAGTGACGATCCTCAGGGTGCACCAAATCGCAGATGCGGCCGTCCAACACGTCCGCAGGGTGCCAACCCAAGGCATCGGTGAGCGCCGGCGAAACCCAGGTGACGATGCCGTCGGGAGTCGTGCGAAACACCACGTCGGTGGCGTTCTCTGCCAACAATCGGTACCGCCGCTCGCTGTCGATTTGGGCTGCTTCGGCTTCGGTGCGGGCAGTGACGTCCACGATTTGCGCTAGGAAGTACGCCAAGTCGCCAGTATCGTCGCGGATCCCGCTGACCACCAACTCGCCTACGAGCATCCGCCCTGAGCGATGCAGATACCGCTTGCGCAGCGAGAAATGATCAATCTCACCAGCGATCACCCGCGCGACCTGCTCCAAATCGCGATCCAAATCGTCGGGCCACGTCAGGTCCTGCCAGGTGGTGGCGAGCAGTTCAGACTCGGTGTACCCGAAGAAGTCGCACAGAGCCGGGTTGACCTCGACGAAGTCGCCGTCGCGGTTGGCGACGCACATCCCGATCGCCGACTCCTGCATGGCTCGTCGAAAGCGCTCGTCGGACTGCACAAGATCGGCGTGCAACTCGCCGATCTCCACCGCAGCTTCGCGTCGCCACGCCCGCAGCAACAGCACCGACACTGCCACCAACCACGCCATGCTCAGCGCCAACATCACAAATTGCAGAGCCAGCAGTCGGGTCCAGGTCGACACATCGCGCTCAGCTTGAAGCCGAAATGCCGCTTCCGCC
>CAZVKB010000224.1:2260-2509 GCA_964627505.1 uncultured Actinomycetes bacterium | reverse complement strand
CGACTGGGCGGCCTGCGTCGTCTCCTGGGCTGCGGCAGCGGCGGCGGGAAGCAACGCCGCCGTCAACCCCACCCCTGCCACCACCGTCGCGGTGAACCGCACCGACCTCAGCAACGACCCACGACCCATCCCCGCCACCTCCCACAACCAACACCCGACCGGCCCCACACCGAGCCAGGCCTCACCGCGACCGTACACCCACCCCCGTACACAACGCGCCGCCACCACGTCACCACTCCAGGTGACCCT
>CAZVKB010000224.1:611-2250 GCA_964627505.1 uncultured Actinomycetes bacterium | reverse complement strand
CCGAGCCGGATCCCGTCCCCGTCCCCGTCCACGTCTGATGGTGCGGCGTCCCGGGAGGCCCGACGGGCCTATCCGCCGGGTCGTGGCCCGCGCCGGTCAGGCGGGGTTGCGCACCGCCACCGGCACCGCTGAGTCGGAGCGGGTGCCGTTGCCCAGCTGGCCGTAGTAGTTCGCGCCCCAGCATTTGGCGGCGCCGCCGGTGGTCATCGCACACGTGTGCCAGCCGCCAGCGGCGATTAAGGCGACGCCGGAACTCAAACCTGTGACCGGCACCGGCACGTTCGACCGGGTGGTGGTGCCGTCACCCAACTGGCCGACATAGCCGGTGCCCCAACATTTCGCGGCGCCGCCGGTGGTCACCGCACACGCGTGGTGGGTGCTGGCGGTGATCGAGGTCACGCCGGAACCGAGCCCGGTCACCGCTACCGGCACCGTCGAGTCGGAGCGCGTGCCGTTCCCCAACTGACCGTACCAGTTGTCGCCCCAGCATTTCGCGGCCCCGCCGGTGGTCACCGCACACGTGTGGTAATCACCGGCGGTGATCGAGGTCACGCCGGAACCCAAACCCGTCACCGGCACCGGCACCTTCGAGTCGGTGGCGGTGCCGTTCCCCAACTGACCGTACCCGTTGGAGCCCCAGCATTTCGCGGCCCCGCCGGTGGTCACCGCACACGTGTGGTTGTTGCTGGCGGTGATCGACCTGACGCCGGAACCGAGCCCGGTGACCGGCACCGGCACCGGCGAGTCGTAGGTGGTAGTGCCGTTACCCAACTTGCCGTACCAGTTGTTGCCCCAGCAGTAGGCGGCTCCGGTCGCCGCTGCCGGAGATCTGTTTCCACATTCCTAGCGGTGGTGGTGGGGTGCTCAGCCCGGTGGTGCGGCGCCCGACCCAGTCGGTTGCCACACCCAGAGGGCTGCCGGCCACGTTGGCTTTGACGTAGCTGGTGTGAACCTTCGACGCGGCTGCGAACTTGGTGGCGATGGTGCTCAAACCTGTGTCGCACACCAGGTCGCCTTTGGCACACACGTTGATCGTCTTGGCCTGCGTGGCCAGCGTGATGTCACCGCCGGGGTTCGTCCGCAGCACCGGGGTGATGCCCTTCCCGGTGGCCGGTGCCCCACCGAGCAGGGCCGTCTTGGAGTTCGCGACCCGGTCCCCATCGGCGAGCAGCACCACCCCGGTGACCCTGTTCAGAATCCGCACCCCTTCGGCGGTGGTGGCCAGTTTCGCCATCACCCGGTGCATCACGATCGCGCCCTGGGAGTAGCCGGCCAACACAAACGGGTGCTTGTACCCACACTGCCGGGACACATTCACCAGATAGGACACGGTCGCGTTCACCCCGACGGTGATCGAGTCCAGATACGGGTTGACCCGCTGCAGCTTGTAGCTCGCCGTCGCAGCGGCCACCGTCGCCGGCACCCCCGACATCAACCCCGCAGCCTCAGCGGTACTCGGTTTGAGTACGTTCACGCTCTTGGCCGGATACGCCACCCCGTAGGTGATCAGCGGCACCTGCCAGGTGTCCCGCAGCCGGTCGCGTACCGACGCGATCTCCGGCCCCATATTCGACGTCGCCTTCGCCACCGCCGCATCGTCCAACTGCCCGGACCCAGCCGCCCCCACAAAGATCACTTT
>CAZVKB010000224.1:0-601 GCA_964627505.1 uncultured Actinomycetes bacterium | reverse complement strand
CGGATCCACCACCGTCGGCGCCACCACCGGTGCCACCACCGACTGGGTGGCCTGCGTGGTCTGCGGGGTCACGGCAGCGGCGACGGGAAGCATCGCCGCCGTCAACCCCACCCCTGCCACCAGCGTCGTGGTGAACCGTACCGACCTCAGCAAGCACCGACGAGTCATCCCCGCCACCTCCCACAACCAACACCCGACCGGCCCGGCACAGAACCTGCCCTTATGGCGACCGTACACCCGCCGCAGCACACAACACACCGCCACCACGTCACCACTCCACGTGACACCCAGGCACACCCCGCCCCCCGAACCCCAGCGGAGCAAACCCACAGGAAGCCCATCAAGGCGTCGCAGGCCGGGCTTTCCGGGCTGTTCTGTGCAGCCGTGACGGTCACCGTGCGCCCCCGTCACCCACCAGCCGGCGTCCGGCGGGCATCGGGCATCGGGCATCGCGACTTTCACTGAACTATCTCGTCGTGTACGGCGATGCGAGCACGGCATTTCCCGGGCCGCCCCGATGGTCGGCACGCGGGAACACCCAGCCGCAACCTCCGCCCCGCCGGGGGCGGCAGTCGGCCTCCCGGTGTTCCCGGGTCACCAC
>CAZVKB010000223.1:0-2515 GCA_964627505.1 uncultured Actinomycetes bacterium | reverse complement strand
TGCTCGTGGCGTTCATGCCGTGGGAGGGTCACAACTACGAGGACGCGATCATCCTCAGCCAGCGGCTGGTCCAGGACGATGTGCTCTCGTCGATCCACATCGAAGAGCACGAAGTCGATGCTCGCGACACAAAGCTGGGGCCGGAAGAAATCACCCGGGACATCCCCAACGTGGGTGAAGACGTGCTGCATGACCTCGACGAGCGCGGCATCATCCGCGTCGGTGCCGAGGTGCGTTCGGGTGACGTGCTGGTGGGCAAGGTGACGCCGAAGGGCGAAACCGAGCTCACCCCGGAAGAGCGTTTGCTGCGCGCGATTTTCGGCGAGAAGTCCCGGGAAGTCCGCGACACCTCGCTGAAGGTGCCGCACGGGGAGTCCGGCGTGGTGATCGAGACCAAGGTGTTCGACCGCGAGGATGGCGACGAACTGCCTCCCGGCGTCAACCGCTTGGTCCGGGTGTACGTGGCCCACAAGCGAAAGATCACCGAGGGCGACAAACTCGCCGGCCGGCACGGCAACAAAGGTGTGATCGCCAAGATCCTGCCCGTGGAAGACATGCCGTTCCTGGAAGATGGCACGCCGGTGGACATTGTGCTCAACCCGCTCGGTGTGCCCGGTCGCATGAACGTCGGGCAGATCCTGGAGACCCACCTCGGGTGGGTGGCCAGCCGCGGCTGGAACGTTGAAGGCGATCCGGAGTGGGCCCGCAACCTGCCGGCCGAGGTCCGCAGTGCCCCGCCGGGCACCAACGTGGCCACACCGGTGTTCGACGGTGCCCGGGAATCGGAAATCACCGGCCTGCTGGAATCCACCATCCCCACCCGGGACGGTGACCGACTGGTCGGCAGCACCGGCAAGGCGCGGCTGTTCGACGGCCGCTCCGGTGAGCCGTTCCCGAAGCCGGTGAGCGTGGGCTACGTCTACGTGCTCAAACTCCACCACCTCGTGGACGACAAGATCCACGCCCGTTCCACCGGTCCGTACTCGATGATCACACAGCAGCCGCTGGGTGGGAAAGCGCAGTTCGGCGGCCAGCGGTTCGGTGAGATGGAAGTGTGGGCGCTAGAAGCCTACGGCGCGGCCTACGCCCTGCAGGAACTGCTCACCATCAAGTCCGACGACATCATCGGCCGCGTGAAGGTGTACGAGGCCATCGTCAAGGGCGACAACATTCCCGAACCGGGCATCCCAGAGAGTTTCAAGGTGCTGGTGAAAGAAATGCAGTCGCTGTGTCTGAATGTCGAAGTGCTCTCCAGCGCTGGTGAAATCGTCGACATCAAGGACACCGATGAGGACTACCGCCTAGCTGACGACCTCGGCATCGACCTGTCGCGCCCCGAGCGCAGCAGCGTCGAGGAGGGGTAACCCGTCTCTGGCGCTCCGATGCCCGGTCTCAGATCGGCGCATCGGAGCGCCCCCCAACCGCCCTCAACCGTCTGACCACACTTCGAAATTAAGGACTCACGCGTGCTGGACGTCAACCTCTTCGACGAACTCCGCATCGGCCTGGCTACCTCCGACGACATCCAAAATTGGTCGTTCGGAGAAGTCAAGAAGCCCGAGACCATCAACTACCGCACGCTCAAGCCGGAGAAAGACGGCTTGTTCTGCGAAAAGATCTTCGGCCCCACCCGGGACTGGGAGTGCAACTGCGGCAAGTACAAGCGTGTGCGCTTCAAGGGCATCATTTGTGAACGCTGTGGCGTGGAGGTGACGCGGGCCAAGGTGCGCCGCGAGCGCATGGGCCACATTCGTCTGGCCGCCCCGGTCACCCACATCTGGTACTTCAAGGGTGTGCCCAGCCGCCTGGGCTACCTGCTCGACCTGGCGCCGAAGGACCTCGAGAAGGTCATCTACTTCGCGGCCTACATGATCACTTCGGTGGATGAGGAAGCCCGGCACCGGGATCTTTCCTCCCTGGAGGCGCGGTTGGAGAGCCAGAAGAAGGCGATCGCGCAGCGCCGCGATGACGCGGTCAACAAGCGGATGGCCAAACTGGAGGAAGACCTCGCTGCGCTAGAGGCCGAAGGCACCACCGCGGCGGTGATGAAGAAGACCCGCGACGCCGCCAACAAAGAAATGGACGAGCGCCGCAAGCGGGCCGATAAGGAAATCGAGCGGCTCGACACCATCTTCTACGGCAACAAAGACTTCGTGGGGTTCAGCCACCTCAAAGTCCAGGACCTGATCGGCGACGAACAGCTCTACCGGGAGATGCGGGACCGCTTCGGCAAGTATTTCTCCGGCGACATGGGTGCGGCGGCCATTCAGCAGCGGCTGCGCGATTTTGACCTTGAGGCCGAGGCTGTGAACCTGCGCGAGATCATCGCCACTGGCAAGGGCCAGAAGAAGACCCGCGCCCTCAAGCGGCTCAAGGTGGTCTCGGCATTCCTGAACACCACCAACTCGCCTGAGGCGATGGTGCTCGACTACGTGCCGGTGATTCCGCCGGACCTGCGCCCGATGGTGCAGCTCGACGGTGGCCGCTTCGCCACCAGCGACCTGAACGACCTCTA
>CAZVKB010000222.1:0-2536 GCA_964627505.1 uncultured Actinomycetes bacterium | reverse complement strand
TCACGAATACGCCAAAGACCATCGCATGCGACGCAATGTGGGGATCGCCCGCAGGCTGTTCCCCTTGGTGGATGGCGACAAACGGCAAGCCGAACTCCTGCATGCGCTCTTGTTCAGTTTGCCCGGCACTCCCTTTTTGTATTACGGCGACGAAATCGGGATGGGTGACAACATCTACCTGGGCGATCGCGACGGCGTGCGCACGCCGATGCAGTGGAGCCCGGACCGCAACGGTGGTTTCTCGCACGCTGATTTCGCCGCTGTGTACCTGCCCCCCTCGATGGATCCGCTGTATGGGTTCGCAGCCCGCAATGTCGAGTCGAGTCGGCGCAAACAAGCCTCGATGCTGCGCTGGGTGCGGCGGATGATCCGAATTCGGCACGCGCACCCCATTTTTGGCCTGGGCGGTATGCGACTGCTCACGCCGTCCAACTCGGCTGTGCTGGCTTACCTCCGCACTCCTAGCAACGGCGAGGAGTCCACCGTGTTGTGTGTGGCCAACTTCTCCGCCGCCGCGCAACCGGTGGAACTCGACTTGCGCGACTTCGATGGGCATCGGCCGGTGGAGATGCTCGGTCGGGTGCAGTTTCCAAATATCGGACAATTGCCCTATCTGTTGACGCTGGCCCCATACGGTTTTCTCTGGCTGGAATTGCAACTGCCTTAAGCACTTTGCCGCATGAGGGCTGATTGCCCTCAGCATACGTCCGGTTAGACTGTGCCCCGAACAGGCTGATCGGAGCACTTGATGACGTTGCCAGACGAGCACGATGCACGTCGTGGGCTGACGCCTGACCAAGTTGATCCAGACACCCTCGTTGTGGTGGCCAACCGGCTGCCTGTGGAGTACCACGTCTCGGACGGTTGGCGTCGCTCGCCCGGCGGGCTCGTCTCGGCGATGGAGGCGGTACTGCGCGATCGCGACACTGTCTGGATCGGGTGGAGCGGTCGGTTCAGCGATGACATCGACGAGTCCACCCCACCCACTCCGGACGCCACGGGGTCGATCCAACTTGCGGATGTGGAGTTGAGCCGGGCGGATGTGGCTGGTCATTACGAGGGGTTCTCCAACTCCGCGCTGTGGCCGCTGTATCACGGTGGCATTGTGCCGCCGGTGTATCACCGCAGCGAGTTCGAGGCGTTCCGCAGTGTCAATGCCCGATTCGCCCGGGAAGTGGCCGAGCGGGCGCCGAAGGGCGCCATGGTCTGGGTGCACGACTACCAGTTGCAACTGGTGCCGGCCATGGTGCGCCACCACCGGCCCGATCTTCGGATCGGGTTTTTCTTGCACATCCCATTCCCTCCGGTGGAACTGTTCCTGCAACTGCCGTGGCGCAAGCAGGTGGTGGAAGGGTTGCTGGGGGCCGATGTCATCGGGTTCCAAACACCCGATGGGGCCCACAACTTTGCCCGTCTGGCCCGTCGTTTGCTGGGTGTCGGCGAAACCGGGGACGGCCACCTGCTCGTCCACGAGCAGCGGGGTTCGCGACAGGTATTGGTCGAGGCCTTCCCGATCGGGATCAGGGCCGATGACTACGCTGACTTGGCCGCCGATCCGCAGACTGTGACCCGGGCCGCCGAGCTGCGCGCCAGTTTGGGCGATCCTGAACTGTTGCTCTTGGGAGTCGACCGCTTGGACTACACCAAGGGCATCGACGTACGGATTCGCGCCGTGACGGAGCTGTTCCTCGATGGATTCCTGGATGCCGATCGCACCGTCTTCGTGCAGGTCGCGACGCCGAGTCGGGAAAACGTCGAGGAGTATCGACGCATTCGCAATGATGTGGAACTGCTGGTGAGTCGCGCCAACGGCGACATCGGCAAGATCGGCATCACGCCCATCCACTATCTGCACCAACCCATGTCACCGGACGAACTCACTGCCGCGTATGTCGCTGCGGACGTGATGTTGGTTACACCCCTATGTGATGGCATGAACCTCGTGGCAAAAGAGTACGTGGCGTGCCGGACAAACGCCGATGGGGCGCTTGTGCTCAGTGAGTTCACGGGGGCGGCTGAACAGATGCGGGAGTCGTGGCTGGTGAATCCTTATGACATCGAAGGCACCAAGGCGGCGATCATGGGGGCGATCGAGGCGTCGGCCACCGAGACCCGCACGCGGATGGACGCCCTGCGCCACGGGGTGTTCACTGACAACGTCACCACCTGGGCAGACGACTTCTTAGCGGCTTTGCGTGCGCGGACTCCGATCGATGAGACTGGGCTGTGAGCCCCAGCCGGAATCCTGACCAACTGGAATTGCCGGCAGCACTTGTTGCGGCCTTGTCGGAGGCGCGTGGTGCACCATTGTTGGTGGCGTTGGATTTTGACGGCACTTTATCCCTGATCGTTCCCCACCCAGCGCAGGCGCGACCCGTAGCTGGGGCGTTGCCGGTTCTGGCGCGGCTAGCCGGCAGTCCGGGTGTGACTGTGGCATTGGTCTCGGGTCGGCCAGTGGCCGATTTGCGCGAGATCAGCGGAGTGACCGAGTCGGTGCTGCTCATCGGCAGTCACGGCGCCGAGTGGGGTGGGCGAG
>CAZVKB010000221.1:0-2545 GCA_964627505.1 uncultured Actinomycetes bacterium | reverse complement strand
GCCAACTCGTAGGCCACCACGCCCGCTGTGGTGGGGTTGCCGTCGTCGTCCTCGCCGAGCAGCAAGTCGAGCACGTAGAACTCGTTGTAGAACTCGATGCCCTGCTTGATGCAGTTCTGATACAGCGTCTGCAGGATCATGTGTCCGGTGCGGTCGGCGGCGTAGCAGGCTCGACGCACTGCCGCTTCGCCATGGTTGCGGGTGTGCCCACCGAAGCGGCGCTGATCGATGCGGCCCTCCGGAGTCCGGTTGAACGGCAGCCCCATCTTTTCCAGATCGATCACCGCGTCGATGGCTTCCTTGCACATGATCTCGGCGGCGTCCTGGTCGACCAGGTAGTCGCCGCCCTTGATCGTGTCGAAGGTGTGCCACTCCCAGTTGTCGTCTTCGACGTTGGCAAGAGCCGCACACATGCCGCCCTGGGCTGCGCCGGTGTGGGAGCGGGTGGGGTAGAGCTTGGTGAGCACGGCCGTCCGCACGCGCGTACCCGCCTCCAGCGCCGCGCGCATCCCGGCGCCGCCGGCGCCCACGATCACGACGTCGTATTTGTGAACCTGCATGAACGCTCCCTAACCGATGTTCGGGTCGAAGGTGAAAATCACCAACGTGCCGAGCACGACGGTGAACACTGCTGCTACGTACAGGATGGCCTGCAGCCAGAACCGGGTGTGCTTGCGCTCGGCGTAGTCATTGATGATTGTGCGCAGGCCATTCGTGCCGTGCAACATGGCCAGCCACAGCTGCAGCAGGTCCCAGATCTGCCAGAAGGGCGACGACCAGCGACCGGCCACGAATGCGAAGTTGATGCGCTGCACGCCGCCATCGAGGATGTTCATGATCAACAGGTGGCCGAGCACGAGGAACACCAAAACGACGCCGGAGATCCGCATGAACAACCACGAATACAGTTCGAAGTTGGAGCGACCGGCACGCTTGGACCGGGGTTGGGCCAACGCGGGCGCAATTACTTGCGGAGGCATCGGCACGTAGGCGGGCTTGAGGTTGTCGGGCTCGACGTCAGCGCGACTCGGCAGGGTGGATTCGCTCATTGCGCACTCCCGAACAGAGCCTCAATCGTATGAATCAGCATGAAGTAGGCCCCGGGCAGCATGATGACCACCCAGATGATGCCGATCACCCAGGTCATCTGCTTCTGGTAGCGGGGACCCTTGCTCCAGAAGTCCACCAGGATGATCCGCAGACCGTTCAGGGCGTGATAAAGCACGGCCGCCACTAAGCCGACTTCCAAGAGGTTGACGATCGGGGTCTTATAGGTGGCGATCACCAGGTCGTAACTGTCTGGCGACACTCGCACCAAAGCGGTGTCGAGAACATGCACAAGGAGGAAGAAGAACACCGCGACACCTGTGATTCGTTGCAGTGCCCACGTCCACATCCCCTCCCCACCTCGGTATAAGGAGCCTGCCTTCGCACGCTCCGCAGTTGTTGCTGCCACTTGCGCTCCCATGCTTGGTCAAAACGGCGACGCAGCACGCCGACCGACCTTTGAATCCTAGCGCGCGGACTGCGAGCGCGCTGCACGCCAGGGGAACCTGAGGTGGAGAAATGGTGCTTGTCCGTGCCCAGCCAACTCAGAGCAGGGATGCCGCGCGAACGCAGCAGGGGTGTTGCGGAACACTTGATTGGGTATGCGCCGGTGGGCATGGCTACGCTGTCAATATGGCTGGTCAAACTGAATCAGGTTTTCCCTTCGAAACGCTCTATGGCCCGGCGTCGCTCGCCGACTGGGACCCAGACATCCAGCTCGGCACGCCGGGGTCGTTCCCGTACACCCGCGGGGTGTATCCCTCGATGTACACCGGGCGGCCGTGGACGATGCGCCAATACGCCGGATTCGGCAACGCGCGGGAGTCCAACGAGCGCTATCGGCAGCTGCTCGCAGCCGGCACCACCGGGCTCTCAGTCGCGTTCGACCTCCCCACCCAGATGGGGTACGACTCCGACGACCCCATGGCCGCCGGTGAAGTCGGCAAAGTCGGGGTGGCAGTGGACTCCATCGACGACATGGCGATTCTGTTCAATGACATCCCGTTGGACGGCGTATCCACGTCGATGACCATCAACTCCACCGCAGCCACGTTGTTGTTGATGTACCAGTTGGTGGCCGAACGCAACGGCATCCCCGGCAACGCCCTCACGGGCACGATTCAAAACGACGTGCTCAAGGAGTACATCGCGCGTGGCACCTACATCTACCCGCCGGCGGCATCGCTGCGTTTGATCACCGACATCTTCGCCTACTGCAAAGCCGAACTGCCGCGCTGGAACACCATCTCGATCTCCGGTTATCACATGGCCGAGGCCGGGGCCACGCCCGCGCAGGAGGTCGCATTCACGCTGGCCGACGGGGTCGAATATGTGCGCGCTGCGATCGCAGCCGGCATGGACGTCGATGAGTTCGCACCACGCCTGGCGTTCTTCTTCGTGGCCCGCACCACCCTGCTGGAGGAGGTGGCCAAGTTCCGGGCTGCCCGGCGGATGTGGGCGCGGATCATGCGCGAGGAGTTCGGGGCGAAGAACCCCA
>CAZVKB010000220.1:0-2599 GCA_964627505.1 uncultured Actinomycetes bacterium | reverse complement strand
GTCGGTTCCGCCAAAACCTGCTCGGCAAGCGCGTGGACTACTCCGGTCGTGCGGTGATCGTGGTGGGCCCGCAGCTCAAACTGCACCAGTGTGGTCTGCCCAAGCAGATGGCGCTTGAACTGTTCAAGCCATTCGTTATGAAGCGCCTCGTGGACCTCAACCACGCGCAAAACATCAAGAGCGCCAAGCGGATGGTGGAGCGCGCACGGCCCGTGGTGTGGGATGTGCTCGAGGAGATCATCGCCGAACACCCGGTGCTGCTCAACCGGGCGCCGACGCTGCACCGCCTCGGCATTCAAGCGTTCGAACCGCAACTCATTGAAGGCAAGGCGATCCAGATTCACCCGCTGGTGTGCACCGCCTTCAACGCGGACTTCGACGGTGACCAGATGGCTGTGCACCTGCCGTTGAGCGCGGAAGCGCAGGCGGAGGCGCGGGTGTTGATGCTTTCGAGTAACAACATTCTGTCCCCGGCCAGCGGCCGCCCGATCACCACGCCAACCCAGGACATGGTGCTCGGCATCTACTACCTCACCACCGAGAACCCGGACGCGATTGGGGCCGGACGCAGCTTCGCCTCCGTTGCGGAGGCCACCATGGCCTACGACCAGGGCCAACTGGACCTGCAAGCTCCAGTGAAGTTGCGGCTGTTCGGCGAAACACCGCCGAACGACCCCGGCTACTTCGCACCTGCTGGCTGGCAGATGTGGGACCCCTTCGTGCTGGACACCACGCTGGGCCGAGCGCTGTTCAACGAGGCCATGCCCTCGGACGAGCCGTTCATCAACAAGCAGGTGGACAAGAGCGAACTCGGCCGGATCGTGAACCGGTTGGCCGAGGGTCGGCCCAAGGTGGAAGTTGCGGCCGTGCTGGATGCGCTCAAGGACCTCGGATTCCGGTGGGCCACGCGTTCTGGGGTGACCATCTCCATCGAGGACGTCGTGACCCCGCCGGCGAAGAAGGAACTGCTGGCCGAAGCCGAAAGCAAGGCCGACAAACAGCAGACAGCCTTCGACCGTGGTTTGCTCACTGAGAACGAGCTCAACAAGGAACTCATCGAGATCTGGACGCACGCCACGGAGGAAGTCTCCAAGGCGATGCAGGACCACTTCCCGGCCAGCAACCCGATCTGGCAGATGGTGCAGTCCGGTGCGCGCGGAAACATGAACCAGATGCGTCAGATCGCCGGTATGCGCGGTCTGGTGGCCAACCCCAAGGGTGAAACGATCCCGCGGCCGATCAAGTCGAACTTCCGGGAAGGCTTGAGTGTGCTGGAGTACTTCATCTCCACGCACGGCGCGCGCAAGGGTTTGGCGGACACCGCATTGCGCACCGCCGACTCCGGTTACCTCACCCGACGGCTCGTGGACGTGTCGCAGGACGTGATCATTCGCGAGATCGACTGCGGTACCCAGGCTGGGATGCCGTTCTCGATCGTCGAGGTGGACGACGAGGGTGTCGCGATCCGAGACGAGTTGGGCAACCTGCGCAAAGCCGAGCGGGTGGAGTTCACTGCGGTGAGCCGGATCCTGGCCGCCGATGTGGTGGCGTCCGACGGCACCGAGCTCGCCCACCGGGACGATGAGGTCACGGTGGAACTCGTCGACCGCCTGGTGCGAGCCGGAATCGAGTCGGTGAAAGCCCGCACGGTTCTGGTGTGCGAATCCAAGGTGAGCACCTGCGCCAAGTGCTACGGCCGTTCGCTCGCGTCGGGCAAACTCGTGGATGTGGGCGAAGCGGTGGGCATCGTCGCCGCGCAATCCATCGGCGAGCCAGGCACCCAGCTGACCATGCGCACCTTCCACACCGGTGGTGTGGCTGGCGAAGACATCACCTCGGGTCTGCCTCGAGTGGTGGAGTTGTTTGAAGCCCGCACCCCGCGTGGTGTGGCTCAGATCAGCGAGGCCAACGGTCGGGTGGGCATTGAGGAAGGTGATGAAGGCCGCTCGGTAACTGTCACCCCCGACGATGGCTCCGAACCCATCACCATCAAACTCACCAAACGGCAACGGTTGGTGGTGGAAGATGGCGAGCACGTGGAGGCCGGTCAGTCACTCACGTCCGGTCCGCTGGACCCGAAGGAAGTCGCGCGTATCCTCGGCGGTCGCAAGGCCCAAAAGCACCTCGTGACAGAGGTGCAAGAGGTCTACCGACCGCAAGGTGTGTCGATCCACGACAAGCACATCGAGGTGATCGTGCGCCAGATGCTGCGGCGCGTGACGGTGATCGAGCCCGGGGACACCCGTTACCTCACCGGTGAACTCGTCGAAGCGTCGCGTTTCCGTGAGGAAAACCAGCGTGTGCTGCGCGAGGGTGGGCGTCCTGCGCGGGGTCGTCCCGAACTCATGGGTATCACCAAGGCTTCGCTGGCCACCGACTCGTGGCTGTCCGCGGCTTCCTTCCAGGAGACCACACGGGTGCTTACCGAGGCCGCGATTCAGGGTAAGACTGACCCGCTGCTCGGCCTGAAGGAGAACGTGATCCTAGGCAAGTTGATCCCCGCCGGGACCGGCCTGGCCGTCTACCGCGACGTCCGGGTGGAGCCCACCGAGGAGGCGAAGGCCGAGATGTATGGCAACATCACCTCCTACGACGAGGT
>CAZVKB010000219.1:0-2665 GCA_964627505.1 uncultured Actinomycetes bacterium | reverse complement strand
TCCTGCACCGCTTGGCCGCCGAAGCCACATCTCCGGTCTCAGTGGTGCTCGAAGGGCTGACCTCGATGCGGCGCTTCGGGCTGGCAGAGGCCGACCTCGATGCGCTGATGGCCGACACCACAATTCGCCACGCGTTGCGCGACGGTCGGATTGACATCCGTGGCGCTGCCCTGCACCTGCCCATGACCCAACCATCTTCACCCAGTTTGGCCACGCTCGGCGACGGCAGTAACCGCACACCGGAATCTGCGAGTAATCGCGTCCGGGAGGCCTGGGGGTGGGCGGCCATTTGGATCCGCGCCCTCGCCGCCATGGACTCCTCCGGAGTGCCGCTGCAGGAAACCGCGGCCACGATTTGGGTGTCCCACCTGGACGACTCGGAGATCGCAGACCTCCGCACGGCACTGCCGACCGTGCCCATTCGGCTACGAATCGGTACCCGCCTGTGGCTGGGCGAGCCCACCTCCCTGCAGGCCTACGGCACGGTGTTGGCGGTCAATTCTGTGGAGCGAGGTCGGGAACTGGGCTATCGGCAGCGGCGTGCACCGAAGGACGGTTATGTCGTGGTCATCGGTGGCGGCACGGCTCACGGCGTAGGCATGGCCGCGCCCGCTGCCGCAACATCAATCCGACAACGGGCAATCTCGGCAGCCACCGGCGCCTTGGAGGCAGTCGGCCGCGCTCGTTCACCGTTCACCTGGGCCGGCAAACACCGATGGTTTGCCGAACCGCCACACATGCAGGTCTCGCTGATCTGGCTCAGCGAGGACGACGTGCGGGAAGCTTTGGCAGCGGGACACCGCACTCCGGTCGCCGGTGATCAGTGGGCCTGTCGAGTCCGTCACACCACAGCGTCCTTCGATTGGATTCTCGGCCTTGACTGACCAGGGGGAGCAGGCGCCGGAAACCGCACCCAGCGCCGCACCGGATCTGGTGATCCCGACCCAGGACGATCCCGATATCGCCCGAGGTTCCGCTGTGCTCGGCGGCCCGATCGGCTCCCGCGGACTCCCAGGTGGATCGTGGTGGACACCACTGCAAGTCTCCGTGGTGGTGGCGGTGCTGGCCTACATGCTGAGTTTGGCGATCCGAATCCCGTGTGTGAACACCGGATTCGGCGGTCTTACCCGCTACACCCACATGTGCTACTCGGACATTCCCGTGCTCTACAGTTTGCGCGGCTTCGCCGATGGCTACTTGCCCTATCTGGAAGTCGGCCCAGGCCAACAGGCATTCGAATATCCGGTGCTGACCGGTGCCATGGCCCAACTCGCTGCGTGGGCTACCGGCTGGTTCGGCGGGGGCGGGTTGGGCTTCTACGCCGCCAACGTCACCCTGATCGGCGTGCTGTTCATCGTCACGGTGGTGGCAACCGGCGCGAGCGCCCGACCACGGAAGTGGGATGCCGTGCTGGTCGCCACGGCCCCGGCGATCATTCTCACAGCCACCATCAACTGGGACATGCTGCCGGTAGCACTGGTGGCCGTCTCACTGCTGTTGTGGTCGCGCCGAGTGGTGTTTTGGGCGGGCGTCGTGCTGGGGTTGGCCGTCGCTGCCAAGTTCTATCCGTTGGTACTGCTGGGACCGCTGTTGGTCCTGTGTTTCCGCGCCGGTCGGATGGGAGCCTTCGGCCGCTTGTTAGCCGGTGCGGTTTTGGCGTGGCTGGTGGCAAATGTGCCCGTGATGCTGGTGAACTTCAAAGGTTGGTCGACGTTCTACACCTTCAGCGAAGGTCGCGGCCAGGACTTCGGATCGCCCTGGCTGGCGCTATCGATCGCAGGCGTAGACGTACCCGCACCGGTGGTGAACCCGCTGGCACTAGGGATTTTTCTGTTGGCGTGCCTCGCCCTGACCGGGTTCATGCTGAAGGCACCACTACCGCCCATGATGTTCTTGGTGCTCGCCGCCTTTCTACTCACCAACAAGGTGTACTCACCGCAGTACGTGATGTGGCTGGTGCCGTTGGCTGTATTGGCCCGGCCGCGGTTGCGGGACCTTCTGATATGGCAGACCGGGGAAATCATCTACTACGCCGCTGTCTGGCTCTATCTGGCAGGCCTGGAGGCTCCCAACCGCGGATTGCCCGCAGGCTGGTACTCGTTGGCGATATGGATCCACATCGGGGTAACCGTGTGGTTCGCTGCGCTACTTTTGCGTGATGCCTGGTGGCCCGAGCGCGATTCGGTGCGGCGAAACGGCATCATCGACCCGCTGGGCGGGCCGCTGAATGATGATCACGTTGCGGCGGGAAATCGCGCTGCGGCTACGGTGAGGCAGTCGCCGGCGGCGGAATAGCTGACTGCACCTGCGGCGTCACCGATACCGACGCACTGGGGGTTGTCGTCGGTGTGGGTGTGGGCGTGGGTGTCGGGGTGGGCACCGCAGATGTCGTCTCTTCTGACGGACTCGGCGTGGGCGAAGGACTCGCCGATGTGGTTGACGGCGCCGCCGACCGGGTGCGGGGAGCCACCGGCGACGGGGACCGCGAGTCGTACACCGAGGTCGGCTCCTCGAAGTCCACCCAGTCGGTGTCTTCCAGCGCCGCCTCCATGTAGGCCGTCCAGATCCGGGCTGGGAACGACCCGCCGGTGACGGTGTTGAGGCCACCCGTGCCGGACAACGAAATGTTGTTTCCTTCGGCGTCGTTCTTCACCATCATCACCAC
>CAZVKB010000218.1:0-2665 GCA_964627505.1 uncultured Actinomycetes bacterium | reverse complement strand
CCCTGCTCGAATGCGGAGGATTCAGAACCCAACTACACCCTGCATTGTGAAGAGCTCGGAAACTTCGGCCTTGGTCGGATTCGGAGATCGACGCGCGCTCGGTGAAGACGCTGTCTAGGAGTTCACCGCGAGCGCCCTGCCAACCGGCGATCCGCTCGCGCACACCGCGGTCGAGGTTGCGGAAGTTGTCTTCCACGGCCCGGAAGTCGCGCAGCAGATCCACCGCGCCGATCTCGAATTGCTGGAATCGGTCGCGCACGGCCGTCTCGTCCATCACTCGGATATCGCCCGCCTGGATTCGCTCGATCTCGGCATCGAGTTCGGCACGGCGAGCTTCCAATACCCGAATGCGTTCGAGTGGGTCGGTTTCGGTGCCTTCCATCATCGAACGCAGAAGTTCGATCAGCGTCAATAATCGTGATTCAGTGCCGATAAAGGACCTCTCGGTGAGAGTCTCCAACCAGGAAAGCGCACGCTCGGCAGCTGGAGTGATGTCGTAGTGAGGTTCGTCGGCACCTTCGGGGTAGGCGCTTCGCAGCCAGCCAAAGTGTTCGACGTCGGCCCATTGGCGCAGGTACTCGCGCGGTGGGCGGGCCATGGCTGTTGGTTCACCTTGGCGTACCCGGTAAATAAAGTCGTCGAGCAGATCGATGAGTTCTCGCTCGGGGATGTCCCGCCGGTTGCCCGCCACAAAGATGTCGTGCAGAAATGCAGCAACGTAAGGTGCGGATTCGGCGCGCAAGAGCCGCCACGCCGGACTGTGCGTGCGCTGGTAAACGAGGTCATCGACCGCCATGGCCATGCTGGGACCTCCTGATCCGATCGAGCGATGAGCTTCAGCCTAGATTGCGGTTCCGACACTTTAGGATCGTGGCACACGGGCGGGGCAGGCGGCGGGGCGCCGATTGTGGCCGGCAGGAGGGGTAGGGACGGGGAGGTGAACCACTTGAGGCGGTCTCGCACGCTCCTGGCTGGGATTTCGGACGCTGACGCGGCGGCTGAATTCTGTCGGAGGTTGTAGCTAGGTTAGGGGCATCGGGTCGATGAGGCAGCGAAGTCGATGTTCAGACCGGGCCGGACACTTCTCCAAGACAGGAGTCCTCATCATGCGTCCCCGGTCCAACTCGCTCGCGACAACTGTGTCTGCAACATCCGCCGCGGCGGCACACCCACCAGCTGCGGTGGCTGCGGAGTTCGCAGGCTGGGTGGAACCTGACTGGATCGCAGCTGTGCGTCATCCCCAGGTGCGGGAACTGATGCGTTTGCCCGCGGGCATCGAGTTGCTGACTCGCTTACAGCAGATACCTCTGCGGCGATGTCCGTGCGATCACAGTGCTGACGCCATCGCGGTGAGTGGCCAGATGCGCCGGTTGCTGACCCCAACCGGGGGTATGGAGGTTGTTGCCGATGCGGCTGATGCTGAACCAGGCGAGATGTGCGTGTTCGTGTCCCCCGGCTCCGTTGCTGGGCTTCCCTGTGCGTGCCAGTTGGTGCTCGCCGCCGCCTGGGCTGCCTGCACCTCCTGGGTGCAGCATTACGCCGGGGCGGCCATCGTCGCTGCGGCCGGTGCCGGGCCGTTGGAGTATGACACCGGGCTCGGGACAGTCATTGCCGATCCGGTGCGGGAAGAACTCGCTGCCGTGCTCCGGCTGTCTCCCCGTTCAGCGAGTGCCCGGATCGCATCTGCACGTCGTCGGGCCCACTGCGCGCCGCTTGCAGGGGTGGTGCTCGCAGGCCTGCTGAGCGGCCCGGCATGCGACGCGATCTGCGACGTTTTGGCCGCGGTTCATGATCCACTTGGCCAGCAGATCGCTGCGAAGCTGAGCTCCCAAATCAATCATTTGCGCGGTCTCGGACATCGCGGGTGGACACCGGCACAAGCCCGTCATGCTGCTCGAGCCGCTTTGTGTCGGCACTGCCCGGATGCTTTGGAAGACTTGCAGCGCCTGGCACGGGAGGGTCGTAGGGTGGAACTTCGCCCGGTCGGCGACGGCACCACATGGTTGGCTGCCTTGCTGCCCGAAATCGATGCCTTCCGGATCCACCACCGGCTGACGGCACTAGCTCAAGCACAGTCGGCTGACGCTCCAGAAGATGACCAACGACTGTTGGATCAAAGGCGAGCGGACTTGCTTAGCGACCTTCTGCTCGCCAATCCCGGCGATCCCAGTCAGAGCGGAATATCAGGGCGATTGGCCGCCACGGAATCCGTGGATGTCCGAGTTGTGGCAAGTGTGGAAACTCTGCTCGGGCTGGCCGATGATCCTGGTTACATTCCGGGTCTGGGTGCAGTTCCGGCTGGGGTGGCTCGATCGCTCGCTGCCGATGGGGTGTGGCGGGCATGGCTGACAGACGTCTCGGGTCAGGTGATCGCCGCTCCTCCGGACCGCTACCGTCCCACGGCGGCTCTTGCCCGTGCCATCACAGCACGCGAACCGCAGTGCCGATTCCCAGGGTGTCTGGCTGTGGCTGAGAATTGCGATCTGGATCATACGATCCCGTGGCCGGCTGAGCCGAGATCCCATCCGGCAAATTTGGGACCGTTGTGCCGGCGACACCACAACCAGAAGACTCACCTGGGCCAAGGCCTGGCCACCGCATGTGACCAGGCTGGGTTGTTGACGGGTTGGACCTGGACAATGCCGTCCGGTCTCATCCACAAGGT
>CAZVKB010000217.1:0-2670 GCA_964627505.1 uncultured Actinomycetes bacterium | reverse complement strand
CCCAACCACTGCTCATAGAACTGGGTGACCGTGCGAATCCGCACACCCGCCGCATGTAGGGCCCGCGCCTGCGCCACTACTGCCTCATCCAACAGCGCTGCCGCGCTCAGCACCACCACCGTGGCCTGCACTTGAGCAGCGCGCTCACACATCGCCTCTCCCCGTTCACCGGCCTCCACCGGGGTCAGACTGGCGACCACGATGGCTGGGCGTTCGCTGTCGCGGCGCACGTCGGCGGCGAACACCGCCAGATCGGCTTCAGCAGCCACCACCAGCACCCGCGTCTTCGGCAGACGTCCCACCCCGTTGGCGATCCGCGCCGCCCCGGCCGACAGCGGAACCATCAACACCGCCGACCCCAACACCACAAACCGCGGCAACAGCCCGCTGCCCAGCACAAACTGCACGAGCGAGATCGAGGCCGCTCCCAGCAGCGCGGCGGTCGCACCCAACCATGCACCGGACTGCGCATTCTTGGCTAGGTCTGGCAGACCGAGCGCATGTGCCGACAAGTACAGCAGCACCGCGTAGAGCGCCGCCCAGCCAAACTGTGCTTTGGAAATGAAGTCGTAGGTCGGCACCGCAACCACGGATGCGTGTAGGGCATACAGTCCAAAAATGATCGCGGGAATCCCGATGATCAACACAAGCCGGGCAATCCGCGCGCGCGAGTTGACCGATGACATCACCGATCCGCGTCGCGCGACTCCGATGGCATCAGCGATCGCGGCGATCGCAGATGGATCCGACGGCTCCGATCGCCCCTGGTTGACTGGCGGTATCGACGCTGATGGTGGAGCGGCCATCACACCTCCAACATCCCACGCGTCACGAGCGCGAGTCCGTCCGACTGCTCATGCCGCTTCAGCCCGATCCCGGGGCTATGGCAGGCAAAAATCCCGGGCGGTTTGGTCGCCACACTCCTCATCTTGCGCACGCTAACATCGCGGATCGAGCAATCCTGTCCACCTGCGCGCGTGCCGAGCGGAATTGTGCCCTATGCGCAGCGTGCACACACAAACGCCCGCTCTACTCTCGGCCAGCTTTCGATCGATCCGGGCCGTGAACCTCGCCGCGCGCGGTGTTAGCTCGCCACCAGGTAGGTTGGCCGAGCCACGCATCTGTAGAGGAGCGCCTGATGGATCGCCAGCACGCCGACGACCGCTATGCCACCATGACTTACCGCCGCACCGGCCGTAGCGGCCTCAAACTGCCGCTACTCTCGCTCGGGCTGTGGCACAACTTCGGCGACGATCGGCCGTTGGAGGTGCAGCGCGACATCATCCTCACCGCTTTCGATCTCGGTGTCACCCACTTCGACCTCGCCAACAACTATGGCCCGCCTTATGGCTCGGCCGAGCGCAACTTCGGCCGGATTCTGCGCGAGGACCTGCGCGGGTATCGCGACGAGTTGGTGATCTCCACCAAGGCCGGCTGGGACATGTGGCCCGGCCCCTATGGCGACCTCGGTTCCCGGAAATACCTGCTGGGAAGCCTTGATCAGAGCCTGGCGCGGATGGGCGTGGACTACGTCGACATCTTCTACTCGCATCGCTTCGACCCCGATACTCCACTGGCCGAGACCATGGGCGCGCTCGACACCGCGGTGCGCTCCGGTCGGGCGCTGTATGCGGGTATTTCGTCGTATGGGCCCGAGCGCACGCGCGAGGCCGCCGAGATCTTGCGCAGCATGGGCACGCCACTGCTGATTCACCAGCCGTCGTATTCGATGCTGAATCGCTGGATCGAGGATGAGGGACTGCTTGACGTGCTGGACGAGGAGGGCGTGGGGTGCATCGCGTTTTCGCCGTTGGCGCAGGGGATGCTCACCGACAAGTACCTAGACGGGATTCCGGCTGGGTCGCGGGCGTCGCGTGGGACATCGCTTTCCACTGAGTTGTTCACCGCCGACAACGTCGCCCGCTTGCAAGGGCTGCACGATCTGGCGGTGGCGCGGGGCCAGTCGCTGGCCCAGATGGCGCTGGCCTGGGCGTTGCGCGATCCGCGGATGACGTCGCTGGTGATCGGCGCCAGCAGTGTGGGGCAGTTGCGCGACAACATCGCGGCACTGGACAACCTTGATTTCGATGCCGAAGAGTTGGCGGCGATTGATGTGTACGCCGGTGAGGGCGGGATTGATTTGTGGCGGGGGTCGTCCATCGGGTGAGCGGCGCGGTGCGGGGGTCGTCCAGCGGGTGAGCCGTGTGGGGCTCGTCTAGTGGGCTAGCGGCATGGCGCACCGCGGCGGGTGAGCGGCGCGGGAAAGCCATTGCCCCGGCGCGCCTGCCCGGTGGCGTAGCGTTGGCCTTCGGATCGCATCACCGTGAAGGAGACACTCGGCATGGCCGAAAAGCGCAAGACGGGTTGTTGGGTGGGCCTGGGCATCCTGGTGTTGGTGTTGGTCATTGCCGCATCCGCTGCTTGGATCGCCTACACCGGCTTGCTAGCGAAGCGTGCCCTCGAAAGCGCTGCCGACGCCCTGTCCGGAGCCCAGTCGGCACTGTTGGCCGGTGATGTGGAGGCCGCCGACACAGCCGTGACTGAAGCTTCGGTGCTCACCACCGACGCACGGGCGAAGACTTCCGACCCGGTGTGGTCGGTGGTCGGCGCCATTCCCTACCTAGGCGCTACCCCGCGCACGGTGACGCTGTCGAGTCAGGCGGCCGACGA
>CAZVKB010000216.1:0-2670 GCA_964627505.1 uncultured Actinomycetes bacterium | reverse complement strand
GTGGGCTTGAGGAAGTCTTCGGCGAAACGGGCCGGGGTGTGCTCAAGGCCGTACAACTCGCCGCGTTCGTAGCCGGCAAAGTGCGCGGTGCTCAGCGGAGTGGAAATCTCCTGGAAGGCGACCTGCCCGCGTAGTTGCGGCAGTTGTGCGTAGAGGCTTTCCAACATGCGCGTAGCCAGCGTCTTCTTGAATTCGTCGTACTGCTCGGGGCGGTGCTTCCAGCGACTGTCGGCCCACGGCTCGAACCATTCATACGGCGCCGGGACGATGATCTCGACCGTGGCCCGACCTGGGTGGCGGCGGGTGAAGTCTGGGTCTTTGGCCGACGGGAAAGACACGTATAGCACCGGAAACGGCGCCTGCGGATCAGCGCGGCTGGCGCGGAAGGCGCTCTCGACATCGTCTCCGGGATATATCCACAGGTTGTGCTTGGGCAGGTCGAGTTCCTCCGCCGTCTGCTCAAACCCCAGGTAAAGGCACAAGTGCGCCAGAGACGGGCCGACCTGAGTGAGGTGCGCGAGTAACCCCGACCGCTGTGCGACGTCGTGCGGCACAAGGCGGCCGAAAGTCGTGGCCACCCCCGCATCGCTGATGATCATCGGGGCTCGGATCACGGCATCGTCGGCGGCCATCCGCACACCGACTGCGCGGCCGTCCTCGATCACAATCTCGGCCACCTCCGCGCTGATGAGGATCGTGCCGCCAGCCTGTTCGATCACCGGAATGATCGACTCCGCGATCACGCCCGAACCTCCCACCGGGTAGTAACCGCCTCGGAAGTAGTGGCTAGCCACAATCGCGTGCATAGCGAAACTGGAGTCGGCTGGTGGCAAGCCGTAGTCGCCGAGCTGCGCGGTAAGCACTGCGATCAGCCGCGGGTCATCGGTGAGTTCGGCGAGCACCTCACGAGTGGTGCGATCCGACCAGCGCCGAAACCGCCGCTGCAGCACTGGGCCAACCACCGCAGCAACCGGGCCGGGCAGCGTCTTGGCAGCCTGGAACGGCATCGAAGCCGAGGCCGCAGCGTGCACGGCCGCGAAGTATCCGTCGATCGCGGACTCCTGCCCGGGGAATCGATCAAGCAGCATCGCGCGCAGGTTTCTTCGACCCTTGGGTAGGTCGTAGATGTCCCCGTCGATGATCACCCGGTCGTACACCTCGCCCATGTCGGCCCATTCGATGGGCCGGATGCAGATGTCGTCGAACACCCGTCGGATCGGCGACCCCGGCTCAAGACCGCCGAGGTAGTGCAGGCCCACGTCCCAGTCGTAGTTGGGCCGGTGGAACACATGGGTGTATCCGCCTGGGGTGTAGTGCCGTTCGAGCACCAGCACCTTGCGGCTACCGTGCTTGGCTAACAGAGCAGCGCACGCCAGCCCGCCGATGCCAGAACCAATCACGATGGCGTCATACCCCTCGGTGACTGGATGCCGCTTGTAGGACTGGGCAAGACGTCTGGGCATTTCGGCACTCCGATCCAGGGCTGCGCCGGTGCAGGCTGTGCCCCTGGCAACCACCGTAGTGCAAGAGTCCGGGTCGATCGGCGCGTGCAATCGCCGCGGGCTCGTTGGGCTGCAAACCCAGTTCGCATGCATCATTGATGGCCCGAGCCGCGAGAGGCGCACCGATGGGATGGAAGCACCGGGGCGATGCCGACCGCGTCCGACTCAAGACCGAGTCGCGTTGTCAGCCTCCACGAGTCGGCCAGCGGCGGTGTCGATCGCCTCAGGCAGGCCGGCATTGGCCCGCGCATGGGGTTTCTCATGCTGTGCCGTTTCGCGGATGGCCGACAACGTCCGCTCGACAACAACCTCGGCACGATCGGTTCCCAGACCCCACCGCCTGGCTTCGGCGATGAGGTCACCTCGACTAATTCGCCGCTGGTCGTAGACGCCGTTCACCGACATCGCCATACGCCCGTCAACGCCCGGGTAATGAGTCAGAGGTACGACGTCATACGCCGGGGCGAGGCGCGCGGGTCCCTCGGGCAGCAATTCGGCAAAGAAGTTCCGGCGCCGAGCGGCCATATCCCGTGGTTGACGCAGCACCAGCGGCACCGACTCGGACAGAACTGTGCTGCCGATACCGAACCGATCCAGGCCTTCGCTGCTTGTGACAAAGTCGAAATCGCGCCACGAATCGCCCACGAGCGCGCCGACGACGGTGCCGTAGAGCACCACCTGCAAGCTAGGCATCGCTGGCCCCCTCGGGAACTTCGGCGTACATCGTCATCCCTGTGACCCGCATGACCTCGAAGATCCTCGTGAGCGCAAGGGAGGCTTTGCCCGTTTCGAGCTCGGAGACATACCCCTGACTGATGCCAAGCTCATGGGCCAGCTGCTGCTGCGACAGCCCTCGCGCCAACCGCGCCTGCTGTCAGCTCGGGTCCACGGCCACGATGCCAGCGGTGATGGCCGCGGCCGCAAGTTCGGCGTCATAGGTGACCAACTCGTCAGCCCCAACGCGCAGCGCGACAGCCAGATGCACAGCGTCATTGGAACGCAGCCACCCAGGTAGCGTCCCGGCCGTGAGTAGGTCACCACGCGTGAGATCGATCAAAGTGACGGTGTCCAGCACGATTCCAACCGAATCGAGTTCGACAACATCCGGGTACAGGTTGGCAGCACAATGCAGCTCGGTGAGCAACAGCCATGACGAGACGAGCCGTCG
>CAZVKB010000215.1:1386-2743 GCA_964627505.1 uncultured Actinomycetes bacterium | reverse complement strand
ACTTGGCGGCGATGGAGACCGAGGAGATGCTGCGCGCCCAACCGATGGACGCAGTGGTGCTCGTCGGGGGGTGTGACAAGACCGTGCCCGCGCACGTGATGGCGGCGGTGTCGGCGGGGTTGCCGGCGGTGTCGCTGGTGGCCGGGCCGATGATCACTTCTACCTGGCGGGGGCAGCGGCTGGGTGCCTGCACCGATTGCCGTGGGATGTGGGCCGAACACCGGGCCGGCCGGTTGGATGAGGCCGAGATTGCCGAGGTGTCGCAGGCGCTGGCCACTACCGGCGGTACCTGCATGGTGATGGGCACGGCATCCACCATGGCCTGCATTGTGGAAGCGATGGGGTTGGCGCTGCCGGGATCGGCGACGGCACCGGCGGCTTCCGGGGATCGGCTGCGGGCTGGGGCGGCGGCTGGGCGGGCTGCGGTTGGGTTGGCGGCGGCGGAGCGGCCGGTGCCAATGCGAGATTTGGTGACGCCGGCTTCGCTGCACAATGCGATGGTGGTGCTCGCGGCAATCGGCGGCTCCACCAACGCCGTGGTGCACTTGTTGGCGATTGCCCGACGGGCCGGTGTGCCGTTGGCGCTCGACGACTTCGCTGCCGTGTCGCGGGATGTGCCGGTGATCACCGACCTCAAACCCGCCGGGGCTGGCTACCTGCAAGACCTGCACGCTGCGGGTGGTGTGCCTGCATTGCTCACGGTACTGGCGGGTTTCCTCGATACCTCGGCGGCGGTAGTGGAGGGTGGCACGATTGCCGACCGGTTGGCCGTGTCGGCTGGGCCGGCCCCTGGGACCACCACGATTCGACCGCTTGCCGATCCGGTCAAACCCGCTGGTGGGCTCGCGGTTCTGCGGGGATCGTTGGCCCCCGACGGGGCGGTCATGAAGGTGGCGGCGGCGAGTTCGGAACTGCTGGTTCACGAAGGTCCGGCGGTGGTGTTCGAGTCGCCGGAAGACGTGGCGAGCCGGATCGACGATCCCGCGCTGGGCATCACCCCGGAGACTGTGCTGGTGTTGCGCAATGCCGGTCCGGTCGGCGCCGGCATGCCCGAGGCTGGTTCGTTCCCGCTGCCCAATGCGATCGCTGCCACGGGAGTGCGCGACATGGTGCGGATCTCCGATGCCCGAATGAGCGGTACCGCGTATGGCACGGTGGTGCTGCACGTGGCGCCGGAGGCCGCGGTGGGCGGACCGCTGGCGTTGGTGCGCGACGGTGACATCATCCGGTTGGACGTGCCCGCGGGTTGGGTGGACCTGTTGGTTGACGCCGACGAGTTGGCACGCCGTCGGGCCGATTGGCGCCCGGAGCAGCGAGTGGAGTTCGGCTGGCGCCGACTGCACACCCAGCATGTGTT
>CAZVKB010000215.1:0-1376 GCA_964627505.1 uncultured Actinomycetes bacterium | reverse complement strand
CCTTGATGTTGTGGAGATCAACCAGCTCGGGGCCAATGAGGGCGCGGATCTCGACCTCTGGGATGCCGTGGGCGCGGCCGGTCCTGTAGCCACGCACAGTGGCGAAGTCTTGCCCGCTGCCACAGGCCATCCCACCGCCGCAGCCACGCCGGCCGACACAGGGGCTCCTACCGCTGAAAGCGTCACATCTGCAGAGACCCCCGATCCCGCGACAAGCTTTCACGCCACCGCTACCACCCAGACCGCACCTTCCGCGGAGTCCCCCGAGACAGCAGACACTGAGGAGCCGGGCACATGATCAATGTGGGATTTGTGGGCGCGGGCCGGATCTCCGACCTCCACGCGCGGGCGTACCGGGACAACCCCAAAGCGCGCATCGCAGCCATCGCAGACCCCGACGAGCACAACCGGACCACCCGCGGCGACACCTGGGGTGTGGATCCTTCACGCCAATACGCGGACGCCGCGGAGATGTTCGCCGACGATTCGATCGACATGGTCGAGATGCTCGTCCCGCACCATCTGCATCTGCCCTTGGCGGTGGCGGCGATGGACGCGGGCAAGGCGGTATCGCTGCAGAAGCCGATGGCGCTCACACTGGCCGAAGCCGACCAGTTGATTGCGGCGGCAGATCGCACCGGCGTGCCGTTCAAGATCTTCGAGAACTTCGTGTTCTACCCGCCGATCCAGCGGGCCCGCCGCATGATCGACGAGGGCGAGATCGGCGATGTGCTCGCGATTCGGTTGAAGTCGAACGCCGGGTTCAGCCCAGAGGGTTGGGCGGTCCCAGCGGAGGCGATGGCGTGGCGGTTCGATGCCGCCAAGGCCGGTGGCGGTCCGCAGGTGTTCGACGACGGCCACCACAAATTCGCCACGGCTTGGTACCTGCACGGTTTTCCCAAGAGTGTGCACGCCTACATCGGGGCGTCGTTCGGCGGCGCGTTGGACTCACCGTCGTTGGTGTCGTGGCAATACGACGACGGCGCCGTGGGCTCGTTCGAAGTGACGCTGTCACCGGAGCTCACATTGCACGGTGCGTATTACGGCCAAGACGATCGGGTGGAGATCACCGGTACTAAGGGCGTGATTTGGGTGACCCGTGGGCATGGCCGGATGCTGGACGTGGCGCCGGTGGTGATGTATCGCAACGGGTCGACCACCCACTACGACGACATGGACGCCGACTGGGGAGTCTCGTTCGAACGCTCGGGCCGACACTTCATCGATGTGCTCACCGACGGCGGGGAGCCGATCCTCACCGGGCGACAGGGCCGCGATCTGCTGGCCTATTCGCTGGCGGCCTTGCAGTCGGGCCGCGATGGGGCACCGGTGGCGTTGGACGCGACTCCGTCCCCGCCCCGCACCCCGGAGTGAGG
>CAZVKB010000214.1:0-2772 GCA_964627505.1 uncultured Actinomycetes bacterium | reverse complement strand
CAGTGGTGATTACCATCGCCGTCTCTACAATCGCAGTGCGGATGCACTGGCAGCGGGCGTGACGGTCTGTGGTTCCCGACGGGCGCTCCGGGTGATCTGGTGGCGGCGGGTACGGTGCTCAGCCGCCGTTGGTAATGGTCGTGGGCACTCCGGCGTATCCGAGCGGTGTGTGGGTGGGAAATTCCAACGTACCCAGCACCGATGACTGCGGGCCAGCCGTGACAGTCAGCGAAGTTTGCTCGCTGGGCTTGAAGACGTTGGCCACCCACGCATTCGTCGTGTAGGACGGGTCGCCGCCAGAGAAGCCCAGGTAGGCAGTCTGAGGAAGCAACGTGATGGGGAACGTGATGCTCTGGCCCGGCAGCAATTGGGGTGCGGTCGTGGCAGATTGGTACACATCGCCGGTGAGGTTCAGCGCCCCCACATTTGGTCCGTCCGGAGAATCGGCCGGACGGGTGACGCGCAGGGTCATGGACCCGAGTTCGGGTAAGCGCAAATCGGTGTACCACTCACCGAAGCCGGGCCAGGCGGCACCTGCTGCGCTCCCACCGGTGGTGGCCAATCGGCTGACAGCCTCACGCGCCACGTCCATGGCCTGCTCCACTGGCAGGCCAGTTTCCTGCGCCACCTGGGCGGCGAGGTAGTCCAAGCCCTGGTTGGCGAGTTCGGAGAAGTTGGGCAGGGATGGTGGAATCCCCAAGGCCACGAGGCCGGCGGTCAAGGCTGCCTCAATCCCTTCCCGACAAGTGCTACCCGGCCCGCAGTCGACCAGCCCAGCGGCCGTGATGACATCTGCGACAACCGCCACGACTCCCGCCTTGACGTCCTCGTAGGTGGATGCCACCCAGTTGATGGCATCTACTACGTAGCCGGCGCCGAGTGTTTCGGCAACAGACCAGAGCGCCTCGCCGAATTCATCCCACAGCGAGTCGTCGCCAGCGGGTTGCCACAGCACCAAGCGTTGCCCCACCGGTGGAGTGGCGCCGAAGGGATACTGCCCAGACGAAAGGATCATGGACCCCATCGGATCGTTGAAGAAAGCAGTCGTGTCGCCCGCTTTGGGCAGGGTGTGCGGGGCGATGATCTCAATCAGCGGGACGCCGCCGGTGACGCTCGCGCGTGACGGTCGGTACGGCGTGTAGGTCTGCCAATCGACATCGACGGGCCGAGCCCCACCCCAACCATCGAGATTCTGCACTTGCGCTGGGTCGGTCGTGCCGAAACTGATTTTGACCTGGTTCGATGGCGCCGCGGCGCACGCTTCGGAGGTGTCGACGGACGTAGGCACCACCCGCACCCACACAGCCGGTGGTGCCAAAATTTTGGCGATGGTGGCGCCTTGGTAGTAGATGTCTGTGATCGCATCGGTAGGCGCGGAGTCGGCTGCGGTGGCTTTCACCATCGCGTAGATGTCGGCGAAGTTGATGGTGAAGGAGGTGTCCATGAAGTTCTGACCGAGCGCACCGGTGGCATAGGGTGCAACGTCGCTGGCGATCACGGGACTCACACCCAGGCAAGTGTCCGGGAAGGGCAGCGCTGAGACTTCCCAGCGTCCAGATGTGACGCCGGGGGCGGCAGACGCCCAGTGGAATACACGGCGAGCGTTGAGGGGGTCCGTCCAGTCCACCACGTCTTCGGTGCCCCAGGTGCCCAGCACCGCGCCGTCTAGTCGCTGTGCATCGGTGGTGCCTTGGAGCACCTGGAGTTCGGTATCGAGTACGGCGCCGCTGATTTTAGCGGGTTCGCCGCCTGCCAGCGCTGAGCCGTACTTCAGGCCGGCGATGGGGGTCCACGCCACCTTCTCGCACCCGGGCACGGTCACTGCCAGTCGCAAACGGAAGGCCAAGCCCGGTCGATCGCCTGCCAACCGGAAGCGAAATACTCCGGGGCTGGCTTCAGTGACGGTCGCGCGAGTTTCGCTGACCGCAGCGATCGGCATAGCCGGGGTGGTCTGGCTTGGGGTCGGCTTGGTGGTGGGATCAGTGGCCGGGCTGCCGGAGGGATCAGTGTTGGTTGGGCTCACGGATGACGCGGCGGGATCTTGGGGGTAGACGGCTGGGTTCACGCGAATGTTCGGCTGGCTGGGCGAGGGTGACAGCGTCGGCACGACGGTTCGGGTGGGGGTGGGGCGCAGTGTCGGCGACGGTGTGGTCGGCGACCCGCTAGGGCTTGGGCGCCCGGAGGGCGAGGCTGCGGGGCTTTCGGTAGTGCTCGGACTTTCGGTGGGCGATGGTGATGCCGAATCGGTCGGGGACTCGGTGGCGCTGGGTGTGGGCTCCAACGTTGGAGATTCGGCACCGAGGTCGACCGGGGTCATTTGCCAAGGCTTGCCAAACACCTGCAGTTGGTCGGGTGCCACGTCACATCCCGCCAGGGCGATCTCGCCGGTGACATCCCCCGGGCCCCTAGCCGATGTGACATCGCTGCTGTCACGGTTGACAATCGCAACGGCCCCAAGTACCCCAGTGATTACTACGAAAACGGTCAGCAGGCCGATCACCATCTGCAACCTACTTGCGCCACTTGACGTTGCACCTGTGATCACTGTCACCACCTCCCGGTATCCGCAGCCTTTCTACGGTATCCGCGTGCGCCCGCACATGCGATTACTCGACCACGATTACCCCGCCAGTTGGGCGCGGCTTACTGGAACCGATTTCGGTCCTCAGTCGCCAGCCAGGCGCATGCAGTTGCGGCCGGCTGCTTTCGCGCGGTATAGCGCGGCATCGGCGCGGGCGTAGCAGGCGTCGAAGTTGGGGTCCGCGGCGTGCA
>CAZVKB010000213.1:0-2773 GCA_964627505.1 uncultured Actinomycetes bacterium | reverse complement strand
GTAACCACGGCTACTCGTCCTGCAAACCTGCTCATTGTTACCTCTTTCCACGGGTACCGGGGACCTGTGGTGCGCCACAGGGTCTATCTGCTTGACCGGGACGAACTCCCCGTCACCAACGGACAGAAAGTGAAACGTTGCCGAGGGCTAGGAAGTGGAACCCCCAGGGGATCGTTCACGCAGCAACGCCTCTTGGACGACAGAGGCGATCAGAGTGCCATCCTCACGATAGAACTCGCCGCGCGCCAGCCCATGGCCACGGGAGGCAACCGGGGAATCGAGCACGAACATGGTCCATTCGTCCGCGCGGAACGGCGCATGGAACCACATCGCGTGGTCAAGCGAGGATAGTGCCAACTCGGGGTGCGCCGCCCGGCCACCATGCGGCTCCAAGATGGCCCCTATCAGGGTGAGGTCCGAGAAGTAGGTGAGCGAGCACACATGGATGAGCGGGTCATCCGGCAAGCGTTCCAATGTGCGCGTCCATGCCACGCGGGTGGCCGTTCCGCCGGTAGCTTGGGCCACCGACTCGGGGTCAACCAGTCGCCGTTCCAGCAGTGCCTTGGTTGGATATCCCTTCTCCGGCGTCCGAAGCTCGTCCCCGTCGTAGAGAAAGTCGCTGCGCGGGACGTCCTCCGGCCGCGGCACCGCTGGTGCTGGCGCCTGATGGTGCAACGTCGGTTCATTGATGGCAAACGAAGCAGACATGGTGAAAATCGTCTCCCCATACTGCACCGCTGTGACATGGCGCGTGGTGAACGAGCGGCCATCGCGCACCCGCTGCACCGAATACACGATCGGATCCTGGGTGCGTCCAGGCCGGATGAAGTAGGCGTGCAGCGAATGCACGCGTCGGTCTGTCTCGTCCACCGTGCGCCCGGCGGCAATCAATGCCTGCGCAGCCACTTGTCCTCCGAACGCCCGCAGCGGGGAGCCGGCGTGGCACCGGCCTACAAACAAGTCCCGATCGATGCGATCAAGGTTGAGGCGTTCCACAAAATGTTCGGACTGGGTCGATGGCGACATGGTGGCCATCTTGACAGCGCTGCGGTGTCCACCGCCAGCCGGAGGCCAGCGTGAGCGGAAGTGGTCGTCGGGCGAGCGATCGGTGAACGAACATCACTCGCATCGGTCACCCGTCTGCCGCGATGTCTACGCGCGCGGGCTGCGAATTTCGGCCATGCTAGGTGTGTGCATGGGCTAGCGGTGTTCACTGCGACTGTTGCGGGCTTAGTTGAGTCCGGGGAAGTGGTGTAAGAGATGGTAGTTCGGCGTGGTGCCGCACAGCAGTGCGGTCACCGCGTGATCCTCAGGGAGCCAGGCAAATGGATCCCAGATGAGGAGCAACACGATGACCGCAACACCCAGTATTGACCTGTCCGGTTTCTTGGAGGAGCACCTCGCGGCAGCGAGTCCTGACCTGCTGCGCGACATGGTGCGCAACTTCGCGCAGGCGTTGATGTCCGCGGAGGCTGACGCGATCTGCGGGGCCGGCTACGGCGAGCGTTCCGAGGAGCGCACGAACTCGCGCAACGGGTACCGCAGTAGGCGGTGGGACACCCGCGTGGGCAGCATGGAGCTCGCGATCCCGAAGCTGCGCCAGGGCTCGTACTTCCCGGATTGGCTGCTCGGGCGGCGCCGGCGTGCCGAGGCCGCCCTGGTGACCGTCGTGGCCACCTCCTACCTGCTGGGGGTGTCGACCCGGCGGGTGGAGAAGCTGGTCGCGGCGTTGGGCATCACCGGGCTGTCCAAGTCGCAGGTGTCCGAGATGGCCAAGCACCTCGATGCCCAGGTCGAGGCGTTCCGCACCCGCCCGCTGGATGCCGGGCCGTACACGTTCGTGGCTGCGGACGCGTTGACGATGAAGGTGCGTGAGGGCGGCCGGGTGGTCAAGGTCGCCGCACTGATCGCGACCGGGGTGAACGCTGAGGGCTACCGGGAAATCCTCGGCCTGGCGCTGCACACCGCCGAGGATGGCGCGGGCTGGCTGGCGTTCTTTCGCGACCTGGTCGCACGCGGCCTTCACGGGGTCAAGCTGGTCACCTCCGATGCCCACCCCGGGCTGGTCGCCGCGGTCGGTGCCACCCTGCCCGGAACGGCCTGGCAGCGCTGCCGAACGCACTTCTCGGCGAACCTGATGTCGGTCACACCCAAGCACGCCTGGGGTGGGGTGAAGGCGCTACTGCACAGCGTCTACGACCAGCCCGACGCCAAAGCCGTGCACGCCCAGTTCGACCGTGTCGTGGCCGAACTGGCGGTCAAACTGCCCGCCGTGGCGGACTACCTCGACGAGGCCCGCGGCGACATCCTGACCTTCACCGGATTCCCCCGCCAGATCTGGCGCCAGATCTGGTCCAACAACCCCAACGAGCGCCTCAACCGCGAAATCCGGCGCCGCACCGACGTCGTGGGCATCTTCCCCGACCGCGATTCCGCGATCCGCCTGATCGGCGCCGTCCTGGCCGAACAGCACGACGAATGGGCCGAGATGCGCCGCTACATCGGCCTGGAAGTACTCGCCAAAGCCCGCCTCACCGTCATCGACGGTGAACTCGCCGAAACCCCCGAAAAGGAGACCACAAACCAGGCCATCAGCGCCTAAACTAGAACCACCTGAGGGTCAACGAACACAGATTCGTACACCACCCCAGAGGACTTGACCGCGGGCTTCGAATGCTGAGGGTCGAACATCTCACTCGTCGGTATCGTCGCGTGCTAGCAGTAGACGATCTCAGTTTCACTGCGCACAGCGGAGTCATTACAGGCCTGCTCG
>CAZVKB010000212.1:0-2775 GCA_964627505.1 uncultured Actinomycetes bacterium | reverse complement strand
CGTCGTGTGTCCCTCGCCCTGACTACGGCAGCGTTCGTCGCCGTCGGCCTCACCTCGCCAGCTTCAGCCGGCACCCCACAAGCCCCAGTCCCGCGCCCGCCCATCGCCGTACCGACGATCGACTGGAGCGCATGTCCCTCAGACGATTCCCCCACCCGCCAGTGCGGCACCTTGGCCGTGCCCTACGACTACGCCAACCCCATCGGACCGAAATTCACCCTGGCGGTCGCCAAAGTGCCCGCCACCGGCACCAAAACCGGCTCGCTCTTCGTCAACCCCGGCGGCCCGGGCGGCCCCGGCGCCGCCTACGTCGGGTTCATGGCCAGCGTGATGCCAGCCAGCGTGCGTCAGCAGTTCGACGTCATCAGTTGGGACCCCCGCGGCATCGGATCAACGCAGCCCGCGCTGCAGAACTGCGCCGAGCCCCGCCTGACGCTGCCCGCCACCGGCAAAGTGGACTGGGTTGCTGCCCGCGCCGCCTCCGAAACCGTCGCCGCCGCGGCAAATCGCGCCTGTATGGAGAGCAACGCATCGTTCATCAACTACATCGGCACCAACAACGCCGCCCGCGACCTCGACCAACTCCGCGTGGCCGTCGGCGACACCAAGCTCACCTACTGGGGCCTCAGTTACGGCACGCGCATCGGCTACGTCTACGCGCTGATGTTCCCCGATCGCGTCCGGGCCATGGTGCTCGACGGCAACATCGATCCGATGGGCAACTACGCCGGCCTCACCGAAGGTGGGGTGGCGCTGGATTCGGCGCTGCTGTTCATGCGCACAGGCGACCCGGTCACCCACTCGTCGATCATGTCGACGCTCAAGGGGTTGGAGACCACCCCGATCGCGCTGGGCGATGGGAAGCAGTACACCCGCTGGAACTACCTCACGACGTTGGCGGGGGCAATCCCCAACGAAAGCAGTTGGTCGGACATCCGCGTCTTCAACACCACAGTGGCCAACGCCCGGCTCGCGACCCCCGCTGGCGAGCAGGCCCGAACCCTGTTGCGCTCCACACTCGGGGCTACCGACGGCAACCTGGGCGGACCGTTCTCGGTGGTGAACTGTCTGGATTACGCCGATCGGATGACACCTGCGGCTCAAAATGCCGCCGTCAAACGCAACGTCACAGTCGCTCCTGTGTACGGCGGCATGATCACCGGCGAGTACGCGCTCGGCTGCTCCGGGCTGAGCCTGCGGCCCGACCCGGTGCCCACCACCCGCTCGCTGACGAACTTGGCGAAGCTGAAGAACCTTCCGGTGGTGATCGCCAACTCCACCAACGACGGCTCCACACCGATGCTGTGGGCGCTGCGGATGCGGGCCTCCTTCGCCAAGGCCACACTCGTCACCTACATCGGCGCCGAACACGGCCTGTGGCAGCTCACGCCTTCAACGTGTGTGAACGATCGGATCACCAACTACGTGGTGGCCCTGCAGCGGCCCTCGCCCGCGGTGTGCCGCTACACGCCGCCGCCCGCACCGGTGGCCGCGAATGGCATGGTCGCTCCACAATCCACGGTGGCGCCACAGCCGCTGTTCGCCAACGGTGGACTGGCGATAGGCGGTTAGGGGATGTCTCGCCTCTGACGAGAGCCGATGTCACCTGGCAATCGGCACGTCGGCTCAGGGTGCACCACCCCTCACCAATGCGGTTTCTTCCTGCGAGTTCTCTCGTGCGAGCCGGGTGACCGACGGTTCACCATCGGTGATGAGGCACAGTGGGGCCATGGCTTCTGACGGTGTGCACCCGGTGGCGGCCGCAGCCGATGCCGGTAGTCCGCCCGGCCCCGACGCCCCCGATGTCCCGCCAGCCACCGACACCAGCGACACCCCCGCCGCCTCGAAAGCCGCTGACGCCGCTGAAGTCACTGAAGCTTCAGCCGCTCCAGCCGCCCCACCACCCTCCCAGCCGCTGGCCGCCACCGCACACGACTCCGACTTGGCGGCACGCAACGCCCTGCTGTCTACCGTGTTGGACCACATCGACGCCCACGTGTTCGTGAAGGATCGGCAGGGGCGATTTCTCTATGTGAACCGAAGTTCCGCCGAACTTTTCGGCGTCCCCGCAGACCAGATCGTCAACTATTGCGATGCGGACTTCTTCTCCGCTGAAATCCTGGAGCCGATCCACGAGTTGGATCGGCTCGTGTTCGCTACGCGACAGACGCAGGCCAGGGAAGAACGGCTGCTGGATCGGACCGGCGCAGCACGGTATTTCTGGTCGGTGAAGGTCCCCTTGATCGAGAACGGCCTTGCCACTGCTCTGATCGGTTTGTCCACAGACATCACCGAACTTCATAAATTGCGCACGCAGTTGGAGCATGAGGCGAGTACGGACGGCTTGACCGGCGTCGCCAATCGCCGACACTTCTACGAGGTGGCAGTACGGAGTTTTGCCACGGCGCAGGCAGGGCCCACACCGTTGTCGCTGTTGGTGCTCGACTTCGACTTCTTCAAGCGGATCAACGACACCTTCGGCCACCAAGCCGGGGATCATGTGCTCAGCGGCGTGGCGCAGCGCCTGGCTGCCGGCATTCGGCCAGGTGACTTCATTGGCCGAGTCGGAGGTGAGGAATTCGCGATCCTGCTCCCGGACACCGATCTTGCGATCGCCCGCGATGTTGCCGAACACCTCCGAGCGACCCTCGCCGACATGTCGTTCGCGCTACCCGGCGATGACGACGTGTCGATCACGGTGTCGGTGGGCGGAACCGCGGTGCACGCCGCGGACCCCAACTTCGACGCCTGCTACGCCCGCGCCGATGCCGCGCT
>CAZVKB010000211.1:0-2792 GCA_964627505.1 uncultured Actinomycetes bacterium | reverse complement strand
CCCACGACAGCACCCTTCGATCAGGGTGTTGCGACGACCGGTTGAGTCCGGCTTGGGCTCCACGGTCGGCGTGGACGATGACCACACCGTCGGGCTGGCGCCGGGCGATCGCACTGATTGACCAGCCCTGCCTGCGCAGCGCATGTGCGTCCACGTCTTCCTCCTGCGAGATCATTACGGTGGGCTCCTTCGAGACGGCGTGAGGTCAGAGACCGCCATCTTCGAAGGAGCCCACCCCTATGTGAGTATTCGAGGCTTTGGGCGCCGGGGGTTCGTGTGGTTGGGCGCCGGGGTTCGTGCGGGTGGGCGCCGGTGGCCGTGCCGGTTGGGGGCCACCGGCGCCCTGTCCCGTGTTGGCTACGTCCCCGACGGTGGGTGGTCCTTGTCGGCGGTGTGTTCGCGCATGTTGTAGCTGCCGGTGTCGACCCAGATGGCGTTGTGGATGATGCGGTCCATGATGGCGTCGGCGTGGACGCCGGAGCCGAGCCGTTGGTGCCAGTCTTTCTGCTGGTATTGGGTGCAGAACACTGTTGAGGCCAGACCGTAGCGGCGTTCCATGAGTTCCAGGAGCATGCCACGCATGGATTCCCCTGGCCGGTCCAGGAGCCATTCGTCGAGGACGAGCAGTGTGTACGCGGCATACTTGCGCAGGAATTTTCCTGCCCCGCCGGGCTTGTCTGCAGCGGCGACCCATGCTTCTTCCAGGTCGGGCATGCGTATGTAGTGCGCGCGGATGCGATGTTCGCAGGCACGTTTAGCGGTTGCGCATCCCAGGTAGGACTTCCCGGATCCGGTGAATCCGTGGAAGACGACGTTCTGCTGCCTGCCGATGAACGAGCACGACCCCAGCTGGGTGAGCAGGTGCCGGTCCAGGCCGCGTTGGTCGAGCAGGTCGATGCGGCGCAGGTCGGCGTTGGGGTAACGCAAACCTGCCCGGCGTACCAGACCGGTCACTTTGGAGTGGGTGAACGTGGCGTAGGCATCATCGACGGCCAGTTTCACTCGTTCACCGAATGGCAGGCTGATGGCCAACGACTCGTCTTGGGTGTCGATGGCGTCGAGCAGGTCGCCGGCGTTCATCTCACGCAGTTTGCGTTTCGTTTCGGTGTCCAGATGGTTCATCGGGCACCACCGGTGTAGTAGTCGCCGCCGCGCACGTAGCCGCCGTCTTCGGTGGCGTCCACGGGTATGTCGGGCCCGGTGGTGTCCTGTCCGGTGTCCAGGATCGGGCGCAGATGCGCGTAGCGCGGGGACCGCACCGGGCCGCGCAACGCGAGCCCGCAGGCCGCCTCCACCCGTGCCGGGGAGAATCGGCGCGACAGCCGCAGGACTGCCAGAGCCGGGTCGATGCCCTGCTCCTGGATCTGCACGGACTCGAAGATCTTCCCGATCACCGTCGTCGTTGCCGGCCCGATCCGTGCGGCCCACGCATCGATGCGGTCCCGGTCCCATTCCTGCCAGTGGTGGCCGTGGGCAAGGTCGGCGTCGTTGGTCTGATACTGGTTGACGGCCGTCGCGCCCAGCAGCAGGTGACTGCCCAGGCGTTCATCGTGGCGGTAGATCTCGATCGTCGTGTCGGTGACGCGTAGGTCGACCCGTGCGCCGATGTGGGCGAACGGCACGGAGTAGTAGTTCCGTGACCACACCACATGTCCGCTGCGGGCCACTCTGCGGCCATAGACCCAGGTGCTCACCTCGTACGGGGCCGCGGGCAGCGACCCCAGCAGGGCCCGTTCCTCCTCAACGAACACGCCCAACCGGGAACCGGGACGTTTCTGGAACGGCTCCCGGTTGTAGGCCTCGACTCGTTGCCGCACCCGTGACTGCAACACCCCCATGCTGGTGAACGTCTCATCGCGCAGCCCGGCGATCACCCACATCGCCACGTGCCAGACAGTGTTTTCCACGCTTGGTTTGTCCTTCGGACGGCGGACCCGGCCCGGTAACACCGCCGCCGAATAGTGCGCGGCCAGCTGCCGATAGGCGTCGTTGAGCACGACCTCGCCCTCCCGCGGATGAGAAATCACCCCGGTCTTCAAATTGTCCGGCACGATCCGCGGGACCGTGCCGCCCAGGAACGCGAACATCGCCACATGTGCGCGCAGCCACGACTCCTGGCGCATGTCCAGGCAGGCGTGCACGAACCCGTACCGGCTAAACGGTAGGCACGCGACGAACAAGTAGACCCGCGACAGCTCCCCGGTGACGGGATCGACCAGCGTCATCGTCGGCCCCGACCAGTCAACCTCCACGCTGCGCGCCGCCTTGTGACCCACCCGTGATGAAGCACCCAGAACGTTCGCGTAGTCGGCGTAGAGCCGGCAGAACCGGTCGTAACTCATCGCCGGCTGCCCCGCCTTCACGGCCGCATCCACATACTCGCCGTGCAGCAGTTTCAACGTCACCCCGACCCGCGCCAGCTCGCGGTGCACCCGTACCCAGTCCGGCGCGACGAACACGCTCTGGCGCATCCCACGGCCCGGGAACACGGCCGCATACACCTGCGCATCGGACATCTCTGCGGCCTCATCCCAGCCCAACCCGACCCGGTCAGCGGCATCAATCACCGCCTGCACACTGTGCCGGGACATGCCCTGCCCCGAAGAAATCGCCCTGCCCGACAGGCCCTGCGCGCGAAGCTGCAACACCAACTTGGCCTTGATTCGTCTTACCATTACCAGTGCTCCTTCCACCACGTGGCCCTCACATGGTGGAAGGAGACTACGAAGCCCGGCGCTCAACCACGCCAACCCCGGCGCTCACCCACACGAATCACGTCCCCGGCCGCCGGC
>CAZVKB010000210.1:0-2804 GCA_964627505.1 uncultured Actinomycetes bacterium | reverse complement strand
CGACCGCCTCGGCGGCCGTCAAAATCGGATTGGTGAAAAAACTCCCCGCACTCCAGGTGTCGTGGTCAGACGGATCGAGCACCATGCCTTTGCCCGCGCGCAGACCGAGCACCGCGGTGGCGACATCTCCCACCGGAGCTCGCTGCCCCGCCACGACGTCGAGGCGCCGGGCCAGCTCCGCGTAGCGCACCGGCGCCGACTCTCCAGTGGCCGTCAAGGCGAAGGTCACCGCCAACACCACAAAACGGCCCGGCTCGCGTTTGAACCGGCTGTCCCGATAGGCGAAATCGCAGTCCGCCGCAGCTAGCGTTCGCACCGCCCGTTGCCGCCGATCCCACACCCGCACCGACACCACCGTGTCGGCGACTTCCTGACCGTACGCGCCCACGTTTTGGATCGGCGTCGAACCGACTGCGCCAGGAATCCCCACGAGGGCTTCGACCCCGCCGAAACCCTCGGCAACCATGCTGCGGGCGAACCCGTCCCACGTTTCCCCGGCGGCAGCAGTCACCACCACCCCAGCGGTGTCCGGAGCCGCATCCACCTGTGCTCCCGACGTGCGCACGAGCACAACGCGACCTGGCCAGCCGGCATCGGCGATCACCACGTTGGATCCGCCGGAGAGCAGCAATGTGGGCACCCCATCCGCGTCAGCCTGGGCCACTGCGGAAATGAGTTCGGCCTCCGTTCCCGCCGCGACGACGTCCTGACAGGGTCCGCCCAACCGCAACGTGGTGACCTCTGAAAGCAGCACGCGCACTAGTCCAGCCGCACGACCGCGCTGGCGTTGCCCAGCACGTCCGCGCCGCCACTGCGAGCAGTGATCGCCACCCGCACCAGCTCGTCTGCCAGCACCTCGCTCACCTGCACCTCGACCTCGATGACCGTGCCTTTGTCATCGTCGGGCACGGCCACTGGCCTGCTGAACCGGACCGCGTACTCCGTCACCGCGCCCGGGTCGCCGATCCAGTCGGTGACCGCGCGACCAGCCTGCGCCATCGTGAACATGCCATGGGCGATCACGCTGGGCAGGCCCGCGGCCAGCGCCGACCGCTCATTCCAATGGATCGGGTTGAAGTCACCGGACGCGCCCGCATACATCACCAAGTTCGCCAAGGTCACTGGGTAGCGCACCGACGCCACCACCTCACCCACCTGCAGGGCATGACCGTCATAACGCTGGATGCTCATGCCGCCGCCCCCGTGCCACGCGAAGCCAAAACCGAGGTGGTGGTCACGACAGTCTCCCCGGCGGTCGTGCGAACGTCGGCTACCAGCGTGAGGAACTCATTGCGACCGGTGCTGTCGATGCTGGTGATCACGGCGTCCACCACTAATTCATCGCCGGCGATGATCGGGCGACGGAAGTGGAAACTCTGCTCACCGTGCACGATCCGCGGGTAGACCATCGCAAGGTCGGGGTCAAACATCACTGTGGCCAACGCCCGCATAGTCAACGCGAAAGCGAACGTGGGAGGCGCCACCACATCGGTATAGCCATGGGCTTGGGCTGCGGTGACTTCGTGGTACACCGGGTTGTGGTCACCGATCGCCGTCGCGAACTCCCGAAGCTTTTCCCGGCTCACCTGGTAGGCATCGGTGGTGGGATAAACCTTCCCCACGAAAGTCGGGTTGATCGGCATCGCGCCTCCTCGAATGTGCCTGGTTGCCGATGCGTGGGTGGTTGCGCCGACCTCACATACCGCCGAGCTGGCCACCGGTGACCGGGATGGTCACGCCTGAGATGAAGTCAGAATCCGGCGAGGCCAGGAAAGCGTGCACGGCGGCGATATCTTCGGGGCGTCCCAGTCGGCCGAGCGCAATCAGCCCCTTGGCCATCTCCCGCATCTGGTCCGGGATGCCGTAGGTATCGCCAGCCTGCCGCGCTTGGGTGAGCCGGGTTTCTACGAATCCCGGTGCCACCGCGTTGACGTTGATGCCGAAGCCGCCAAGTTCCCGCGCGAGCGTTTTGGTGACGGCGATCAGTCCGCCCTTGGCCGCCACGTAGTTCACCTGGCCGGGGTTGCCCATCAGGGCGGCGACTGAGGAGGTGAACACGATCTTGCGGTTGTAGGCGGGCCGCCCGTGCTCAGCGATCTCGGCCTTGGCGACGTCGCGCATCGCGGGCATCGCAGCGCGGGCGCAGTGAATGGCGGTCTTGAGATTGGCGTCGAGCACGAAGTCGAACATGGCGTCGTCCATGCCGTGGAACATCTTGTCCCGGGTGGTGCCCGCATTGTTGATGAGGATGTCGAGGCCGCCGAAGTGGTCCACCGCAACGTTGATCAGCCGCTCGGCTTCGGTGTAGTCCACGGTGTTGGCGACGCAGGTCACCGCTTTGCCGTCGTTGGCGCGGATGCCGGCGACTGTGGCTTCGGCGGGTTCGGCATCAATGTCGTTGACCACCACCGCAGCGCCCTCCGCCGCGAGGCGGGCTGCCGTAGCCGCCCCGATCCCGCGACCGCCGCCGGTGACGATTGCCACCTTGCCGTTCAGACGTGACATCCTCTGACCTCTCGACGTGGTGGGCTAGCGGGTTTCTTTGTGCGCGGTGTGCTTGTTGCAGCGCGCACAGTACTTCTTGACCTCGAGGCGATCGGGGTCGTTGCGGCGGTTCTTCTTGGTGATGTAGTTGCGCTCTTTGCACTCACCACAGGCCAAGGTGATCTTGGGTCGAACGTCGCTGGACTTAGCCATGTCTGGCACCTTCCTAAATTCCTGCAGAATGCCGGCTGAGCACCGGCACGTGGTAGCGGAGGCCGGACTTGAACCGGCGACACAGCGATTATGAGCCGCTTGCTCTG
>CAZVKB010000209.1:0-2842 GCA_964627505.1 uncultured Actinomycetes bacterium | reverse complement strand
GACGACCGCGTGTACACGCTCCCGCCGGCTGCCGATTGGCCGGCCTGGGCTCATATTGGCCCGAGTTCGGGGACGGTCCGCCATGTTGCCACTACCGGCAGCGACAGCACCGGCACTGGCACAGTTGCGCAGCCTTTCCGAACGGTGCAACACGCCTTGGACGCTGCCAACCCAGGAGACGAGGTGGCTATTGCCGCCGGTGAATACCCGGGAGCGGTGCGGATCCGGCAGCCGAATATCACGCTGCGCGGCGCACTCGGCACCCACAAACCGCACATCTTCGTGCCCAATACCACTGAGAGTGGCAACGAAATCGCCGTCCAGATCGATCCGGACGCCGACGGCACCCGGCTCATCGGCCTAGACATCGAGGGTGGCTATTACTACGCGGTGTCGTGCGAGACCAAATGGGACTGGGGTGACCCCAGCGACCGAAGTGGCGCCACCCAACTAGTCATCGCCTACAACAATGTGCATCACTCCGGGCGAGACGCTTTCAAGATCAAACCAAATTGTGATGACGTTCTGATCGCCAACAACACGATTCACCACACTGGAGCCCGCGACGACAGCAACGCCGAGGGCATCGACAACGTCAATGGTGATCGCATGCTGGTATTCGACAACCACATCTATGACATCGCCACCAATGGCGTCTACTTCAAGGGAGGTGCCGCAGACGTTCGGGTGGAGCGCAACCTGATCCAGCGGGCCGGGGCCGGGAGCAGCCCGGACTCGTCGGGTGCGGGCATTCTCGTCGGTTTCGATACCGACGTGGAGTTCTTCGACCGGGTGCAAAATCCCGAGATGTACGAAGCCGTGCGCGGCAGGGTGATGAACAACATCATCGATGGCACCACCGCATCCGGGATCGGCGTGTATGCAGCAGTCGATTCGCTCGTCGCCCACAACTCCATCCGCGGCTGTTGCCGGGACTATCACGCCGGGTTGTACTTCGGCATCACGTTGCAGTCGTGGGAGCCCGAGGGGCTGCGCCCGCCGAGCCGAAGCGTCACTCTGTGGGGCAATCTTGTGGGTATCGCGAACGCTGGCGGCCGGGACCTGGGTTCGTCGATCCGCTACATGGCTGACGACGAACTCGGTGAACTGGCTGGCTATGAAGGCATGCCGGTGATGGACTACAACGTCTATTCGGCCGTCTCGCCACCGGTGGAATTTGTGGATAGTCGACCGACCACCGCCTATGACGCCCCGGGAATCTCCGGTTGGGCGGCCCACATCGGGGCCGAAAGTCACTCGCAGGCAGCGTCTTTCACCCTCGGCTCCGATTGGGTGCCCACCGTGCAACTCCCGGTGGATCCCCAAGGCCGATATGCGCTGCCCACTGACTTCTATGGCAACCCGCGCCCGTCGACTCCAATTGCCGGAGCAGTGCAGAGCACGCCGACCCCTCTACCGGACCCGCCGTTGTTCAACGCCACCGCGCCGGTTCGGGTGGCTGACACCCGTGCGGGTGAGCCGGTTGGCTTCCCGGTGACCAAAGTGAGTTTGAGCGGCGGCACGACCCTCGCCGTCCCCGTGGCCGGCACATTCGGAGTGTCCACGGACGCAGTAGCCGTCGCATTGAACGTCACCGCGGTAGATCCCGCAGGGGAGGGGCATCTCAGGGTATTTCCCTGCGGTGGACCGATGCCCAACGCCTCCGCCGTCAACTATGCGCGGGGAGAGACTGTGGCTAATTCCGCCATCACCCGCGTGGGCACCGGTGGTGCAGTGTGCGTGTTCGCAGCAACCAACACCCATCTCGTGGTCGACCTCACGGGCTGGTTCCCAGCTGGCTCAGCGTATTCAGCCCTCCCACCGCAGCGGATCGCCGACACCCGGGTGGGTCAGCCTGTGTCGTTCCCTACTGCGAAACAGCGGATCGCAGGCGGCGATGTGCTGGTGATGCCGGTGGCGGGCGCGTTCGCCGTCCCGGCCGATGCCCAGGCCGTGGTTCTCAACGTCACTGCGGTCGCACCTGTGGCTCCCGGTCATTTTCGGGTGTTTCCCTGCGACTCGGCAGTGCCGAACGCCTCACACCTGAATTTCGCAGCTGGGCAGACAGTGGCCAACACCGTGGTGGTTGCACCGGGTGCGAACGGTGGTGTGACTCTTGGTGGCGCGGTGTGCATCTTGACGACTGCCACTGCCGATATCGTTGTGGACTTGACGGGCTGGTTCCCGGTTCGGCGCGACGCCCCCGGTCCGCGTGACCGACACGCGTGTTGGTCAGCCCGTGGCCTTGCCAGTGGTGAAGCAGCGGGTGGCGGCCGGCACAACTCTCAGCATTCCGATGGCAGGCACCTTTGGCGTTCCGGTGGACGCCACCGCGGTGGTACTCAACGTCACCGCAGTGGATCCCCTCAATGCAGGTCATGTGCGCGCCTTCCCATGCGGTTCACCCGTGCCCAATGCCTCCAACCTGAACTACGTGGCACGGCAGACGATCGCGAACACAACGATAGTGCGTCCGGGAGCTGGCTCAGTGTGCGTCTACACGTCGGCGACCACCGACCTGGTGGTTGATCTCAACGGCTGGTTTCCCCGGTCACCCTGAAGCAGGGCACGAGCAGGAGCAACTCACCGGCAAACAGCCGCACCCCATCACGGCTGAAAAGGCTTTGCTCCCCGCTGTATCGCCGGAGGTGAAGAGTCACTGAGCGTGCGCGCCCGCGAACGTCAGACCACAGCCTGGCTGGGCACCACGAGTACCGCGCAGGGCGCATTCCGGCTGATGTAGTCCGACACCGACCCCAGCACCGCCCGACGGAAACCCCCAAGGCCGCGCGAGGCGATGATGATCACGTCCGCGCGTACTTCGTCGGCCAGTTCACAAATG
>CAZVKB010000208.1:0-2867 GCA_964627505.1 uncultured Actinomycetes bacterium | reverse complement strand
ATGTGCTCGCACGCCGTCTCCGCCAACCCCAGTCCATCTCGACGCCCGATGCCTTTGCCGAAGGCGGCGCCGACGAAGCACCCTTTGGGGTGAACGCCGACATGGCATCGGATCGATCTGAAGTTCGACCATTACGGCAGAGGCGGTCGGCGAGTTCCAGTTTCGCGACGTGTTCAACGCGGAGGTGGTGGAGTATCTTGCCACCCGAATCAGCCACGCCGCGGCCGAGCACGGCACAGAGTTCGACGCCACCGATTTCCGTAGTCGCGTGTTGGCGACCCTGCCAAACCTGTCCTTCGGCGACCGCAATGCCCTGATCATCCAGGCCTTGGACGACACGTTGGTCGGGGACTTCCCCACGCGGGCCGCAGTGGTGGTCGCGTCGCTGGGACCGGAACCAGCGGGTGAGAATCTCAGCGGCACCGACGGCTTCTACGTAATGCCGCTGGCGGGTTATATCGCCCGCAGGGGCTTGTCGGGACGCCATCTCGAGACGTCGCTGGCCGCCCTGTATGAGCTGACCAAGAGATTCACGGTGGAAGGCGACATCAGGCCGTTCATCACGGCGTATCAGGAGCGCACGTTGGCTTTTTTGCGCGACCTCACCGCCGATCCCAGTCCGTTCGCGTGGCGACTCGCCAGCGAGGGCACACGCCCACGACTACCGCTGGCAGGGCGGTTGCCGCAATGTCAGGCCGACCCCACGCCCGTGATCGAACTGCTCGACCAGCTCTACAACGACCCGAACCTCATGGTGCGACGATCGGTGGCGAACAGCATCAACGACATCGCCAAGGACAACCCTGACGTCGCGGTCGCCACACTAGCGCGCTGGCAGGCGGCGGACGCCGGACCTGAGACAGCCTGGGTGGTGCGCCACGGCTTGCGCACACTGATCAAGCAGGAACACCCGGGTGCACTGACGCTGCTGGGTTTTCCGCCCCCTGCGCTGGAGGTACTCAGTGCCGCGTGGGAGCCCGATCGGCTGACACTCGGCAATTCCGGGACGTTCACGGTGACGATGCGCTCCACGACTGCCCAGCCGCAACGACTGTCGCTGAACTACGCCATCGGTTTTGTGCGCGCGAACGGCGCGCGCTCACGCAAAGTCTTCCGCCTGCGCGATAAGACGCTGCTTCCTGGTGAACCACTGTCCATCACCAAGACGCACGTGTTCCGCGACTACCGCAATCAGAGTTTCCGCTCCGGCGTGCACACCCTTGAAGTGACCGCCAACGGGCTGCTGCTGTTCGCAACAGAGTTCTTTCTGGCAGTGCCCTGAACCTTGATTGCTGGAAAAGCAGCCGTTTGGACCGGATCCAAAGTCGCCTACTTCAGGGCGCGCTTGAAGTAGGCCTCCATCGCGCTGGTGGCTTCGGCTCGCAGGCTGCTGAGCTTGATCGCGGTCTTCTTGCTCAACTTGGTGGATTCCCCACTCGCTGTAAAACCACTAAGAGCGTCGGCGAACCGCTCTTCGCGCTTGCGCCATTCTCGCAGTGCCGCCTCCGTACGCTTGTCAGCCATACGACACAGGCTACGTGGTGAGCGCGCTGGGCAAGACACACGCACCTGCCAGCAGAGCGCAAAATCGCCCAAAAACCGCGTTATCGCCTGTTGTCGTTCGGGCGATTCTGAGGTTTTTGGGCGATTTTGGATGAGGCGAGAATGCTAGCTGCGGCTCATGACTGCTCAGTTACGGCTCATGATCGCCAACAGTCGCAGGATCTCCAGGTACAGCCACACCAGCGACACCATCAGCCCGAAGGCCATCCGCCAGGACTCTTTCTCCTCCACACCGTAGGCCGTGGTGCGCACGATGCCGTCGAAGTCGATCACCAGCGAGAACGACGCCAGACCGACAGCGAACAAGCTCAACAGGATGCCAATCCCGGACACGCCGTAGAAGCCCCAACCGCCACCGACTCCGAAGAAGGCCGTGATCATCGAAATTACAGCGATCACCAGGTACGAGATCATCATGATCATGAAGACCTTCATGGTGCGCGCAGTCACCTTGATGATGCCGGTTTTGTAGACCACCAGCATCACCGCGAACACCACCAGCGTGGCACCCACGGCCTGCGCCACAAGGTTGCCGTTGCCGTTCGCTTCGCCGTAAGCCGCGTACCACTTGCTGATCGCACCCAGGAACAGGCCCTCAAATACCGAATACAGGATCACCAGGATCGGACTCGAGGACTTCTTGAACGTGATGAACATTGCCAACACGAACGCCACGAGCGCGGCACCAAAGCCGAGAAGCATGGCGGTTCCGGTCAGCTGCCAGCCGACAACCGCACCCACCAACAGAATCAAGAAACTGATTCCGGTCTTGACGATCACGTCATCCATCGTCATGGTGCGGGCCGGACGGGCTGGCACCACCTGCTGCTGGTAGCCACCCGGCCCGCTGGGCATCCCCGGATATCCTTGCGGCGCGGTGACCTCTTGCTCGGTACGGGCCAGAATCGGGTTCCCTCTTGCCACTTGTGACCTCCTAATACACGTGTGGTGAATGATTGGATCTCCCGGTGTGGGGTCACCGAGAGCGCTTCGTGCACACCGTAACCCAGCGACCTGGCAAGTGATTCCCGTTGCCGACGTTCGCCACGCCGACAATTCGTTCCCCATCGACTGGGCGGTACCCTGGAACCGCGATCGCGACCCCAGCCCGGATGGCGGAATGGCAGACGCAGAGGGCTTAAACCCCTCGGCCCCATTGGGGCATGCGGGTTCGAGTCCCGCTCCGGGCACCACTGACCACCACGCACCACCCGTTGCCCGCTCGTGGGCTCGTCCGCACGTCCTACAAGTACACCTTGCGCTGATGAATTGCGTGCGCGCCAGCGGTCCGGTCGAGGAACAAC
>CAZVKB010000207.1:1461-2895 GCA_964627505.1 uncultured Actinomycetes bacterium | reverse complement strand
TCGGTGCGTGGTATGAGTTTTTCCCCCGCTCCGAAGGAGCCACCGCCAGCACCTCAGGGACGTTCGCCGAAGCCACCAAGCGCCTGCCCGCGATCGCGGATATGGGCTTCGATGTGGTGTACCTCCCGCCGATTCATCCCATCGGGCACATCAACCGCAAAGGTGCCAACAACACCTTGACCCCAGGCCCGGACGACCCGGGCTCCCCTTGGGCCATCGGTTCCGCCGCGGGCGGCCACGACACCGTGCATCCTGATCTCGGCACCATCGACGATTTCGATGCATTCGTCGCGCGCACCAAGGAACTCGGCATGGAGGTTGCCCTGGACTTGGCCCTGCAGGCAGCGCCGGATCACCCGTGGGCGACCGCTGGCAAGAACTGGTTCCTGCTGCGCGCCGACGGCAGCATCGCCTACGCCGAAAACCCGCCGAAGAAGTACCAAGACATCTACCCGATGTGGTTTGACGGCGACCCAGGCGGCTTGTACGACGAAGTTTTGCGCATCGTGCATCTGTGGATGGATCACGGCGTGCGGATTTTCCGGGTCGACAATCCGCACACCAAGCCGGTGCGCTTCTGGGATGCCCTGTTGTCCGAGATCCGCCGTACCGATCCGGATGTTTTGTTCCTCGCCGAAGCGTTCACCCGACCGCCGATGATGCGGGCCCTCGCGGAGGTGGGATTCCACCAGTCCTACACATACTTCACGTGGCGCAACGAGAAGTGGGAACTCGAACAATATTTGAGTGAGTTGGCTGGCCCCGCCAGTGCCTATATGCGGCCGAATTTGTTCACCAACACCCCAGACATTCTGCACGCCTACCTGCAATACGGCGGACCGGCTGCGTTCGCGATTCGGTCGACCTTAGCCGCCACGCTCTCACCCACCTATGGGATCTACTCCGGCTTCGAACTTTTCGAGCATGTGGCTCTCAAGCCGGGAAGCGAGGAGTATCTCGATACCGAGAAGTTCTCCTACCGACCCCGGGACTACTCGGCGGCGGAAACCGAGGGGCGTTCGCTGGCGCCGTACCTCAAACTGCTCAACGACATTCGGCGACGACACCCCGCACTCCAACAACTGCGGGATCTGACCTTCCATCACGTCGATGACGAAAAGATGATCGCATTCTCCAAACGTGACGGCGACGACACCATCATCGTGGTGTGTTCACTCGATCCATTTGCCGCCCGGGAGACCGCTGTTCACCTCAACATGCCCGCACTCGGCCTAGACTGGCATGATTCGTTCCGCGTGCGCGATGAAGTCACCAATACCACATACGTTTGGCGGGAGAACAACTTCATCCGTCTAGATCCACATGTTCAGTGCGCCCATATCCTCCACGTTCGGCAAGGAGCCGCATGATGACCACGAACCCGCCTGCCGAGACCCCCGAGGGCTCTGCAACCCCCGCCAAGAAAGCTCCGGC
>CAZVKB010000207.1:0-1361 GCA_964627505.1 uncultured Actinomycetes bacterium | reverse complement strand
GACCGGCAGCCACGAGTGTCGATGTGGTGGTCGGCGACCGACGTATCCCCGCGGTGCACGAATACCGCGGGGTCTGGGTGGCAGAGTTGGACGATGCGACAGTCCCGGACTATCGCTTAAGCGTGTCCTACGGTGGCGACCCGCTGCCCGCCGACGACCCCTACCGCTTCCTGCCCAGCCTCGGTGAGATGGATCTGTACCTGATCGGCGAGGGCCGTCATGAGCAGATGTGGGAAGTCCTTGGCTCCCACACGCACGTCTACGACACTCCCAACGGTCCCGTGCACGGCGTCTCGTTCGCAGTTTGGGCGCCAAATGCTCAGGGTGTCCGAGTGGTCGGAGACTTCAACTACTGGGACGGCACCTCCACGCCGATGCGGTCGATGGGGTCGACTGGTGTGTGGGAAGTTTTCGTCCCTGAGATCGGCGACGGTACCCGCTACAAGTTTGAGATCCTCGGCCGCGACGGGGTGCGGCGACTCAAAGCGGACCCCTTCGCGGCGTACACCGAAGTCCCGCCTGCGACTGCGTCAGTGGTGTTCACGCCCTCATACGAATGGCAAGACCAGGATTGGCTGGACAAGCGGGCGGCCACCGACCCGCTCAAGTCACCGATGAGCATCTATGAGGTACACCTCGGTTCGTGGCGGCAAGGTTTGAGCTACACCGAACTCGCCGAGCACCTGACGAACTATGTGGTAGGTCAAGGATTCACCCACGTCGAGTTCCTGCCCGTCATGGAGCACCCTTTCGGCGGCTCGTGGGGTTACCAAGTGACGTCGTACTACGCGCCCACCTCCCGGTTCGGCAACCCGGATGAGTTCCGGCATGTGATCGACCGACTGCACCAAGCTGGCATCGGCGTCATCATGGACTGGGTTCCAGCGCACTTCCCCAAGGACGAGTTCGCGCTCGCCCGATTCGACGGCACACCGCTGTTCGAGCACCCCGACCCGCGCCGGGGCGAGCACCCGGACTGGGGCACGTTCGTGTTCGACTTCGGACGCACTGAAGTGCGAAACTTCCTCGTGGCGAACGCCGTGTTCTGGTGCGAGGTGTTCCACATCGACGGGCTGCGAGTGGACGCGGTGGCGTCGATGCTCTACCTCGACTACTCGCGCAATGAGGGTGAATGGAGCCCCAACCAATACGGCGGCCGGGAAAACCTCGATGCGGTAGCGTTCCTGCAGGAGATGAACGCCACGGTGTACAAGCGCGTGCCAGGCGTCATGACCATTGCCGAGGAGTCCACCGCTTGGCCGGGGGTCACCCGACCCACCCACCTCGGCGGTCTCGGGTTTGGCTTCAAGTGGAACATGGGCTGGATGCACGACTCGCTGGACTACGTTTCGCGCGAGCCG
>CAZVKB010000206.1:0-2906 GCA_964627505.1 uncultured Actinomycetes bacterium | reverse complement strand
GAGGGCGCCGGGATGGTCACCCTCGACCTCAACGCGCTGCAGGCGCAGGCCGAGGCCGGGGCGGCCGCAGCCGGGATCCCTGCCAGTGACCTCACCATCACGGTGATCCCCACCGCCACCACCAGCGCCGGAGACTTCAAGCCCGAACTGCCGCTCAAACTCTCGACCCAGTCACTCACCCTGGCTGACGGTGAAGAGAGCCTGGTGGCGGACGAGTCGAAGGACGCCTCCACTCTGAGCGTGCAACCGAACAGCGTGACCTTCTTGGGCATGTCGATCGGGGTGTGGCCGATGCGCATCCTCGGCCTGCTGCTGCTCGTGGGCGGGGTGGTGGCCTGGCTGGCGCTGCAACGTCGCCGACCCGCTCCGGGGGTGGCAGACATGGCCGCAGTGCATCGGCATCGGGAACTCATCATCAAGGTGGCGGCCGTGGACGAGCACGGGATGTGCATCGACGTGGCCGACCTCGACTCGCTCGTGCGCCTGGCCAAGCGGTACGCGCTGAGGATTCTGCAGGTGGAGGGCGGCGCCGGGGGTGCGGGCGACATGTACTACGTGCAAGACGAGTCGGTGACGTACCGCTGGACCCCTGGCGGGCTTGGCAACGCCCACGGTGCGGGTGGTCTGAGTGGCGGATGGGGTGGCAACGACCACGGTGCGGGTGGTCCGGGTGGTCCGGGTGGCGAGGGTTTCGCAGGTGGTCTGGGTGCACCGGGCTCGTCGAGCGGCCCTCCGTCGCGCCCATCGGCTAGCCAGGGCGGAGCAGAATCGCCGAACCGGCCGGCCAGCCCCCCGCCCCGGATGCCCACGGGCGGCGCCTTGCCTCAGCCACCAGCAGTCGGGGAACCGTCACACATGCCAACGCGTGACGTCCCGCAAGGAATGTCGCCAAGCGGGACGGGTGGGTTGCCACCTGCTCCGGCGTCAGGCGTTCCACCAGTGCCAGCGACGGGCCAGCCCAACGCCTCAGGTGGCCCACCGAGCGCGAGTCCGCTGCCAGGGGCGCCTGGAGGAATCAGACCCCCGGAAACGCCGAGCCAAGCATCAGCGCGACCCCCGAGCGGCCGAGTGCCACAAGCGCCGTGGCCACCAGCGTCTTCCGAGAGTCAGTCAGCACCACCTCCCAGCACAGCCCCGTTTGCTGCACCCCCGCCGGCAGGTCCGCCGATTGCCGGACCTGTACCGGAGGAACCGCCGAGGTAGGCAACCTCGACTTTCGGGCTACTTCCTGAGGCGATCTGGAATTTCGTCACCGCAACCGTGTCGTAAGGAGTGGTGTGGGTGCTAGAGGCCACGGAGAGCAGCGTGGAGCGATGCGCGAGGTTGGTGTTGTCGAAGCCGGCAGCGACGGTGAGTCCGGTGAGGTCGCAATCGAGCGTGGCCACCGTGCCGGTCATCGAGCTGAGCAGAACCGGATGCGTGACGCTGGTAGCGAAGGCGCCCACCACTTGCGTGCGCCCGTTCCTCATCACCACTCATTCAGGCATCGTGATCGACGCGGTGTTGGCGGTATCGACCACCAGCACGACGGCGGTGGCGTCGTCGACAGCGACGGCAAGAACTCCCCCGCGGCGATGACTTCGCTCAAGCGGTGCATGCGCGACTCCAATTTGGGTGTGCGGCGTGGTATGGACGTGGCACCGTCACGATCAGTTCACCGCCTCGCGGCGGTAGCGGAAGTCGTTCCGAGGCGAGAGATGTGGAGGGGTGGGCGTCCGGCGTCACCCGAAGGGGTCCGCGGCGGTCAAGTCAAATGGCGGTGGCGCACGTTGCCTCGACCGCCGGAGGATTTGGGCATTGGACTGCAACGGGTCGCACCGCAGTGGTTCGTACTGGAGCCCAGTGGCGGCGGGTCTGGAGCGTGGGTACCAGCGAGACTGCTGGGGGAGGAAGGCGGCGTGCCCAATGAGCCAGCAGTGGGCGACTACGGGTCGGAAATGCGCGTTTCTGCGTACGATCCTGCATGGTTTGGACACTGGGTGTAGGCTGAATCGGGCGAAAATGGGGGATCCTGCATTGGCACGGGTTTGAGCGTTCCCAGAAACGCGCAAAACGAGGCCACCGGCAGCCTGATAGACGTCCTGGGCAGCCAGTTCGACGTCCCCGCCAGCCAGAACAGGGCCCAGCTAGCTGGATCGAGGCCGCGGCAGCCAGATCACGGCCCCGGCAGCCGGATCGACATCGCGCGCTGCACGCTTAGTCGGAGAATTCTAGTCCGCCAGGCCTAGAAACACGATCATGGCACGATCGACGGCGACGAGTTGCTGATCACTCACGCGTCCCAGAGGTGACCTGAGCTTCGCGCGGCTGTCGGTCGTGATTTTCTCGACCAGAACAAAGGAGTCCGCGGCGAGGCCAGTGGGCTTGCGAGCAGGTATCGCGACTCGGAAAAGCGGGGCCGGCACTTCAGTGCTCGACAACGGGATGACGGTCACCGAGTCGGTGGCGTCGTATCGGACGTCCTGGATGATCAGGACTGGGCGTGGCTTACCGGTGTAGTGAGGCCCGCCTGCAACCGTCCAAAGTTCGCCCCGTTGCACTCGTTTAACTCGCTGATGGCATCGACAAAGTCTTGGTCTTCGAAGGCAGTGGGGCTGTTCGCCGCCAGCGCGGATTGCGCGTGGGCCTGGTCGGCGAATTCGGCGGAACGCACATCGGGGACCCAGATCTGAATTGGACGCAATCCCTGCTGTCGCAGCCTCGCGCGGTGCGCTCGCCCGCGATCACGGGTGTTGGTCATGTCCAAGTGTTACATGTAGCGCTGACCCCGGCAGTCCTACATCGAATCAACAGTTTCCCTGGTTTTTCGGTCAATTCGAGGTGAGAGGCAGGGCGAGCGGGGTGGTCCACGTATGGTCTAGCCAAGTTCTGCAAGACGGCTCCACGCGGGGATAGTTCGGGTGAGC
>CAZVKB010000205.1:0-2977 GCA_964627505.1 uncultured Actinomycetes bacterium | reverse complement strand
ATATGCGGCAGGCGGAACCATGAAGCCCCGCAAGAAAACCATCGCAGCATTCATCCCCATCGAGGCTACCTGCGGTCTAGGCTGACACCCGAGGGACACCCGAGGAACGGAGGCGGCGGGCATGGCTTCCGAGTCAATGTTGCGATCGCTGTTCAGTGTCAAGCCAGTGGCACAGATGCTCAGTGAGGAAGATGCCGAGTCCCGCGGAGAGCCGGGTCTGCAGAAGTCCATGGGGCTGATGGCCCTGACGCTGTTTTCGGTGGGCTCCATCGTCGGTACGGGTATCTTCATCGTGCTGGGGCAAGCGGTTCCCGACGCCGGACCCGCAGTCGTGCTCAGTTTCGTGATCGCAGCGATCGCGTGTGCATTCTCTGCCCTTTCGTACGCGGAACTTGCCGGCACGATCCCGGTGTCGGGTTCGTCGTATTCCTACGCGTACGCCACACTCGGCGAAATCGTCGCCTGGGTGGTGGCCTGGTGTCTGATGTTGGAGTACGGCCTAGCAGTGTCGGCAGTGGCGGTGGGCTGGGGGCAGTACCTTGACGAGTTTTTGAAACTGGCCGTGGGACTCGATCTTCCCGATGCTTTCATCGAGCCTCCCGGCGCCGGCGGGGTGATCAACATTCCGGCGATCCTCGTGATCGCCCTGTGCACGCTCCTGCTGATTCGCGGTACCTCGGAATCAGCCAAGGTCAACTCGGCGATGGTGCTGTTGAAAGTGGGCATTCTGGTGTTCTTCTGCGCCGTCGCCTTCACGTCGTTTAATGCCGACAACTTCACCCCTTTCCTCCCGCTCGGAATTGCCGGCGTGGGACTCGCCTCGAGCCAGATTTTCTTCTCCTTCATCGGTTTCGATGGCGTGTCCACGGCCGGTGAAGAGGCCAAGAATCCACGCCGGAACCTGCCGATCGCCATCATTTCCTCGCTGGTGATCGTCACACTCATTTACGTCCTGGTGGCGGTGGCTGCCATCGGTGCCACGCCCTGGCAGAACTTCTCCTCCCAAGCCTCTGAAGCAGTGCTAGCCAGCATCGCGCGCGAAGTGACTGGAGCCAATTGGGCACCGATCATCATTTCGATCGGCGCGGTGGTGTCGATCATTTCCGTGGTTTTGGTCACCATGTTTGGCCACACGCGGATTCTGTTTGCGATGGGCCGGGACGGACTGCTGCCGCCGATCTTCACCAAGGTCAGTCGCACCACCCACACACCGATCTGGACCACCGTGATCGTCGCGGTGATCGTTGCCACCTTGGCCGGCTTCGTCCCCTTAGAGGAATTGGCCGACGCCACCAGCATCGGCACACTGACCGCCTTCATCGTGGTGAATATCGGTGTGATCGTGTTGCGGCACACCCGGCCGGACTTGCCACGCAGTTTCCGGGTGCCGTGGGGGCCGGTTTTGCCGATCCTGGGCATCCTGATGAACATCTACATTCTCAGCGGTCTACGCGACTTCACCTGGGAGGTATTCCTGGTGTGGCTGGTGCTGGGTTTCCTCATCTACTTCGGATACAGCCGTCGGCATTCGGTGCTGCGCAAGTCGATTCTCGAAACTCCCGAGACCACCTCTGCGAACCAGCCACCTAGGAACGTAGGACCGTAACGCTGGCCTGCTGTACAAAGCCTGCGCCCGTTGCCGGCGCGGCCATGGACTCGCAGGTCAACCAGCTAGAAGCGAGTCCACGCGTGCTTTCAACACCGGCTTGGTGGGAGCCCCGACGATCCGATCAACTTCGGTGCCTGTGCGCAGAAACACCAACGTCGGGATGCTGGAGGCGCGAAACCGGGTAGCGGTCTTCGGGCTGTGATCGACATTGACCTTCACGACCTTCACGCGACCTGCGTACTCGGTGGACACCTGCTCCAGGATCGGCGCGACCGCTCGACATGGCCCACACCAGGGGGCCCACAAGTCGAGCAGCACGAGCCCTGGACCTGCGATTGCGCGGGTGACATCCGAGTCATCGGCGGTGACCAGCCACGGCAGCGGCTGTTTGCAGACTGCGCACGTCGGACGTCCCGAGGCAACCGTAGGGACCCGATTCTTCTTGCCACATTCCGGGCAACGCACCACTTTGGTTTCCGCTGTCATGACAGCAATTGTGGAGCAGCGACACCTGAATTGCCTGGGGAGGGCATCGACACACCCGACCCGGCAGGTGACAATGACTGGCATGACGCACACATCTGCGGCCGACCACATCTCGCATCCGACCACACCGCGCCCTGGCGCTTCCGGTGTTGTGCTCGATGCCACCGAACGGTGGACGGGGCTGATGTTGGGCCTCGCCGAAGTTGTCACCGGCTATTCCCATCGCACACTGGAAGCCGCGTTGGAAGCACCTTTAGCAGACTCGGAGCATCCCCAGGCCCCGACTCCGGAGGCCTTCGCCCGAGTGCTTCCCGGAGCCGTGTCGTGGATCGCGTTGCAGGCTCAGCGGCGCTTGTTCGATGCAGTAGCCGAGGCCGAGACGGCGCTGACCAAGCAAGCGGAGAAATTGGGTATTCCGGTGGTGGTCGGTCCGGTTGCCACGTTGATCTTTGACTGGCTGCAAGAGTGTGACGCGCAGTTCAAGGCTCAACAGACCAAGCACGCCCAGGTGGCAAGTACGTTTCTGGCTGACGCGGGCCCACAGACTTTGGCGGAATTGCTCGCCCGCGTCGACTTCGACGAACTCCTGGCCGACCTGGATCTCGATGCGGTGCTCGAGCGGGTAGACCTCGATGCGGTGCTCGAGCGGGTAGATTTGGATGCAGTGCTCGAGCGGGTGGACCTCGATTCCGCGCTGGAACGGGTGGACCTTGATCGGGTGGTGGCCCGTCTGGATGTCAACGAATTGATGTCAGGCGTGATCCAAGAGGTACAGGTCGCGGGCTTGCTGCGTGATAGCACCGGGGCGATCGCCAACTCCACCGTTGGGGCATTGCGCACGCAGGTGGAAGGCGTGGCCGGTTTGCTGGCGCGCCGACAGAT
>CAZVKB010000204.1:0-2998 GCA_964627505.1 uncultured Actinomycetes bacterium | reverse complement strand
CCTGTGGATATTCGCATTGGGCGTGGTGTCAATTCGTCGTACGCTTTCGGCATGACTCCTGACTATGTGTCCCTTGAGGACTTGCCCCAGGCCGACGAGCAGGTGATCCGTGCCCACGCGGCCGAGTTGATCACCATGGCTGAAGACTTGGGGCTGACGAATGTTCGCTATGCCTCCGACAACCGCCTAGTAGTCACCATGACTGAACGCATCGAACGGATGGGGCCATTCACGTTTGCAGAGGAGGCCAGTTACTTGCTCGGTCACCGTATTCGGGTCTACACGGACGGAGTATTCAAGAATCCGGGTGTCAGTCCAGACCTCGTGGCCGCGACGCCACTGTAGGGGTTCAGCGGTGGGGCGGGAGTTGTCACGACATGAGTTACTCGTGGAGGCGGCGTCGGCCGCGGAGGCCTTGCGCGACGTCTCTTCGTCGGGGGATCGGCGGCGGTATGACGACGACAAGGTGTTTCGCTACGCAGTCGCGTTTGCCTGGCTCAGGTTGACCGAGCCGCTGTGCCGACTTATCAACGGGCGTCTCGTCGGTGATGACGCTCGGCGCACATGGGCCGGGCAGTGCGAGACCCGCAACATGCTCGCCCAAGAGCGTTATCAGGACATCGATTTCGTCGCGTTGTGGGTGCTTCTGGCCCCCACATTGGACCTCACTGAAGCGCAACTTGACCGGTTGATGGCTGATGGCTGAGAGCCTGGGGTTGTCAACAAACGCAAGAGGGTGCGCGCCTCAAGACTTCCTCAACACGGGCCCGTCGTAGCCACCCATGTTGAGGTGCCCATCGGCCTTCTATATGGTCACGAGATGGGGCAGAGAAAGTTCGTGGAAGCGTCATCGGGTCGCATTGCCCCGTCCCTTGATTCCGCGGCCGTCGCCAATCACACAGCCGAGGTCGTCATCACCCTCGCTGCGGATGGATACGGCACATGGGTGTCGCCGTCGGTTCACAACCTCTTGGGGTACACCCCCGCCCAGATGCTTGCTGCGCCGCTTGCCGTGGTTCACGATGACGACCGTCCCGCTCTGGAGTCCGCGATCACGCAAGCTGCGGCCAGTAACCAGGCCGCAGTTGAACTTCGGGTCCGGATGCAGTGCAGCGACGGCACCGTCAAGTGGATGGAAGCCTGCGTCTCACGAAACTCCGGCACCGGCGGATCGGAGTCCGAGGTCGTGCTGCTGTTGCGCGACATCACCACATTGGTAGCCGCTGAAAAGCGGGTGCACGAGTTGGAGCAGCGCAACCGGTCGCTGACCCAGTTGTCTCCGGGCGAGTTGTTCTCTTTCAACCGCGAGGGCACCGTGCAATGGCTGTCGGACTCGGCTGCGGACATGATCGGGTGGAGCGCCGACGCCATAATCGGCCGCCACATCGACGACCTCGTCCACCCCGACGAACGTGAGCAACTGCGCACCTGCGTCATTGCGGCCGACACTCCCGCTGCGTGCGAGTGCAAAGCTCGGTGGCGCTCCGCCAATGGCGAATATCGTTGGCTGGGTCTCAGCCTCCGCCCCGTGCAAGACGACGCCGGGAACGTTGCGTCATGGTTGGGCATTCTGCGTGACATCGCCGCCGAAATCGCCGCCCGGGAGTCGCTTGCCCGAGAACATGAACGCCTCACGGCACTGCTGAAATCCACGTTAGAACCGCACGCCCAGTTGCAGGCCGTGCGAGACGACAACGGCACCATCGTCGATTTCCTTGTAGAAGATGTCAACGATGCAGCGTGCGAATTTCTTGATATCCCTCGCGAGCAGCTTCTCGGTGCGCGTATGACCGAGTTCGTCAGCGACGAAACGCAGCGGTCAGTACTGGCCAGGTATGCCCGTGTCGTGGAAACAGGTGAGAGCCTCGATTCACAAGCCTTCCCGAGCTCCTTCCTCGGCGCAGAGTCCGATGGTGAAGCCCAGCGACGTTTTGACGTCAAAGCCGTGAAGTACGCCGACGGAGTGTCATTGACCTGGCGCGATGTGACGCAGACCTACGAGATGGCGCAGGCCCTAGCCGCGAGCGAACAAGACTTCAAACTGCTGGCCGAATCCATCGGTGACGTGGTCCGGGTAATCGACACTAACGGCCTACACACGTGGGTCTCCCCATCAGTGACCAAGCTGTTGGGCTACACACCTGAGGAACTGATCGGCACATTCGCGCAGGCCATCATTCATCCCGATGACCTTGCGCAGGCACTGGCCATCGGCATCAGCACCGGCATGTCCAGGGGAGTGGTCACACCTCCGCGGCGCACGCGAGTTCGCCACGCCGATGGCCACTGGGTGTGGACCGAGACCACGAACTCATTTGCCTACGATGACGACGGCAACGTGACGGAGTTGTATGCCGTCACCCGAGATGCTCAGGCAGCAGTGGCGGCAGAACTCGAGTTGCAGCGATTGGCCACTACCGATCCTTTGACGGGGCTACTCAATCGCGCCAGCATCATCGACCAATTGAACGCTCTTGCCAAGTTGCCGCAGAGTGACACTGATGCCACGGCGGTCCTTTTTTGCGATCTGGACAACCTGAAGGACGTCAATGACACCCACGGGCATGCGGTGGGCGATGCCGTGATCACAGCGGCCGCCGATCGGGCACGTGAGTATCTCGACGACGATGCGCTAGTCGCGCGGTTCGGCGGTGATGAGGTGCTCGTCGTGCTGCCGCATGTTCCCGGGCTGGCAGCGGCGTTGGGCATCGCTGAGGGTGTGCGCCAGGCAATTGCCACGACGGTGACCATCCCCGAGACCGGAGTCGAGATCCAGACCGGTGTCAGCGTGGGAATCGCGCTGTTGCACCCTGGCGAGTCAGTCGATGAGGTCATCAGTCGCGCTGACACCGCCATGTATCAGGCCAAGGCCGATGGTCGAAATGCTGTAGCAATTTCCATGTGACCCCGGAATTGGCCGTTTGCAGGAGGTTCCCTCCACTCACCTACGAGCTGCGGGTGAAGGTGCCCAGTCCGGAGGCGTTGAATTGTTCGAATA
>CAZVKB010000203.1:0-3047 GCA_964627505.1 uncultured Actinomycetes bacterium | reverse complement strand
GCGGTGAAGGCGAAGAACGTCAAATTGGGTTGCTTGCCTCGCACCTGCGCTGAGGCCACCAGGGCATCCTCAAAGTCCTGCCCGCCACCTTCAGCGGCCTCGGCAGCCGCCAACGCCTCAGCACCGGTCTTGCCCGCCAGCACCGCTTTGAGATCTTTCGCCGCTTCACCGGTCTGGGAGGAGTGGGCCTCATCGGCAATCACCGCAAACCTCGACCCAGCCAACACTGTGGCGGTCTGTGCTACAACCGGGAACTTCTGCAACGTCGTCACGATGATCCGGGCAGTCTTGCCCTCCAGCGCGGCACGCAGATCTGCGGCCGTCTGGTCTTTGCCGATGGTGGCGATCATGCCCGGCGTGTGATCAAACCCGGCCACAGTGGCCTGCAACTGCCGGTCGAGTACCACCCGGTCGGTGACGATGATGACCTTGTCAAACACCGGCTGGTTCGCACCCAACCCAGCCTGAATCGCGGTGTCTGCGAGAAGGTTCACGTCGGCTGGGGTGTGCAAACGGGCCAGGCCGTGGGCCAGCCAGGCAATGCTGTTGGACTTGCCCGAACCGGCCGAATGCTGCACCAACTTGTTACACCCAGGGCCTTGCACCCTGGTGGCGGCCAGGAGTTTCTCCACCACATCCCACTGGTGATAGCGAGGAAACACCGTCGTCGAGGTCTTTACCTTCCGGCCCTGCTCATCGTTATCGGTCTTGGTTTCGATGTGCACATAGGAGCCGAACAGGTTCAGCCACACCTCCCTAGACCACACCTGCTGCCACAGATACGCGCTCCGTGGACCATCCGGATTCAACGGATTGCCCATCCCGCCGTCCTGGCCAGGACCATTTGAGCCCTGATTGAACGGCAGGAACCGGGTCTGCACGCCAGCGAGTTTGGTGGTCATGGCTACCGTGTCTTGATCGACGGCGAAATGCACCACCGTGCGGGAAGCGAAAATCAGATCCCGCGGATCACGATCGTGGCGGTATTGATGCACCGCATCGTTCATCGACTGGCCAGCCGTCTGGGTCTTCAACTCTGCTGTCGCCACCGGCACACCGTTGATGAACAGCACCAGATCCAGCGAATCGTGTGGATGCGCGGCCGAATGATGCACCTGCCGCGTCACGCACAACCGGTTGCCCTCGAACAACTCGCGCAGATCCGGAGTCAGATCATGTGCCGGTGCAAAGAACGCCAACCGCACCGAAACCCCAAGATCCTTCACACCCCGACGCAACACATCAACCGTGCCACGAGCGGTCAATTCCGAAGCCAGCCGCTGCGTGAACTTCGTGATCGCATTGGCCCGACCGCCATGCAACCCGACAAGTTTCACCCACTGCTCCGGCTGTGTGGTCTCTACAAACCGCACCACCTCATCGGGCACCAACCCCAGCGACCGCGAATACTCCTTCGGATCACCTTCAACCCACCCGTGCGAGGTGAGATGCGCAACGATCGAGGCCTCAAACGTCGACTCCACATGCACCGCCACCATCTTGGATACCTCCCCGTGCGTTACCTCGTGCTCTGAACCTACCTGAGGTCAGGCCGATGTGTGCGACTGTCGCGTTCAACACCTGGCTGCGGCATCTGATGCGACCAACCATGCTGGCCATTGGTGACGTAGTGAGGCGAGTCGGTCTCCGTGCTACCCAACTGTGGCCAGGGTTGGCACTTCATTCCAGAGTCGGCCGTCGAGGAGTCGTCCGTGTGCTTTGGGGGTGTGACCACCCCACTGTTTGAAGAAGAATGGAATGCGCTCGCGTTGGCAGGCATCCCGAATGTCGCGTGCCCAGCGGGGATCCATCTTGCGGTGACCCGGCCCTGACTCGCCCCCGACGATCACCCAGCCAATGCCAGCAAGATCAAGATTGGCGAGTGGGCCGAGGAGGGGTTCACAGGACAGGAACCTGACTGCGGCCGGTACTGACCGAAGGTCGTCAATACGTGGCAGCGCGAAAGCGTCTTCCACTGAGACTCCCATCCAGAGGTTGGCCGGCCACTGGAGTTGGTCAGCCACTCGGCGAAGGCGCGTAGAACGTTTCGTGAGTATTTGATACGTGTGCAGGGGGGTGTGGGCAATGACGTCGAACACATCGCGGACGAAACTCAACGGGACGCGGGCGTGAAACAGATCAGACATAGAGTTCACAAACACCGTCCGTGGCGTGCGCCAACACGTTGGCTCGCTGAGGGTGTCGGGGTGCAGAGTGATATCGAATCCTGGGCCGGACGTGCGCGGATCGCCGTCGTTTTAATATTTGGCAGCGCCCATCGCCTTGAGGCGCTTTGCCATGGGCAACGCATAGCAGTGGTCGCAACCAGCACTGATTCGGTCGCAACCCGTGGTGGGGTTCCACGTCACCTCAGTCCACTCGATGCTGGTGGTGCTGACCATGAGACCTCCTCGCCCGAGAGCGTTCACGAACTAATGCTTCGCCCTCAGAGTCTTACAAACTCGCACCGTCACCAGTGGAGGCCATGAACCGAGACCGAAGCGTCGCCAGCGTCACCTTGCCGGACTCAGTCTCGATTGCCCAAAACGACCAACCGTTGGTGGCCTTACCACCCCGGACAGCAGCACCTGCTGCCGAAGGCGTGGAGAAAACCGACTTATCCCACGTGATCGTGCCATCGGCATTCACCACCGCATCAGCCGGCGCGACGGCGTAGGTCGAAACGATGCGTGAGCCATCAGCAAGCACCCCAGCAGCGATCAGCTCTGCCAGCGTCGTACTGTGACGAGTCGGGGAGCGGCGGCGCTTGCCAGGATCAGGATCATCGCTAGCCGGTGCAGGGTCGTACCCAATCAGCCGCAACACTCGACTTATCGGATCGATTGTGGTCTCAAGCATCTGCCGGTCATACGGGGCCAACGTGTCATCTCCAGGGCGCTGACTGTTGTTCAACGAACCATGTGCAGACGCCGTCACCAAGTCGTAGAGACGTCCCTCTAGCCACGCTGCATGCGCTGAGTTGAACCCATGGGTAGTGTCGCGCTGGATGAGCAGTGCACGTGCCCACTGATCACGTGTGCGCACAT
>CAZVKB010000202.1:0-3067 GCA_964627505.1 uncultured Actinomycetes bacterium | reverse complement strand
TTCACCAAGTCGGCCGCGGAACCCTGAATCGGCGCATTCAGCGCCATCCGCTCGGCCATCGCCCGCCGCTGTCGATTGTCGCTGTTGAGATCTGGCAGATACCGCCGCCGACCCATGACTGTTTCAGTCCAGCCAGTGGCCCGGGCTTGCTCGACAGTCGCTTCCAAGTAGTCCCGCACTCCCCCAAATCGCAGAAAATACTCATCCATCAACGACTGTGCCTCGCCCCGGCTGAGCCCCAACTGCTGCGACAGTCCGAATGCACTCAGCCCGTAGGCCAACCCGTAGGACATCGCCTTCACCCGACGCCGCATCTCGGGGGTGACCTCCGTTGCCGGCACGCCGAACACCCGCGACCCCACTGTGGTGTGCAGGTCCTCCCCCGATCGAAACGCCTCGATCAGCCCCTCATCCGCCGAAAGGTGCGCCATGATCCGCATCTCAATTTGCGCATAGTCGGCCGTCAGCAGCGTTTCGTAGCCCTCCCCGACGACAAATCCCGCGCGGATTTGCCGACCCTCCGCAGTCCGAATCGGGATGTTTTGGAGATTGGGATCGGTGCTCGACAACCGTCCCGTGGCCGCCACCATCTGGTTGAAGGTGGTGTGAATCCGCCCACCAGCATCCACCAACGGGAGCAGCCCGGCGACAGTCTGACGCAACTTCGAGACATCCCGAAAGCGCAAAATCGTCGCCAGCAAAGGGTCGGGTGTGATCGCATACAACCCGGTGAGCGCCTCGGCATCGGTGGTGTAACCGGTTTTGATCTTCTTCGTCTTCGGCAGGCCGCGTTCGGCGAACAGGATCTCCTGTAACTGCTTGGGCGACCCGAGGTTGAACTCGCGACCCGCCAATTCCCACGCCTCGTGCTGAGCACTCGTGATGGCCTCGCCGTACTGGTCCTCCAAACTGCGCAGGTAGGGCACATCCACGGCGATTCCTGCCCGCTCCATCTGGGTGAGGATGCCGAGCACCGGCAATTCCACCTCATCGAGCAATGCGGTGAGCTCACGAGCGGCGAGTTCCTCCCGCAAAACCGCAGCCACCAGCAACACAGCATTCGCCTCCGCTGCCCGTGGGAGTTTGCGCGCCTCGTCATCGAAATCGCCGATCGCCAGCTGCCCATCCACAGTGCCAGCATCAGCCAAGTCCACATGGGCGAACCGGGCGGCCAGATCGCCCAAGTTGAACGAGCGCTGACCTGGCAACACCAAATACGCGGCAAGGGCGGTATCAAAACTCAAGCCGGCAAAGGCCCAGCCCTCGGCCAAGATCGCCAACTCGGGACCCTTGGCGTCATGCATCACTTTGGGCGCCTCGGGATCAGCGAGCCAGGCCTGTACGTCGGTCGATACCTCATCGCGCTCAATCCAGATCGGGTCCGCGTCAGCAGCCGCCAGCACCAGGGCGTCAACCCGGCCCGTCCCACTGCCCCACGTCCCCACCACCACGCAGCCGATTTCCTCCTGACGGTGCGCCGCCAACCAATGCGCGGGCGAGACCGTCGCCAGTTCCACCGCCTGCGAGGTGGGCGCCGCTGAATCCGGCGAGTCAGCGAACAGGCCAAACAGCCGCTCCCGCAGCACTTGGAACTCCAAAGTGTCGAACACTTCATGCACCGCTGCCCGGTCAAACCCGGCCCACTTCAGATCCGTCGGTGCCACCGGCAGCGGAACGTCGCTTACGAGTTGCGTGAGTCGGCGGTTGAGCACCACCTGGTCGAGATGATCACGCAATGCCGCACCCACCTTGCCCGGTACCTCATCGGCGTGCGTCAACAATCCATCCAGCCCGCCGTACTGGCGAATCCACTTGGCCGCGGTCTTCTCACCAACCCCCGGAATGCCCGGTAGGTTGTCGGATTTGTCGCCCCGCAGTGCGGCGAAGTCGGCGTACTGGGCAGGTGAAAGTCCGTACTTCTCGCTCACCGCGGCCGGTGTCATGCGCGCCAATTCGGACACCCCGCGTTTGGGATAGAGCACCGTGACGTGGTCGTCGACCAATTGGAAAGCATCCCGATCCCCGGTGACGATATCGACGGCGAAACCCTCGTCCTCGGCTTGGGAGCTGAGTGTGGCAATGATGTCGTCGGCCTCGAAACCTTCCACGCTCAGCGCCTGAATGCCCAGCGCGTCGAGCACCGTGCGCACCCAATCCACCTGCCCGGCGAACTCCGGCGGCGAGGCGCTGCGTGTGGCCTTGTACTCCGGAAACTCAGCGGTACGAAACGTGTGCCGGGACACATCGAGCGCCACCGCCACATGGCTGGGAGTTTCGTCACGCAACACATTGATGAGCATCGAAGTGAACCCGTACACCGCGTTGGTGGCCTGCCCACTGGTGGTGGAAAAGTTCTCCAGCGGCAGAGCGTAAAACGCGCGGTAGGCCATGGAATGACCATCGATGAGCAAAAGGCGGCGTGGCTGTTCGGCTGGCACAGCCCCGATCCTAGGCTGGACCCATGTCTGATTCCGGATACGACGTCCCCGCATGGCCGGAAGCATTACCGGATCCAGTGACGGCCGCCCAGGCGTTGAACGACGATAAGTTGCGCGGCCCACTGGCCACGACCATGGGAATCGAACTGCTGCGCGCCGGCCCGGACGAGGTGGTGGCGCGCATGCCAGTCGCCGGTAACACCCAGCCGTACGGGTTGCTGCACGGCGGCGCCTCGGCCGTCCTGGCCGAAACGGTCGGCTCGATCGCGGCTGCAATTCATGCTGGCCCGGGGCGGTTCCCGGTCGGCATCGAGCTCAACGCCACCCACCATCGCAGTGCCCGCACCGGCGACGTTACGGCCAGGGCCACCCCGCTGTCGGCGGGTCGCACTCTGGCCACCTTCCACATCGCCATCACCGACGACCAGCAACGCCCAGTGTGCACGGCACGCCTCACCTGTCTGCTGCGCGACGTGGGATGATTCTGCCCATGCCACCTGCATCTGAAGGAGTAGTCGGCGGCTCAGCTGTTACCGATACGCCAAAACGCCGCGCGGGATCTTTCTCGCCGCTTTGGCGGGCCATGCGCCCCAAACAGTGGACCAAGAATGTGTTGGTGGTGGCGGTTC
>CAZVKB010000201.1:0-3071 GCA_964627505.1 uncultured Actinomycetes bacterium | reverse complement strand
TCCGCAACGACGTACGCTGCCCAGCCTATTACCAGGGCACCTTTACCTTATGCCCCGCACGCGGCAGGACTCACCCATTAGTTGAAGTATCCGGCGACATCGATGATGTATTGAGTAGTACCGCACCCGGCGAAGGTGGTCATAGTTCGGTCGGCGCTGACGTTGACCGCGGCACCGTTGGCGATCACCTGATTGTTTCGGTACCAGTTGATGGTCGAGGCCAAAGGCAGCGATGTGGTGCCGCCTGGAGTGACTGTGAGATAGCCCGCGTTGACGGTCTGGTCCAAGGTCAGATTGAACGCCACTGCCTTGGATCCCACCGGTACGTCACCGCCGATGGCCACGGAAGTCGTCCGACTCTGTGTACACGCAATCGGGCCACCGGCACCCGGCTCGCGGGAATCGTAGGCACGCTTGGGGGTAATCGGGGTGAATCGGGTGGCACCCGCGGGGGCTTGCGCCACCGGCAGGTAGTAGCCATTGATGTCGATGATGAAGTTGGTCGGGTTGGGCCCGGCGAACACCCGCACCGAGCGATCGGACACGCCGACCACAGTCGAGTTGGCGAAGATCTGGTTGGAGGCCGACCAGTTGATCGTCGAAGCCGTGGGTGACTCAGTGCTGTTTCCCGGCACCACAGCCAAGTGACCCGCATTCACCGTGTCCGCCACGGTGAGGTTGTAGGCAATTGCCGTGGCAGACGTCGGCACGGCCCCACCCGCGGCCACGGATACCACCCGCTGCGCTCCCGGGTTGAGTGGGCCACCGGCACCGGGGTCACGGGAGTCATAGGCCCGGACCGGCGACACCGGCACAAACACTGCGCCGTTGGCCATCATAGATTCCGGAACGTAGAACCCCACAATGTCAAGAATGAATTGGGTTGAACCCACCCCGTTGAACACCTTGACTCGCCCGGATGGGTCGACTCCCACTGTGTACCCGTTGGCCAACATCATGCCCGGACCATCCCAGTTGATGGTTGACGAAGTGGGCAACGTTGTGGTGTTGCCGGGTACCACGGTGAGGTAGCCGGCGCCAACTGTGTCGGCAACAGTCAGGTTGTATGCCACCGCTACCGTGCCGGCCGGATAGCCCGAGACGCGCGTGTCAATCGTGCGGGTTTGACCGGCCGAAATCGGTCCGCCACTCGTGCGCGAATCGTACGCCCGCTGCGGGGGCACGGGCACGAACACGGCGCCCTTGGCGGTGGCATTCACGGCAGCCGAGGGCAGACCAACCGCCCCGGTGTTCGTGATCGGGCGCAGCATCACTGGTGTGGTAACACCGTTCACCAGGCCAGGAATGGTGACGGGTGAGGTGGCATCGACCGGCGAGAGGGCTTGCCAGGTGGAACCGCCATTGGTGGAGAAGCTGTAGTTGGCAATGGTGGTGCCCTTGGTGTCGCCAGGTGTGAACGACACCCGCGCAGAACCATAGTCACCGGTAGCGACTAATCCGGTGGGACCCAGGGGTGCACCAGCGGCCAATGCCGCAACCGGTGAGATCAACCCGTGGCCATAGACATCGTCTCGGCCGGGCGCACCCAAACCTACGGCCGTGTTCTCAACAGTGTTGAAAATCTGGGTTGCCGTGTACTCGGGGTGCTGCTGGCGAATGAGTGCGACCATGCCCGAGACCATCGGTGCGGCCATCGACGTTCCTGTCATGTAGCAGTACTCGCCCACGGTCACACACGTCGAGAGAATCGTGACGCCAGGAGCGACCACGTCCACCCACGAGCCTCGCGATGATCCGTACCAAATTGTGGAGCTACTATCGACCGCACCCACACCCGCAACCCCGGGGTAGGCGGCCGGATAGAACACTGGACTGGTCGCGCCGCTGTTGCCAGCTGCGGCCACAATCACCGCACCCGCAGCCACGGCGTCGGCAATAGCAGCCCGCAGCACACTGCTGTCGGTGTCGGTGCCGGCAGAGATGTTGATGACATCTGCCCCGTTGGCCACCGCCCACGCGACAGCATTTGCCATATCTCCGGTGGTGCCCGTGGTGCGCAATGCGGCGATCGGCATGATCTGCACATTCGAGGCGAAACCGGAGCCGCCGATGCCATTGTCTGCAACCTCCCCGATGATGCCAGCCACGTGGGTGGCATGGTCGGCGGCATCTGCGGCCGGGGTAACCGTGCGACCCACGCATGGGGCGCTATCGAGGCAGACCGCCCCAGGCACCAACTTGCCCGCGAGGTCGGGGTGGTCAGTCTTCATGCTGGAGTCGATCACCGCCACAATTTGGGAGGCCCCGGTGGCGAACTCCCAGGCGTTGCGACCGTTGCACGTGTTGCCGCCGACGGTGTTTGCCACCGGGTCCACACACAATTGGGTGAGGTGGTACTGATTTGGCCGCAGTGGGTCTGCGGCCATCGGCACGACTGTGTCTTCGGCGAACGGCGTGACCACGCCACTGATGTCGGCTGCGACCACACCGGGGGTCGAAGCCGCTTCGGAAATTGTCTGCATGGCCTGAGCCGGACCGGTAACCGATTGCGTGCTCACGGCCAACAGACCATCGGGATCTTGCCGAGCCACCTCGACCACCACGGTTTCACCGGGAGCGACTTCAGCAGCTACTTCGTTCGGGGTGGGGAACTCTTGGACTACTGACTTGGGTGCCGCGGGAGCGGCTGGTGCGTTGGCAGGGAGCGCCGAAACCGGGGTGGACATTGCTGCCGTCATCGGAGCGAGCAAGCTAAGCGACAGACCAGCCACAGCGGTCGCCACGATCACGGCGCGTCGCCGAGTGCGACTCCGCGACCGACGACGATCAACGCTGCGGCCTTTCATCCTCACCACACCTCTATTGTCGGTTCCCTGCTCGGGCGAGGGAAACTGGACGCCTCGTGCGCTGCACCAGTTGGACGGTACCCGTTGTGCGGTGGTTTCATCCCCAGGCGTTGAGAACATTCACAGTTGAGTTATCGACCCCGGCGACTTGCCACGTCACCCGTGGGGTCTGGCTCGGCCCAACGGGGTCTGCCGCGCTCGAGCTTCAGATCTGTCGGCGCGCCAGCAAACCGGCCACGCCTTCCACCTGCGTGCGCAATGCCC
>CAZVKB010000200.1:0-3074 GCA_964627505.1 uncultured Actinomycetes bacterium | reverse complement strand
ATTTCGAGTCCGACGAATGGGAGCTCTATCACTTGGCAGTTGATCGCTCCCAATCCACAAACCTCGCCGCGCAAGAGCCGGAGCGGCTCGCGGCCATGCAGGCACTGTGGTTTGAATGCGCCGAGCAATACAACGGTCTGCCCTTAGACGATCGAAGCGCGATCGAGCAGGTGCTGGCCGAGCGGCCACGCGCAGCGGCCGAGCGCACCACCTTCACGTTCTATCCGGACTGCGCGGACGTGCCGGAATCTGCGGGACCGATGATCCCGGGCCGGTCGTATACGATCGCCGCGGGGCTGGCTGTGGATGACTCGGACGTCCAAGGTGTGCTGTGGGCGGCGGGAGGTGTCGCGGGTGGTCACAGCCTGTACGTCAAGGACCGGCGCCTGCACTACACCTTCAACTGGGTGGGAACGTATTTGCAGGACGTCGTTGCCGATCGCGAGCTCACTCCGGGCGAGCATCTGTGTGTCGCGGAGTTCGTGGCCACCGGCCGCAGCGACGACCCGATGATGCCCGGAGCCACCGGAACACTGACGCTGTACCTCGATTCCGAGCCGGTGGGCAGTGCGGCGATCACCACCCAGCCGGGCTACTTCTGCCTCACCGGCGATGGCATCAGCGTGGGTCGCGACAGCGGCTCAGCTGTCACGCCTGCGTACGAGGCGCCGTTCCCATTCACCGGCGGCATGATCGACAAGGTCGTGGTGGATCTGTCCGGGGAGCGCTTCCTGGATCACGAAGCCACTGTGCGCGGGTGGTTCCTGATTGACTGAACACGCCGCGCGCACTCCCAACGCCGCCGCGCGGGCTTTCCACGTGATGGCGAAGCCGACGGGTGCGATCTGCAATCTCGACTGCCAGTACTGCTTCTTCCTGGCGAAAGAGGCGCTCTACCCGGGTAGCGAATTTCGCATGCCGCTTGCCGTGCACGAGGCCTACATCAGTCAACTGTTGTTGGCGCAGCGCGGGGTGGACGAAGTCGTGGTGGCGTTTCAGGGTGGCGAACCGACGTTGATGGGCATCGACTTCTTCGCCCGCACCCTCGAACTCGAAGCGCAATATGCGGCCCCAGGGCAGCGGATCCTGAATACCTTGCAGACGAATGCGACCCTCATCGACGACGAGTGGGCGGCCTTCCTCGCCGAGCACAATTTCCTGGTGGGGGTATCGATAGACGGACCGCGGGAGTTCCACGACGCCTACCGTGTGGACAAGGGTGGCAAGCCCACCTTCGATCGGGTGATTGCGGGGCTGGATGCACTCAAGCGCCACGGGGTGGAGTGGAACGCGCTGGTCACCATCAACGCTGCCAACGCCGACCATGGCCGGCGCACCTACACATGGCTTCGAGACGAGCTCGGGGCCAGCTTTCTGCAGCTGATTCCGATCGTCGAGCACGTTGGTGGGCAGCAGGCTAGCGAACGTTCGATCACCGGGCTGCAGTACGGGCGGTTCCTCATCGACGTGTTCGAGGAGTGGGCCCGTCATGATGTGGGCGATGTGTTTGTGCAGATGTTTGATACGGCACTGGCCCACTGGATGGGTATGCACCAAGTGGGGATGTGCGTTCATGCGCGCACTTGTGGGGACGCCCTCGCACTCGAACACACCGGCGACCTCTACTCCTGCGATCACTATGTGGAACCGGAATTCCTGCTCGGCAACATCACCGAAGGTCACACGCTGCTGGAGTTGGTGGACTCCCCGGCGCAGCGGGATTTCGGGCGCGCGAAACTCGACACCCTGCCGGCGTACTGCCTTTCCTGCGATGTGCGGTTCGCCTGCAACGGGGGCTGCCCGAAGGACCGCTTCGCCACCACGCCCGACGGGGAACCGGGCCTGCACTACCTGTGCGAGGGGTATCAACAGTTCTTTCGTCACATTGACGAACCGATGAAGGTGATGGCGGGGTTGCTGCGAGGCGGTGCGGATGCCACCGGGCTGCGCGAGTGGTATGCGGCCGGCGATGCCATGCGGGAGCGGAATTCGCCGTGCAGTTGCGGAGCGGGCCGCAAGTGGAAAGTGTGCCACAGCCGGGCGATTCAGTGACGTGATCGCTCAAGATGCAATCATGTTCAATCTTGAGCGAACCTTTCAGGCTAATGTGAACAGCACCCAATTCACCTAATCAGGAGGAACCCATGGCAGACAAGGACTACATCGTTTTCGCCAGCGTGTATTCGGACCTCGACGCGGCACTGGAAGATCTTGCCGCCCTCAAATAGATCAAGCACGAAGGTGAAATTCTTGACCTCACTGCCGCTGTGGTGACTAAAGACGACAAGGGTCGCATCAAGGTCCACGAGTCAACTCACGCCGGCAAGGTGGCCGGTGGCGTGGGTCTGGTCGGGGGCGCGATCATCGGCGCCATCTTCCCGCCCGCGGGACTCGCTGTGATCGGCGGTGCAATCGTCGACGGGGTCGTCGTCGGGGCAGTGGCAGGCGCGATTGGTCACTTCGCGGGCGGCATCTCGCGCAAAGACCTCCAGGAACTCGGTGCCATGCTCGACACCGGTGAGGCAGCAATCGTCGCTGTGGCTGTCGATGCGGTGGCGACGGATGTCGACTCCGCCCTCGACAAGTCAATCGATAAGGCGTCGGCCAAACTCGACTCCGGCGACGTGGATGCTGCCATCGACGAACTGGCGAAGGGCCTCGACAAGGCCGCCAACATCGCTGGCTCTGAGTAGACACATCGGCAGGGATCGGTGGCAGGCCAGGCATTCGCCTAATCGGGCGTGCGGGACCTACTACCGATCCCCTTGTGCGGGCAGGTCACGGATCAACGGGTACATCATTGTGAGAGCGTCGAGGCCGCATAGTAGGCCGCGATGTACGGTCCCCTCAGCGATCCCGTAATCGGTGGCCACCCCCGGCCCGCTTAGATTCCCAAGACGGGCCGCCGTCACCACATCGCGCTTGAATTCCACGGGGTACGGCTTCGGCATGGCGGCATCCTGCCAGCAGGAACACGTCGCAGAACAAAAGGTGTCAACCCAACCGACAGCAGTCCCGCTTATCTTCGTCTGTGGGGGGTGGTGTGGATGGCTTGGGGTTGGTTGTTGATCATG
>CAZVKB010000199.1:0-3123 GCA_964627505.1 uncultured Actinomycetes bacterium | reverse complement strand
GACCGGGTGTTCGGCTTCAGCCCGATCCCGGCGATGTCCATGGCCTCCCACGCCGCCGGCAGCCGCTTCATCAGCCTCATCGGCGGCGCCATGCTCAGCTTCTACGACTGGTACTGCGACCTGCCGGTGGCTTCGCCGCAAGTGTTCGGCGATCAGACCGACGTCCCCGAATCGGCGGACTGGTGGAACGCCAGTTACCTGATCATGTGGGGTGCCAACGTGCCGATGACCCGCACCCCGGACGCCCACTTCATGACCGAAGCCCGCTACCGGGGCCAGAAAGTGGTGACGGTCTCACCCGACTACGCCGACAACACCAAGTTCGCCGACGAGTGGCTCAACCCGCACCCCGGCACCGACGGCGCGCTGGGCATGGCCATGGGGCATGTGATCCTCAAGGAGTTCTACCTGGAGCGGCAAGTGCCGCGCTTTGTGGACTACGTGAAAAAGTTCAGCGACCTGCCGTTCTTGGTGTCGCTGAAGCAGCGGGATGGCGCCTGGGTGCCCGACAAGTTCGTCACTGCCGCCGACCTCGGCGACACCGGAGAAGGCGCGGACTTCAAGACTGTGATCGTGGATGCCACCACTGGCAAGCCACACGTCCCCAACGGCTCGCTCGGTTTTCGCTTCAACGACTCCGGTATGGGCAAATGGAACCTCGACCTCGAGGGGGTGGATCCGGCGCTGTCGTTCTATGAGGCGGCCGACACCGAGACTGCCGAAGTGCTGCTGCCGCGCTTCGACCTCGGCCACGAGGCTGACGAGAAGGGTGGGGTGCATTCCCGCGGCGTCCCGGCCGCCCGCCTCAACACCACCGGTGGCGAGCGCCTGGTCACCACCGTGTTCGACCTCATGCTCGCGCAGTACGGAGTGGGCCGTCCCGGGCTGCCCGGCGAATGGCCCACCGGCTACGACGACCCTTCGCCCTACACCCCGGCGTGGCAGGAGACCATCACCGGCGTGCCAGCCGAGATGGCCATCCGTGTGGGTCGGGAGTTCGCGCAGAACGCTGAAGACTCCGGCGGCCGCTCGATGATCATCCTGGGTGCGGGCACCAACCACTGGTTCCACTCCGACACCATCTACCGCACCTTCCTCGCCATGACCACCCTCACCGGCTGCCAAGGCATCAACGGCGGCGGCTGGGCGCACTACGTCGGCCAGGAGAAGTGCCGGCCGTCCACCGGCTGGGCCAACCTCGCCTTCGGCCTCGATTGGCAGCGCCCCGCGCGGCAGATGATCGGCACCGCGTTCTGGTACGTCAACACCGACCAGTGGCGCTACGACCGCATGGGCGCCGACATGCTCGCATCCCCGCTGGGAGAGGGTCGCTTCAAGGGCAAGTCGATGATGGACACCCTGGCGCAGTCAGCCCGCTCCGGCTGGATGCCGTCATTCCCCTCACTCAACCGCAACCCCTTGGACATCGCCGATGACGCCCGCGCCGCCGGGGTTTCCGCCAGCGACTACATCACCGAGAAGTTGCAGACCGGCGAGTTGAAGTTTGCCGTGGAAGACCCAGACGCGCCGGAGAACTGGCCGCGGGTGGTGACGATCTGGCGGGCCAATCTGCTGGGTTCTTCCAGCAAGGGCAACGAGTATTTCCTGAAACACCTGTTGGGCACCGCCAACGCGGTTCGGGCCGAGGAGAACCCGGAGGGCGAACGACCGCAAGACATCACGTGGCGCGACACCCCAGAGGGCAAACTCGACCTGCTGGTGAGCATCGATTTCCGGATGACCAGCACCGGGCTGTTCGGCGACATCCTGCTGCCGGCGGCCACGTGGTACGAGAAGCACGACCTTTCCTCCACCGACATGCACCCCTACGTGCACGCATTCACCCCGGCCATCGACCCGCCCTGGGAGACCCGCAGCGACTACGACATCTTCAACGAACTCGGCCGGGCGGTCTCCCGCTACGCCAAAGGCCACCTCGACGTCCGCGAAGACGTGATGACCATCCCGCTGCAGCACGACACCCCCGACGAGATGGCGGTGCCCGGCGGCGTGGCGGCGGACTGGAAAACCGGCGAGGTGCCGCTGATCCCGGGTAAGACCGCGCCGAAGTTCATCACCTGCGAACGCGACTACACCGCGATCGGGGCCAAGATGTCCGCGCTCGGGCCGCTCCTGGACACCCTCGGCACCATGCAGAAAGGTGTGGCCGTCAAAACCGGTCCCGAGGTGGAGACTCTGGCATCGGTGAATGGGGTGATTTCTGAAGGCCCGGCTGCGGGCCGCCCGGCATTGGTCACCGCCGCTCAGGCTTGCGAGGCCATCTTGACGCTCTCCGGCACCACGAACGGCCGGGTGGCAGTTGCGGGTTTCCGGGATTTGGAGGCGCGCACCGGCCAGCCGTTAGCCGACCTGGCGCTTGACAACGAGGGCAAGCGCATCACGTTCGCCGACACGCAAGCCCGCCCAGTACCGGTGATCACCAGCCCGGAGTGGTCTGGCAGTGAGCACGGCGGCCGGCGCTACACCGCGTTCGCCATCAACGTCGAGCGGCTCAAGCCGTGGCACACCCTCACGGGGCGCCAACACATGTTCCTCGACCACGACTGGATGACCGAACTAGGTGAGCAATTGCCCACTTTCCGGCCACCGCTGAACATGCACAGGATCTTCGGCGATCAGAGTTCCGGCGTGGGGAAGGAGGTGACGGTGCGGTATCTCACCCCGCACTCCAAGTGGTCGATCCACAGCGAATACCAGGACAACTTGTTCATGCTCTCGCTCTCCCGTGGCGGTCCGGAAATCTGGATGAGCACCGACGACGCCGCCACCATCGGCGTGAAAGACAACGAGTGGATTGAGGCCTACAACCGTAACGGCGTGGTGGTGGCCCGGGCCATCGTGAGCCACCGGATGCCCACGGGCACGGTGTTCATGTACCACGCCAAGGACCGCACCGTGGACGTTCCGCGTGCCGAAACGTCCGGCTTGCGCGGAGGTATCCACAACTCGCTGACCCGGCTGATGATCAAGCCATCGCACATCATCGGCGGCTACGCGCAACTGTCGTTCGCCATGAACTATCTCGGACCCACCGGCAACCAACGCGACGAGATCACCGTGATCCGCCGCCGCTCTCAGGAGGTGCAGTACTGATGCGTGTGA
>CAZVKB010000198.1:0-3192 GCA_964627505.1 uncultured Actinomycetes bacterium | reverse complement strand
GCCGCACCCCCGCAACGATTTGAAGCCGGCGTGCCGATGGCCGCGCAAGCTGTGGGGTTGGCGGCCGCCTGCGACTATCTCGATCGGATCGGGATGGCCCACATCGCCGCCCATACTGATCGACTCACGCGAATGGCATTGGCGGCGCTCGCAGACTTACCTGGGGTGCGGATTATCGGGCCGCAAGACGGCCACGATCGAGGTCCGGCGGTGTCTTTCGTCGTCGCTGGCCTGCATCCGCACGACGTGGGCCAAGTGCTTGATGACCATGGCGTCGCGGTGCGCGTCGGGCACCATTGCGCGTGGCCGGTATGCCGTCGTTTCGGGGTGCCAGCCACTACTCGGGCGTCCTTCGCTCTGTACAACGATGACAGCGACGTGGCGGCCTTGGTCGCCGGAGTCCAGGCGGCTCAGGAGTTCTTTGGAGTGCGGACGTGAAACTGGAGCAGATGTATCAGGAGATCATCCTGGACCACTACCGCCATCCGCAGGGCAAAGGTTTGACGTCACCTTTCGATGCCGAGGTGCACCACATCAACCCAACGTGCGGGGATGAGGTCACGCTGCGGGTGGCCTTGCGCGATGACCCCGATGGGGAAACTCACGTGGATTTCAGCTATGACGGCCAGGGTTGTTCCATCTCGCAGGCCTCCACGAGTGTGCTGTTCGAAGAGTTCGGCAGCACCACGGTGTCCGAAGGCATGGCGGCAGTCGACGAATTCCTCGCACTCATGCAGGCAGGTACCAGTGGCTACACTCCCGACGAGGAAGTGTTGGGCGATGCCGTGGCATTCAGCGGGGTCGCGAAATATCCGGCGCGGGTGAAGTGTGCGCTGCTGGGGTGGATGGCGTGGAAAGACGCGGTGGCTCAAGCCATGTCAGCTCGCGAAGTTTCGGAATCGAACGCAGGAGTAACACATGAGTGAAAGCAGCACGCAGACGCCGACGGTGGATTCCGAGGCAGTCTTGGAAGCGATGCGGGACGTGGTGGACCCGGAGTTGGGTATCAACGTGGTCGATTTGGGCCTCGTGTACGGCGTCACCGTGGAGTCGGATGCAACTGTCACCCTCGACATGACATTGACGTCGGCGGCATGTCCGCTCACCGACGTCATCGACGATCAAATCCGAGCGGCACTAGACGGCTTGGTTCCGGACTACCGGCTGAACTGGGTCTGGATGCCGCCGTGGGGACCGGAGAAGATCACCGATGAGGGCCGGGAAATGCTTAGGGCCCTAGGCTTCAACGTGTGATTGCTGTCTCTGACCTCGAACTTCGCGCCGGGGCGCGCATCCTGGTGACCGAAGCTTCGTTCCGAGTGGCCGACGGAGACAAAGTCGGTCTGGTGGGCCGCAATGGCGCTGGGAAAACCACCATGATGCGGGTTTTGGCAGGTGAGTCCGAACCTGTGGGCGGGGCGGTGGTGCGCAGCGGCACGGTTGGCTATTTGCCGCAGGACCCGCGCTCGGCTGATCTCGAGCAGAAGGTCCGGGACCGGATCCTGTCGGCTCGCCACTTGCACGACGTCGTGCGCCGGATGCGTGCTGCTGAGTTGAGCATGACCTCTGCCGACACGGACACCCGGGACGACGCGATGCGCAGATATGCCCGCGCGGAAGCCGAATTCGTCAGTGCCGGGGGATACGCCGCCGAGGCGGAAGCAGCCAGTGTCGCGGCGGGTATCGGTCTCGAGCAGCGACTGCTTGACCAACCATTGGGAACCCTGTCCGGTGGTCAGCGTCGGCGCGTGGAACTTGCCCGACTGCTGTTTTCGGCAGATGACACCTTGCTGCTCGACGAGCCCACGAACCACCTCGACGCCGACTCGATCATATGGCTGCGGACGTTTCTGCAGAACTATGTCGGAGGAGTGGTGGTGATCAGTCACGACGTCGGACTGCTCGATGCCACGGTGAACAAGGTGATGTATCTCGATGCCATGCGGGCTCGGCTGGATGTGTACAACCTGGGCTGGACTGCGTATCTGACTGAGCGGGAGGCAGCGGAGCGGCGACGCAAGCGTTCGGCGGCAAACGCGAGCAAGCAGGCGACGGCACTGGCCACGCAGGCTGAGAAGATGCGGGCGAAGGCCACCAAGGCCCGGGCGGCGCAAAACATGTTGCGGCGAGCGGAGCGGCTGCGGGATTCGGTGGCCGCGGCCGGCCCGATCGAGAAGGTGGCGCACTTGCGGTTCCCAGACCCAGCACCGTGTGGTCGCGTGCCAGTCTCGGCTGCTGGTCTGAGTAAGTCCTACGGGTCGCAAGAGGTGTTCGTGGATGTGAATCTGGCAGTGGACCGGGGCTCGAAAGTGGTGGTCCTCGGCCTCAATGGTGCCGGGAAGACCACTCTGCTCCGGATATTGGCGGGTGTGGAGCAGCCAGACACTGGCGAGGTCACTGGGGGTCATGGCGCGCGGATGGGGTACTACGCCCAGGAGCACGAAACGTTGGACGGCTCGGCATCGGTGCTGGCCAACTTGCTGCACTCTGCGGAGTCACTGTCTGAGCAAGAAGCGCGAAACGTGTTGGGCTCGTTCTTGTTTTCCGGGGAGACCGTGGACCAACCTGCGGCCACGCTCTCGGGTGGAGAGAAAACCCGGCTTGCGTTGGCGATGCTTGTCGTGTCCGGTGCCAATGTGTTGCTGCTCGACGAGCCGACCAACAACCTCGATCCCGCCAGTCGGGATGAGGTGTTGGCTGCGTTGGCTTCTTACTCCGGCGCGGTGGTGCTGGTGACCCACGACGAGGGTGCGGTGACAGCCTTGGATCCGGAGCGGGTGCTGATCCTGCCCGAAGGCGACGAAGACCTGTGGCGGCCAGACTACGCCGAACTCGTGGCATTGGCGTAGCTGCGGATCCACCTGGTTCGATGCCGCCGGCGCACTACTCTGCGGCCATGACAGTTGCCGAGATCGACGCCCATCTCGCGAAATTTTCCGGGCCGCAAGCCACAGCCCTCGTGGGTACGCGTGATCGGATCGCCGCCGCGCTACCCGGCGCCGAGCAGGTGATCGCCTATGCCATGCCGACGTTCAAGATCGACGGCGACACGGTGGTGGGTTTTGAAGGATTCCGCGCCCACAACAGTCTGTTTCCCTACAGCGGTGGTGTGGTGGCGATGGTGGCCGACGAGGTGCCGGACTGGCAGGTGTCGAAAGGCACGATCCAGTTTCCGTTTGACCAGGTCTTTCC
>CAZVKB010000197.1:1655-3212 GCA_964627505.1 uncultured Actinomycetes bacterium | reverse complement strand
TCGAGCAAAGCCCCTAGCCGTGTTCACATAAGTCCGATAATGTTTATTATGACACATGACGCAATAATGGACGCTCCCCCTAGCCGAGGTCGCTCGAACTGGTCCCCTACTTCTTGAGCAGCTTCAAGGTCCAGAGGATTGTCATGGCGCCCGTCATGGTGCCCGACTCATCACGGATGGCGACGTCGACGTTGAATTCGGGCCGCTTGCCGGATTCCAACTCCGCGAGCACTTCGTCGACGCTCGCGTCCATGACCGCTTCGGCAGTCAGCGGGCCCATGGCCACTTTCAGGTAGCGGATCGTGGCGGAAACAGCCAGCGGCACGAGGGTGTCGAATTTGTCGCCGAATTCCGCGAGCACTATGGCACCGGAGGCGGTTTCGGCCAGGGTGAACATTGCGCCAGCGTGAATACCACCGATGTGGTTGTGATATTCGGCCTGGTCGGCCATGCGCAGGAGCGCGTGGTCACCGTCGAGTTCTAGAAACTCAATGTTCAGGGTGCCAACCATGGGCACTTGGACGGGCATGCTGGACTTCACCGTGTTGTAGTCGATTCCCATGGTTGCCAGGCTAGTGCGCAGGCGCTCGGGTATCGTCGCCGCGTGCACCCCTTCGCCGTGTTCGACATCGATGGTGTGCTGGCTGACGTGCGCCATCGCCTGGCATTCGTGCAGAGCGTGCCGAAGTCATGGGGTGATTTCTTCGGTCGGGCGCATCTGGATGCCGTGCTGGAACCGGGTCGTCAACTGGTGCACGCGACTATTGCGGCGCGTCATCCGGTGGTGTATTCCACTGGACGGCCTGAGCATTGCCGGGAGGACACCGTGGAGTGGCTTGCGGCGCACGGATTACCGGATGCGCCGCTGTACATGCGCTCCGACGCCGATCGTCGACCGGGACGTGTCACCAAATTGGAGTTGGCTCGGCGTCTGCGGGCTCAGTCTGGTGTGGCTTTTCTCGTGGATGACGATCCGGTGGTGGTGGAGGCGCTGCGAGACGATGGCTTTGCTGTCCTGCACGCCACCTGGATGGGAATGATCGACGACCCCGCCGCCCACGAGGCAGAAGCCCGCGAGTTGCTGTTCTCTCTGCAGGAAGAGGGCGAACTCTAACCCTTTTATCGAACTTTAGACCCAACCTACTTGCTGGTGTAACGGTTCTCCTTTGGATCAACCCGTGCGATACGCCAAAGGTCCCTCTTCCAACCGTCGGGCGATGGCCCACGCCACTTGCGGGCGACTCTCGCGCTCGACGAAGAGTGTGGTGTCCGCGGCCTGACGGTAAAGCGGCGCGCGCCGACGCATTACTTCTTCGGCGCTGCGCGTCGCATCCAAACTCGGCCGGGTTGGGTCATCGGCCACCTTTGCTGCCAGTCGCGCAATGTCGCCTTCAAGGAAAACAATTGGTCCGCCCGCGCGCAGGGCTGCCACCTTACGGGTGCTGAAAACCTCATTGCCGGAATCATCCAGATCGATGATCACTCCCCCGCCACAATCCACGATCAGACCGTCGAGGCGGGCGAGTTTGAGCACGATCTCGTAGTCCAAATCCCGAA
>CAZVKB010000197.1:0-1633 GCA_964627505.1 uncultured Actinomycetes bacterium | reverse complement strand
GTCGCCACGAAGTCCACCAGCGGCACCCCCGACTCATACTCAATCAGCGTGTCGGTCGACATCACAGGTCGCTTAGTGAGCACCGACAGGCGCCGGGCAATATTTGACTTGCCCACCCCGCGCAGCCCGATCAAGTTGATATTCACGCCTGGTACCCCATTGCCCGCAACATGGCCCCATCATGCCGGAGGTGTGGGCGGACTCTTGGCTGATTGTTCGCCAGCGCGCCCAGGCACTCCCCAAGTCTTGATGCGGGGCCGCCACCCCGGTGCGTTGCTGTCCACTGCGTCCGGGGGCACGAGTTCGCGCGCCGAGTACCGGCACAAGTAATACAAGACGACGACAGTAACCACAGACGTGAGTAAGTTCTGCCACACACTGGGCCATGCTTGTGCCAATGTCGTGTAGTCGGGGTTCAGGTCAGCCTTGGACGTGCCGCCCAGCAACCCCGAGATCCCGTCATTGAGCGAATGCACCGCCATGATGATCACCCAAGCAACGCCACCTGCATACGTCCACGCTCGCCCGGCTCGCCACGCAGCTAACCAGATGACGGCCGCTGCAAAACCAGTGAGCCAGATGTGAAACCACTCCCCGAAGGAGCGTCCGACGGCAACCGCAAAGATTTCGTAGCCCTTGGCTTCTCCCAGATAGCCATACACTTCCGTCCAGCCAAAGACTGCGCCACTAATCATCACCATGAGCAGACCCGCACGCGGATCCCTGAAGCGCACCCCACCGAAAACCAACAATCCGAACGGCACTAATAGTTTGAGGGTCTCCTCAATGGGTCCGGCTAGCCATAGACCGATCGACGCCGACTCGCGGCCTTCGATTGCAGGCGCCACCAGCGACGCAGCCAGACCGGAGCAGAGGCCTAAAACCACTAGTTGCCATAGATGGGCAACCTGCCGGGTCCGCAACTGACCACTGATGATCAACACACCCGCGACCATCAGGATCGTGTATCCGGCGAAGCCGAACAACGCCGCTAAGTGAGCGCTGTTCTCAGTTGCTGAGACGTAGGCCGGGATGATCGTCAATGGGAGGCCGGCGAGGAACAGCCAAAACCACAGCCGCTTCAGCACCCCAAGCGGGTGTCGATGCCACGGGCCAACAACTGACTGGCGGTCAGTATCGTCATGTACTTCCCCGGTCCACGCGTGCGAGTCCCACTCAGCCACTTTCCCGGTGACGCCGTAGGGATACGTTCCGCGCGGGCTGACATTGCCCTGCGTGGGAGGGTTCGTCGCGGGTGCAGAAGGCGTGGGCATGTCAGCACCATTCCGTTGTGCCTGGAGATTCTTTTCTGACTCAACCATCAGCCTAGCGAGATTGCCAGGTCAAACGCAGACAAGTCAGTGTCCCGCCTCGTCCCATGTGCGCCCATAACCAACTGAAACGTCCAGGGGCACATTGAGCGGATATGCCGCCCCCATCTCCGCCCGCACCATGTCGGTGACAGCAGCCAACTCGCCGGGCGCAATCTCCAACACCAGTTCGTCATGCACCTGCAACAACATCCGCGAGCCCAGACCCGCCAGCTGCAGCGCGTCGGCAACCCGGATCATGGCGACCTTCACCAAGTCGGCCGCGGAACCCTGAATCGGCGCATTCAGCGCCATCCGCTCGG
>CAZVKB010000196.1:0-3229 GCA_964627505.1 uncultured Actinomycetes bacterium | reverse complement strand
TGCCCGCCCGCACGCTTGACACCATCAACGGTTCCTGCCGGGCCGACCTCGGGTCGACGATCCCGCTCACCCAAGCCGACTTCCAGACTCGCGTCGGCAGCGTCTACAACTCATCGCTGGCTGGCACCGCGCAGTGGAATGCCGAGGGGACGGTCCTCACCCTGCCTACCGGGATCGTGTTGAACACCGCCAGTTCGGCGCAGTTGCGCAACGGATCATTCGCAGCCACTGTGCAACTGGGTCCGGTGGCCAACGGCGCTGCCCTGGCCTTCCGTGGAAGTCAGGGACCAAACGGCTACTCCGGCTTCACCTACCAAATCGACCCTGGCGCGGGCAACCGCCTGCTCATCAGACAGTGGAACAATGGCAGCGAAAGCATCCTGCGATCCATTCCGCTGCCTGCCGGCGTGGACATCCGTGGTGCCAACACCATGCAAATCGACCTCAGCGGCGACACCTACACCGCCAAACTCAACGGTCAAACAGTGGGAACTGGCACTCTGCCACCAGGTTATGACGGCACGGGCTACGGATTCCGCACATGGAACCCGGTAGACAACAACAACACTTTCCGTGACATCAAAATCACTCCCACTAACTAGGGCATCGGCTGAACGGCTCAGCAGGTCCACACGTTCGGTGGCGGATGAAACGATGTGCTCAGAGTTATTCTGAATGAGGCAATCCATATCGCCTTCAGGAGGGTTCAGACATGTCTGCGCGGGCGCGGCACTCAACTCTGAGCGACGTAGACGGCAGGTCACATACGGATGCCGGCCTGCGCGATCAGCGCGGCTTCACTCTGATCGAAATCCTTGTCGTGATCATCATCCTCGGCATCCTGATCGGGGTGGCGATCCCGATCTTCCTGCGCCAGACCAACCTGGCCAGAGAGGTCTCATCGCAGGCACTGCTGCAGGAGATGGGCGTCACCGCCTATGGAGGAATCAATTCGGATCTTGACGCGACCGCCTTGCGCCAAGAGGTTGCCGATGGGACTCGACGGACCGTGAACATCTCCTACGATGTCGGCGCCACCTCCGGTAACTCCAACAACGTGGTCGCGCTCACGGCTGGCGCCAACCAGCCCAGCCAGTGGCTTGCTGCCGTCCAGCCTCGGCCCGGGCGCTGCACGGTGGTGAATGTCACCGACACTTCCGGCATCATCTCCTCCCGGACCATCGACACCGGTAACAGCGGATGCCGGGCTGACCTAGGGCTGTCCATGACGCTCACGGCAGCCGACTTTCAGTCTTCGGTGCTGTCGACCAATGGCCAATGCCGTCAGTTCAACGCCAACGGAACATGTCGCACTGTCGTGCTGTGGGACGGCACCACCATGACCATGCCGCTGGGTGGCATGTTGCTCAGTCCCGCGAACGGCACCAAACTCACCACCGGCTCGCTCAGCGCCAACATCACCCTGGGACCCACCAGCAACGGGATTGCGTTGGTGTTCAAGGGCAGCCAGTCCGCCAACGGTTCGTTGAACGGTTACACCTACCAATTCGATCCAGGCCTGCGCGATGCCGCCAATCCGAATGGCTATCTGGTGGTCCGGCGCTGGACCAACGGCTCTGAGAGCGCCCCGCTGTGGCGAATGCCGATCCCTGCTGGCACCGACATCCGAGCCCAGCAAAATATCCAGATCGACTTGCGCGGAAACAACACCTACGTGGCCAAGCTCAATGGGGTGCAAATGGGCGACCCGTTCACCCTCAACGACAATTTCACGGGCACCGGGTATGGCGTGCGCACGTGGCAGAACACCAACAACAAAATCTCGGACGTCAAGATCACTCCAGCCCCCTAACCGCAACCTTGGGACTCGGCGTTGGGCTTTCCCCTCGTCAACGTCGCGTCGCTCGTCTAATCTGCTGCTATGGAGCAGATCATCGGCGGCCCTGGGCTGCCGCAAGAGCGTCGTCTTGTCACCGCCATCCCCGGGCCCAAGTCCGCTGAACTCAACGAGCGTCGTAAGGCCGCTGTGAGTGCGGGCGTCGGGGTTGTGCTACCCGCCTACATCGTGGCCGCCGGGGGCGGCGTGCTCGTCGATGTGGACGGCAACTCGCTGATTGACCTAGGGTCTGGAATCGCGGTCACCACGGTGGGCAACTCGGCGCCGCAGGTGGTGGCGCAGGTTCAACAGCAAGTGGCGGTCTTCACCCACACCTGCTTCATGGTGACCCCGTACGAGTTGTATCTCGATGTGTGCGAACGGCTCAACCGGATGACCCCCGGTGATTACGAGAAGCGCACCGCCTTGTTCAATTCCGGGGCGGAAGCCGTGGAGAACGCGGTCAAGATCGCGCGCCACGCCACCGGCCGTGATGCCATCGTGGCTTTCGAACACGGTTACCACGGACGCACCAACCTGACCCTGGCGCTGACGGCGAAGAACATGCCCTACAAGCAACACTTTGGGCCTTTTGCGCCGGAGATCTACCGCGTCGCCGGGTCCTACCCATTCCGAGACGGCCGCACCGGGGCTGATGCGGCCAGTCACGCCATCACCAGGATGGATCGGGAGCTCGGGGCCAGCAACATCGCGGCAGTGATCATCGAACCGATCGCCGGCGAAGGCGGATTCATCGACCCAGCGCCGGGTTTTCTGCCCGCGATTTCCGAATACTGCACAGCCAACGGAATCGTGTTCATCGCCGACGAAGTCCAGACCGGCTTCGCACGCACCGGCGATATGTTCGCCTGTGACCATGAAGGGGTGGTGCCGGACCTCATCACAATGGCGAAGGGCATGGCTGGCGGTCTCCCATTGGCCGCTGTCACTGGACGCGCGGACATCATGGACGCGGTGCACCCAGGTGGGCTCGGCGGCACCTACGGCGGCAACCCCACCGCCTGCGCGGCGGGCGTCGGTGCGCTGGCCGAGATCGAGGCCGGACACCTCATCGAACGTGCGCGGGAAATCGAGGTGATCTTCCGGCGGCGGCTCGGGGCACTCGCCGAGAAATACCCACACGTCGGCGACATTCGTGGTCGTGGTGCCATGATCGGCTTGGAATTGATGGACCCCGCCACCGGTGGTCCCAACCCGACTCTGACCGCAAACCTCGCGGCCTACGCCCACCGCAATGGTGTGGTGATGCTCACCGCTGGCACCTATGGCAACGTCATCCGGTTCCTGCCACCGTTGGTGATCAACGACGAACTGCTCAACGAAGGTCTCGACGTGCTCGAGAAAGCCTTCGCCGCATCGGTGTGAAACAGG
>CAZVKB010000195.1:1645-3338 GCA_964627505.1 uncultured Actinomycetes bacterium | reverse complement strand
GCCTCCGAAGCCCGCCACCAGCAATTCGGGAAATCTGCCGGCAACGGTTCGCTGATGCGCACCGCGCCTGTCGCACTTGCCTACCTGCATGACCGGTCCGGGTTGGCTGAAGCGGCGACGCAGCTGAGTTCCTTGACGCACTACGATCCCGAAGCCGGGGAAGCGTGCGTGTTGTGGTGCATGGCCATCCGGCACGCCGTACTCACGGGTGAATTGGATGTCCGGATTGGTCTGGACCAACTCGCGCCGAATCGGGCAGACGTGTGGAGCGAACGGATAGCGGCGGCTGAGGTGTCGCAACCTGCGGATTTCACCCGCAACGGTTGGGTGGTCCAAGCGTTGCAGGCGGCATGGAGTGCTATTTCGCACACTCGGGATCAAGGCCGATTCCCGGCAGACCACCTACGGTTGGCGCTTGAAGCGGCCGCGCGTTCGGGTAACGACACGGATACGGTTGCGGCGATTGCCGGCGGGCTGCTCGGTGCGGCCTATGGCGCGTCAGCGGTACCTGCGACCTGGCGGCGGGTAATGCACGGCTGGCCCGGCCTGCGCAGTCGCGACCTCGTGGCGCTTGGGGTGCTGATTGCCCGCAAGGGTGAAGTGGACGCACACGGTTGGCCCTCGGTGGAGACCCTCGACTACACCAGTTGGGGCTACATCGATGATCTTGCCCGACACCCCCATGATGACGGTGTGTGGCTCGGCGGGGTGGGAACGTTGAACCACCTGCCCGATGATGTCGATGCCGTGGTTTCACTGTGCCGGCTGGGCAGCTCGGACGTGCCAGCCCGCGGCATCGAACCGGAGAACCACGTGGAAGTGTGGCTCGTAGATGTCACCGACCCGAGCCACAATCCGCATCTGGACTTCGTCTTCGCGGACACCGCGGACATCATTGCCGAGATGCGCGCCGAGGGGAGAACAGTCCTTGTGCATTGTGTGCAGGCCCAATCGCGCACGCCGAGTCTTGGCGCAGCGCACTCCATGCGTGTGACGGGCATAGATGCCGACAAGGCCATCGACGAAGTGTGCGGCGTACTTGCCGCGGGCAACCCCAATGAGGCATTCCGACAGGCGCTGCATCGATTCCAGTAGCAGGACTGGGAACGAACGGTCGCCACAGGGCGATTGCAAAAACTATAAAGGTATCTGATCGGATACTCTCGTGGTATGGACGCGAATCTTCTGCTTAAACATGCCCGGGAGGAATCGGGCTTGACACAAAGCGAACTTGCATCATGTGCCGGTACTTCTCGCTCGACATTGTCTGCATATGAGCACGGCAGGAAGTCACCCAATTTGGGCACTGCAGATCGCATCTTGCGAGCCGCAGGCTTCGAACTCGAAGCTGCGCCAAGGATCGAATTCGTCGCAGCAGGGGTCGATCGTGGTCGCCCGATCTGGGTGCCGACGACATTGCCGCGGTTGGGGCTGGCCGAGGCGTTCGCGGAGGTTGAATTGCCGCTGCATCTCAACTGGTCAGACCGCGGCTCTCGGTTCGATCTACGCGATCGTCGGCAGCGCGCGTGGGTCTACGAGATTGTTCTTCGTGAGGGGTTGCCAGCCGATGTACTCAGTTTCGTTGACGGCGCGCTGCTCATGGACCTTTGGGGCGATCTCGTGCTGCCCGCGGCCGTGCGTGCGGCTTGGGAACGAGTGATTGCGCTCCTTCGGCGGGAGCCACGTCCGTGAC
>CAZVKB010000195.1:0-1545 GCA_964627505.1 uncultured Actinomycetes bacterium | reverse complement strand
GTGCTGGCTCAGACGTTCGGTAAGGAGGTTTTGGTGGAACAAGCGACTCTGATGGATCCGGGGTTCAACCGAAAGGTGTTGGCGGAGATGGTCGCCACGCTCGCACGATTTGACGACGACGCGATCCCGTTGACGCCGAGTCTTGTGACCGAGTCCAGAGATTTCTACAGAGATTGGGGTCTCGAGCTCGACAGTTCGGGTGATCCCCCTGGCGGCTGTTCCACCGCGTTCCAGGATTGAGAATGTCCGTTCGAGCCGGATGGCTATGTCTTCCGTGATGACGGACTTGACCACAACAAAGGCCGCTGGATCCGCGTGACAGTCGTTCGCACAATCATCAGTACGCACTACTCCAAACCGGGCGCAATTTGTGATGCCCACCGGGAAGCGAAGAAAGGTCAGTCGAAGCGTTAGGACGGGATTCGGCCGGACGGGATTCGGTAGGACTGAATTCGTCCGTCGGTGGGTATCTCACTTTCGGCTCAGCAGTTTGTCCCAGAGCGTGGCACCCATCGGCTGACTTCGGTGACGACCTATCCGGGGAAAGGTGGGAAGGGGGGCAAAGGTGGGAAGGGGATGATGCTCCCACCGGTCGCGGCCTCCAATTGCTCATCCGAAACGGCGCCGTCCGCGTCGGTGGCAGGGGTCTGCTGGCCGTTGGTGGCAGGGGTCTGCTCGTCCATGGGATCCGCCCTTCGTTTCCGGACTTCCACGCTGCCAGAGTTCGGAGCGAAATGCCAGCGGGTGGACCTTGAGTGGTCGATATCTCCAGAGTCCACCCTGATCTGCGTGGCGAATTGTGTCACCCCCAGCATGCATGGTGATGTCACGGCAGGAGAGCCCGCCGGTCGGCGTCTCGGTCGCAAGTTGTTGAGCGATCCGTTGGTGGTCGCCGAGTCGTGTGAAAGGAGTCTTCATGTTTCAGGATTCTTCGGTGGTCGCAGAAGTCCACGCAGGGGTGAAGGTCCGTCTGCGGCCAACGGGTGACGATGCGGGGCGTTTGACTGTGGAGGTCGACGTACCGGAAGTGTCTGAGGATGCACCCTGGTGGGTGAGTGACCCGAATCTGGAGCTGTACCTATGTGGGCTGGGTCCATCATTCGACGTTGCCACGTTCTCGGTGGCAGACGTCAGCGGCGCGGGAGTTGGGCACTCAGAGAGCGCCGGGCCTTCTGCTATTGATGGCCGCGTACTCTCGGCTGCCAAGGTGGATTTCGGGAAGGTGGCGAATGGCAGCAGTGTGGCTGCAGAGTTCGACGTGGTGGTTGTTGGCGAACCTCAACCTGGCCACACATTCGCGTTCCTGCGAATCCTGCATTCTTTCGGCACCCGGCGTATCGACGGCGCCGAGTCGTTGGGCGCGGGGATCGGCCTGGTGGCAGAGGTGTCTGACGGGTGCACGATCGTGCAGTTTCGCGAGACCACCTACTGGGTCAACGTGGATGAAGCCGAGGACTGCGACCCAAGCATCAATCCCGATTGTGAAGAAGAGGCGCCGCAGATCATCTACCACTTCGACACGCACCTGGTGTCTGGCGCCGACGG
>CAZVKB010000194.1:0-3385 GCA_964627505.1 uncultured Actinomycetes bacterium | reverse complement strand
AGGAGAAGTCCGGAATTGCGCGCATTTCTGCATACTTGCGAGGCCTGCAATGGGTCCGTTCATGTGCAGAAACGCGCATAAAACGTAGCCTTCGCACGACCACCGCTCTGTTCGTGTGCAGAAGCGCGCAATTTCGTCGCCGCAACACGCCTTGCCACGCCCCTCAACACGTCCCACGGCCGCGCGACTGCCTGTGCCGCGCGCGAGACGGCCTGCGAGAGCTGCCTTAGAGGTTCACCGCGTCACCGGAGGGCGTCTCACTGATCGGTTGCCGGTCGGGGTTGATCTCCTGTGCATCACCGTCGCCCCGACGGACCGAACGACGTTCGTACATGTCCTTGTCGGCACGCATCAGCAATGGCTCGATTCCCTCGGCAGAGCCAGGTGGGTGGTGCGCCAAACCTATGCTCAAACTCGGTTGCCACATTGAGGTCGGCACACCGGGATCCGCCTGCAACTGGGCAATCAGCCGCGCTTCCCACGATTCCGGAGACGACGGCAGCCCCAACGACAGCACCACGAACTCGTCGCCGCCCCAACGAGCGATCACATCCGTGGTCCGACAGGTGGTCCGCAGTGCGCGGGCCACTGAGAGCAGCAGGTCATCGCCACGGTCGTGACCATGGGTGTCGTTAACGTCTTTGAGCCCGTCGACATCGATGAATGCCACCGACACTCCGGAGCCCGCGTGACGCGCGATCACCAGCACTTCCTCACCCAGCACCTCCAACCCGCGCCGATTGGCTAGCCCGGTGAGCGGATCTTGGACACTGAGCTCGGCCACCTTCGACACCGACTCGGCCGCCGTATCGAGACTTGAGCGTCGGCCAAAGCGCGCCAATTGGCCCACCAGCGTAGCCATGGCCATCGCCAACCCCCAATGCACGATGTCCCCACCCGACACGGCAATTCCCACAGCCCACGCCAACCACGCCAGCAGCGTCACACCCACATTCCAACTGGTGGGCAAGATCGCCACCCCGGCCGCGACCACCGCGAGCATCAGGTCCGTCGTTTGCCGTTCGTCTGCGGTAAGCACCATATGCAAACCGGAGTTGAGGATCACGACCACAAACAGCATGGACATCAACAGGTTCGCGTAGCGCAGCCCGGGCGGACGGGTGTAGCCGAAGAAAGCCAACACTCCAAGACCGATCGCAGAGAGACCGGCCACCACCGACATAACTGTGCCGACCGTGCCCCCGATCACCAACGGGTGCGCGATCGCCAACAGCACGTACAGCAACGCCACACTCGCCGAGACCGGCGGCAGCACGGCGGCTGCGGCGCCGGCGTACCGCACTTCCGGATCCACCGACAGTTCCGCTGTACGCGCGCTCGTGGTGCGGGCCATGACGGCGCTCCTCTCTATCGACGGTCAGGGGTGCTCGGGTTTCGTTGCGGCCGAGGGTCACACGCGGGTGATGGGATCTGCGGAATCGTGGTGATGAGGGTCAGCATGGCCGCACCGGGCACCTTGATGCCGTGTGAAAACGCAGTCTCCCACAGCAAACCTAGTTGTCCATTACCTAATCCCGGTGCTACATTCCAGGATTTCGATGGTCCCGCGCGCCCCCGGCGATACTCGGACATCCCGGCACCTGGCAAACTCACTCGATGCGAATCGCTGCGTACCTCGCCATTGGCCTCACGCTCACCGCTGTCGCATCTGGATGCGCCGGGTCGGACTCGACATCATCCGGCAGCGCCTCTGCCTCCGCGTCGGCGTCCGCCGCGACCGTCTCACCAGCCATGCAGTCGTCGTTCCAGCAGGTTCTGGATGAGACCCGCGCCGCCCAGGGCTTCCCGGGTGTGCAGGCCGGGGTATGGATGCCTGATGGCGAGTGGATCGGCACATCCGGCACCGCCGGCGCAGGCCAGAGCACTCCCATCACACCAGCGGATCACACGCGGATTGGCAGCATCACCAAGACCTTCACTGTCACCGCGCTGCTCCAACTGGCCGAGAAGGGGAGCTTGTCCCTCGATGACCCGATCGGCAAGTACGTTCCCGGGATGCCGAACGGCGATACCGCCACGCTGGGGAACCTCGCGACGATGACCTCGGGGATCCCGAGTTACACATTCAACGAGACCTTCACAGACTCTTACTTCGCCAACCCCGCGCAGGTGTGGCAGCCGCAGCAACTCGTGGACGTGGTCAAGGGACAGCCGGCCAACTTCGCGCCGGGGACCAAATTTGAGTACTCCAACACCAACACGGTGCTGCTCGGCATGGTGATTGAGCAAGTGACGGGCAAACCCGTGGAAGAGGTGTTCTCCACACAGATCTTCACACCCCTGGGATTGAGTTCCACGAGTTTCCCAGCGACGTCCCCGGATCTGCCGACGCCGTACCTCTCGGGAATCACTGAGCAAGGCCAACCCGACGGACAAACTGCTGACGCGACGAATTGGAACCCGTCGTGGGCGTTCACCGCCGGCGAGATGATTTCCGCGCTCGATGACTTGCGCGTGTGGTCCAAAGCGCTGGCCACGGGTGAAGGGATTCTGAACCCGCAAACTGCCCAGCTCCGGTTGGACTCACTGCAGCCCACCGTCGAGCCCAACACTGCGGAGCGGTCATACGGGATGGGGTTCGGGCAGATCAACGGGTGGATCGGCCACACCGGCGAACTGCCCGGCTACAACACCGCCGTCTACTACAACCCGAAATTGCAGACTTCGATCGTGGTGATGGTCAATAGCGACATCCCCACGTCGTCGGGGGAGAACCCGGCGCCCACTGTGACCACCGGGTTGATGAAGGTGATCGAGGGCGGCGGTTCGACATCGCCTTCCGCAAGCGCTGCGACGTCCTGACACAGTTAGCGCCACCACTCGACCACATATTCGAAATTGGCGTGCACAGGAACAATCTCACCAGGCGGTCACATCCGGACGTCTGCCAGATGATCGTCCCGTGAACACTGCCAAACAGTCCTTCACTTAGCCCCGGAAACCTGCTGATTTGGATACATGGCTCACACCCAGGTACTTCCGCCGTTGGGACAATCTCTTGATCAGGCCAAAATCACACCCCTGCATCGCAAGTTCTGGTTGCTGGCGTCCCTGGGGATCATGCTCGATGGGTTCGACTTCTTCATCATCGGTGTTGCCAACCCCCTGATCACCAAGGAGTTCAATGCCAGTGCATGGCAGTCCGGGTTGGTCTCGTCAGCAGCTATCATCGGCGCCATTTTCGGTGCGGCAGTTCTCGGACCACTTGGCGACAAGATTGGCCGACGCAAGATTTTCCACTACGACCTGCTCATGTTTGCCGCCTTCTCCATCGGCTGCATGGTCGCGTGGGATCTGTGGTCGCTGATTGCATTTCGCTTCCTGGTGGGCATTGCCATTGGACTCGACTACCCCATCGCCGCCT
>CAZVKB010000193.1:1414-3453 GCA_964627505.1 uncultured Actinomycetes bacterium | reverse complement strand
GGCGTGGCGATGCGCTGGATGGACATGGGCACGAGGGTACGTGCCTGCTCACCCTCGGGATCGCTGACCTGGTGCGCCGCGCTGTTGGACGTCCGCCACCTCGTAAAAGCAGTGTCGGCTCTCGGCAACGATTCAGACAGTTCGAAGCACGATTCGGACAGATCGAAGCACGCCGAAGACAGATCGAAGCACGATTCAGACAGATCGAAGCACGCCGAAGCCGATCAAGGTCTGGGCCGGCGGTGCTTTTTTGCCGGCCGCAACGACCGTCGGCGCGGGGTGGGTCGAGATTGTGTGGCCAAGGTGGCACCGCTTCGGGCCGTCCCCGCGGCGCTGACGCCGTCATCGGCCGTGCCCGCAGCTTCGTCAAGCTGCCCGGCGTCGCCACGGTCCGGCTCGCTCGTCCTGTCGCTTGGCGGGAACACGATGGCAGTAGGGCCTTGACCGTCAGCTTCGCGCGGTCCGTCGTAGTAGTGGTATCGATAGGCACCCGAGCGGGAGCGAGGGGCAAAGGTGAGGACGGTACCGAGCACTCGTGCGCCGACTGCGGCGAGTGCGCCGATCGCATCGTGAACCTCGGCGAGCTGGGTGTGTCCGTGTCGCGCGAGCAGGAGGGCGCCGTCGCATTGGGTTGCGATCACAGCGGCATCGGCGAATGGCAGCACCGGTGGGCAGTCGACAATCACGTAGTCGTGGGTTTTTCGCAGGTCTGCGAGCAGGTGGATCATCCGCGTGGATTGCAGCAGTTCGGTGGCGTTGGGAACACTTTCACCTTCGGGAATGACTGTGATGAGCCCGTCCGACCACGGTGTGGCAGTGCGCTGCCAGGATTCGCGGTGGGCCAGGATGTCGGCGAGGCCGGGGGAGTGCGACAGGTCGAGATAGTCCGCGAGCGCAGGTCGCCGGAAGTCGGCGTCAAGGAGCACCACTCGCGCCCCTGCCACGGCGAGTGTGATGGCAAGGTTGGCGGCCACGGTGGATTTGCCTTCGGTCGCGCTGGGAGAGGTGACGGCGATCACCTTTGGGGCGTGGTCGACGTCGACGTAGGCCATGTTGGCTCGCAGTCGGCGAAAATCGTCGGTGCGACTGCCGGACTCGCCCGAGGTGATCACTGGTGACGCGTCGGCTTCGTTGTGGCGACTCACCACAGCCAGCGGACGGGCGCCAGTGAGTCGTTCTAACTGGGCCGGTTCACGCACGGAAGTGTCCAGCTGAGCCCGCAACACGGCATATGCCACTCCGAGACCGAGACCCAGAAACAGGCCCAGCGCGAGGTTGATTTTCACGTTGGGGGAGGAGGGGGCACCGGCGGGGACAGCGGGTTGGATGACAGTGACCTTGATCGCCGAGACGGTATCGCCGGGTGGAGTTTCCAGAGCTTCAAGCACGGGGCCGGTTTGTTGGGCGACGGCATTGGCGATGTCGGCACTGCTTTGGGGGCTCGACGTCGAGCTGGATATGGCGAGGGTGTTGGTGCGCGGGGTGTTGCTTACAGAGATGCTGTCGGCGAGGGTACGGGCCGACGACAGTGGGCCGCCTAGTTGTGTCTGTGCGGCTTCGAGCACCGTCGGGGTCTTCGGGATCAACGTGTAATCAGTCATGCGAGCTGTGATCTGCGCGCCTGCGCTGAGACGGTCGTCTGCGGTCTCACCGGCGAACGAAACGTAGAGCCGGGCAGTGGACGTGTAGACCTTGGGGGACAAGGCGGTGAATCCAGCAGCCAGCGCAAGACCCAGGACCGCGAAAAGGCTGATGGCAAGCCAGCGTCCTCGCAGGATGTCGAGGAAGTCGCGTGGGTCCATCAGCCTTGCTCCGGGTCGAATGCATTCAGTCACTCATAATCGCACTAAGTGACGATCCAAGCCAGGTGGCTGGCGATCTCTTACGAGCGGAATCTGGTAGGGCAAGCCCCTGTGGGGTGGTGGGGCGCGCACCTGTGGGTTGGTTGGTCGGCACCTGTGGGTTGGTTGTTAACGGTTCGCAAAACGAAGGCTTCCGTCGACGTCGTCTGTGCCAGCGGTCGACGTCCTCCGTGCCAG
>CAZVKB010000193.1:0-1314 GCA_964627505.1 uncultured Actinomycetes bacterium | reverse complement strand
AACGAAGGCTTCCGTCGACGTCGTCTGTGCCAGCGGTCGACGTCCTCCGTGCCAGCGGTCGACACCTTCCCTGCGAACGTTTACGCAAGGGGACTAGTGCTGTTCCAGATCACTCGCCTAGAGAACTCTTACTGAGGCCCTGGCCTTTGACCTGTGCCTGAACTTGCACGTCAACTTCACCGCCGAATGCGCGGAGGTTCGGCGCTGCTGTTTGGCGTTGACCACGTGTTCGCCCGGCGGCGCCTGTGTGCCGACCGCCTCCGGATGGGTGAAGCGCGCTTCGAGACGTTCTGGATCACCCAGGAGCGTGGATAGCGTGGAATCATGGAATACGCAGAGGTACCGACGACCCCGATGTACTGGGACGGCACACGCTGGCTGCGGTATGACGGCACCGATTGGGTCGATGCCACACCCGGACCCGGCACCACAATCCCGGCCGAATTAGTCGGAGTTCGAGGGATCGGGTTGGACGCGGACGGGACGCTGGTCGCTCGCGGATTTCAGCAGGTCGGTTCAGTGGCGGGGGGCATGATGAGCGAGCCTGCTCCCGGCACGCTCCGGCTATCCACCACAGCGACCGGTGGGCGGTTGCAGTTCGCGTTGAACAACGGACAAGTGGTATTCGACGGTCCGTTGGCGAGTTTTCACAGCGTGGACGTCGCCTGGTGGGATAGTTCGCTGGACCTTTGGCAGAGCGAGAATCGCTATCGGATCTGCATGGTTCCGACGGGGGCTGCAGGGGTTGTGGCCACCGCCTCCGCCCACGACACGGAAGCTTTGCACTGGCGCGACTACCTCCAGAATCGCGTGGCTATGCCACCGGCCGGGTTGGTGGTGAAGAAGCCGATGGGCGCCAAGCGGCAGATGTTGGTGGTGACGGGATTGTTGGTGGCGCTCGTAGTCGTTCCTGCCGGTCTTCTCTTTGCAGGCAGGAACTTCAGGTACGTCATGGTGTTGATTGTGGCGCTGTTGGGATTCGCTGTGGTGCAGCGGTTGCGCAAGCGATCGCGAAAACGGTGAGGAGTCCGAAGGCCCGTGTCGGGGGTGCTCGCCGAGGAGGGGTGCGCAGAAGCGGCGTGCGCTGATGTGGTGGCCGGTTCAGTCGCGCAGGAGGTCGGCGGGGGTGAGGCGCACGGCGATGGGCCGCTCGATGCTGAGGGTCTGGTCGCCGCTGGCGTGGGCGGTTTCGGTGTAGGTGCCGTCGGTGAGCTCAAAGGTGATGATGCCGGGGCCTTCGGGGTCGACGATCCAGTAGTGGGGGATGCCGGCTTCGGCGTAAATGTCGCGCTTGCGGCCGCGGTCGAGGTGGGT
>CAZVKB010000192.1:0-3483 GCA_964627505.1 uncultured Actinomycetes bacterium | reverse complement strand
GCCTCGTCCGGAGTTCCCTGCACCACCGTCACGCCTGAGTCCAGCACCAGCAGCGCCGACGAACGCTCGGCCTCATCGAGATACGTCGTGCTCATGATCACCCCGGCTCCCCCCGCGGCGGCTTTCGAGATCAGTCGCCACAAGTCGACGCGGCTCACCGGATCCACGCCGGTACTCGGCTCGTCGAGCACCAGCAGCAGCGGGTCGTGGATGACTGCCAGGCAGAATCCGAGTTTGCGTCGCATGCCTCCAGAGAGTTGACCGGAGAGACGCCCCCGCGCGTCTTGCAGCCCAGCGGCTTCGAGCAATTCGTCGATGCGGGAGTGCAACTCTGCGCCCCGCAGACCGTAGGCACCACCGACGAATTCCATGTTCTCGGTCACCGTGAGGTCGAGCCAACTTCCCGCCGATGCTGGCAGGTAGCCGATCTTCTCCTCCGCCGGGGCCTCGATGTTCCCGGATGTCAGCACGACCTCGCCAACGATCGCCCGCAGCAGCGTCGACTTGCCGGCGCCATCTCCGCCCACCACGGCGGAAACTTGCCCGGGGGTAACGTCCATCGACACCCGGTCGAGCGCGGTCCGCGAACCAAAGCGCACGGTCGCGTCGCGCACTGAGCAGATCATTCCGCACGCCCAGCGGCCGCTGCCGACGGAGCAGCGGCTTTGAGGTGCTTGCGACCCGGCGCGAGATCTCTGCGGAAGCGCAGCGTGGCACCGACGAACACGATGACCGCCATGACGGTCAGCACGGTGAACGGCAGCCACAGCGACGCCAGCGAAGCGCCGCGCAGCATGACACCCTGCGAGATCATCGTGAAGTACGTCAGCGGCAACAGATAGCCGATCCAGCGCACACCGGCAGCCATGGCGTCCAGAGGGAAGATCATCCCGGACAACAGAATCTGCGGCAACAGGAAGAAGAATGCCGTCTGGATGGCCTGCCCAGTTGTGTGGGAGATAGTGGAGATGAACACGCCGAGCCCGAGCACGACGAAGAGGAACAGTGCCGTCCCCAGCGCGAACACGAACGGGCTGCCGTTGAAGGGAACGCTGAACAGCCACATGCCGAGCAGCGTGATGATGGTCATGTCGATCGCCGCGAGGATGAAGTACGGGGTGATCTTGCCCAGAATCACCTGACTCGGGCGGATCGGCATCACCGCCAACTGTTCCAATGTGCCCGTCTCGCGTTCCCGCACGAGACCGATGCTGGTGATGATGGTGCCGATGAAAGTGAGGATCAACCCGATGATCGCCGGGACCATGACCCACGACGTCTTCAGCATCGGGTTAAAGAGAATGTCCGTCTGCACCGTCGGACCGATGCGATTGAGGGCTGCGACGGCCGATTGCGCGGCGAACAGATTGGACCCGTCCACGTAGACCACGACCGGCGTCGTACCACTGACGAAAGCAACGTCGACCTCGTTGTCTTGTAAGAGCTTCTGCGCGTCCTCGGCCGTATCGGTGGGGTCGATGATTGTGACGTCGAAGAAACTTGGGAGTTGCTGAGCTGCCGCGCTCGCCTGCGGACCCACCACTGCGGTGTCGAGGCTGGAGACGAAGAAGTTGGCTGCGTAGCCGAAGATCACCAGCAGGAGCAGCGGCATCGCCACCAGCATGGCCAGAGTGCGGCGGTCGCGGCGCAGTTCCCGAAACTCTTTGATGATCATGGCCCGCATGATTCGAAACTAGCACTGGCAGCGACCGTGCTTCGCTCGGTTGACGGACACGCTGGCCATCGGACGTGCAACGGGGCTACACGCCAAAATCGACGCGAAGCCCCGCTGTGATTGATCAAGCGACCGGGGTGACCCCGCATGTTTGTGCAGCGTTCTTCAGGTTGGCCAGACGCTCCTTGGGGGCCATGCCCTGCATCGTGCCAACGCCGTTGTCGACCAGGCACTGTCGCTGCTCGTCGGTGAGCGAAGCGACGCGGTCGGCCAACTTGCCCAGACGCTCGGGCACCTGCACTCCGCACGCGGACGCGGCGTCGCGCATCTTCTGCACGTCGGCCGCCGTGGGGATGCCCAGGGGCTTGGCAATACCGGAGTCCATCAGGCACGTCCGCTGTTCCTCCGTCAACGATGCGAGACGGCCTTGGCCGCCACCGATGCCTTCGGGAAGGGCAACGCCACAGGTCTGGGCCGCGCTCTTGAGGTTGGCCACTCGCTCCTGCTTGGTCTTGTCCTTCTGCGCACCCACTCCGTTGTCCTTGAGGCACTGCCGCTGCTCGGCGCTGATCGATGCCCGCCACCCGTCCTTCGGCTCGTCGGTGGCCGCCTGTGCCGGCACGGCGATAGCCGCACCCGCAACCGCCACTGCGCCGGCGATGGTCAGTCCCCACGTGGTCTTCTTCATCACATGTCCTTTCGATTGGCTATTCGTTCGGGCTTGTCCGTGAGCCTCGACAACTAGTCTGACCTGGCCAGATCCAGAACAACCCCAGAGAATCTTGCGATTACCTTGCGGTCTGTACCTCCCCGTGTTGCAGGCGCCGGTCGAGTCGACAACGCAGCGCCCACCTCTGCCAATGTAGCTTCCATGACGCCGCACCCCGATTCCCCCTGCGTTTTGGTGGTGGATGACGAGGAGAACATCAGGTTCCTGGTGAGTTCGGCTCTGCGCCTTGCGGGAATGGACGTCGCCACCGCCGGCACCGGTCGCGAAGCGGTCACCTCAGTGGCCGAAAAGTGCCCCGATGCTGTGGTGCTTGACGTCATGCTGCCGGACATGGACGGCTTTGATGTCCTGCAAGGCATCAGGTCCGCGGGATGCATGGCACCGGTGCTCTTCCTCAGCGCCCGTCACGACACCCAGGCCAAGGTGCGCGGGCTGACCGAGGGCGGCGATGACTACATCGCGAAACCGTTCGAACTCGAAGAACTCGTGGCCCGGGTACAGGTCGCACTGCGGCGGGTCGGGGCCACACCGCAGATGGACTCCTGGACCGTGGGTGACATCACCATGGACGACGTGGCCCACCGCGTGCTCAAGGCCGGCACCGAAGTTCACCTCACCGCCACCGAGTACCGCCTGCTGCGGTGCCTGATCCGCAACCGGGGCCGAGTGGTCACGCGAGCCCAAATTCTGGACGCAGTGTGGCAATACGGGTTCGACGGCGAGTCCGAGATCATCGACTCCTTCATGAGCAATCTGCGCCGCAAGGTGGATGACGGACCGACTCGCTACATCACCACTGTGCGCGGTGTGGGTTATCGCCTGGATGCGCCATGACCCTGCGTGGGCGGCTGCTGTTGGGGTGGGTTCTGATCGCTGTGACCTTGGTGGGGACCACCATGCTGGCCAGTGTGGCGCAAGCCCGCTACCTCACCCGTACGCTCGACACCAGGCTCGAGATGCTGGCCGACCGCGCCACCAGTCCGGGCATCCGCCTCGAGCGCGCCGCCGGTCTCCGCACCATGGCGCGCGCCGCCGACGAAATCGTGGCCGGGGTTCCCGATGTGCGGGTACCGGTGGC
>CAZVKB010000191.1:0-3511 GCA_964627505.1 uncultured Actinomycetes bacterium | reverse complement strand
AGGATGATGGCCGCGGACTTCAAAGTCCCCGGGGCTGGTTTCAGATCCACGTCTATCACACCCACCCGTCCGGCACCACGCGATTCCCCACATGACCGATGCCGTCGATTTCGGTGTCCACCGTGTCTCCTCCCTGAGGATGGCGCAGGGGCACTCGTAGGTGTCCCAGACCAATTGTCGTCGCGGTGGCCAGCACCTCACCCGAGTGCAAGGCGACAGCTTTCGCGGATTTCATCTGCGATTCCTCTGTGTGGACGTCAGTTCGGAGTCAACGCTAGAGGCACTGCACACTTCAACGCGTAGGCTCACGCACATGTCCCTCGCAAAGAAGATGTTCGTGAAACCACAGATGATCGTGCGAGCAGTCCACCTGCCTGCGGACGTCAACCTCGACGACGTGACGATCGCGACTGATCCGACATCGTGGGATGTCACTCTGTGGTTCGTCGCCAGCTCCCAGCAGTTGCAGCGCGACCTTGCCGAACTGCAGGCTATGTGGGATAACCGCGAAGTCTTTTGGCTGTTCTACCCCAAACGCCCGCACCTCGACACCGACTTGGGTCGAGACAAAGTCTGGGCATTGCTGAACTCAGGCGGTATCCGGGGATCTCGGCAAGTGGGGATTGATGACCTCTGGTCCTGCTTGTACTGCAAGGCCAAATAGGTCACCCGCACCGGCCAAACGTGGGAAGAGACCGGCCGAGACGGAGTCCAGGATTTGCACCTTCTGCCGAGCAGTCAGAGGCGTTTCGGGATCCTTTGGCAAGCCCGGGATGTCCAGATGATGCGCGAGTGCATACTTTCGCAGGCCGGCTTCCGCCGCTTTTCCCAGGGTGGAAATACCGGAGAAGAATGCAACCTTGTCCGGCGTGTAGTCCGGGGATATCTGCGCTTGCGGGGTAGGCCAAGTCTCCGGCGGGCGCGGGGTGCGGCGATTGCACAGATGATTGAACGTGGCGGCTGCCGCATCGCGCTGAGTTAGGGGATCGCCGAGATTCCACAGGTTGCGCAACGTGGCGATCATCGAGGTGTGGCGATACTCATCGTTCACCACTTGCGAGTCCACCCAGGGTGAGACCAGGATCGCCGGCACCCGATACCCGGAACGATCGAAGCGGAATCCCATTTGCCCCACCGGCGCACCAGATTCCGGCGGGGGCACCGAACCTGGCGGCACATGGTCGTAGGTACCGCCCGGCTCATCCCAACCGATGAACAGCGTGGTGTTGTATACGTTGGCACCATCTGGACTGGTCATCGAACGGTAGGTCTCATACAGCGACGACAGAAACGTTTCGCCGGCCAGGATCGCCGAGGGCGGATCGACGTCGAGGTCCGAGCCCGGGATCAGCGCGCGCGACACCGCCGGGTGATAGTCGCCGTGGCCCACTTGCAGGCACGGTTCGATGAACGAGAAATGCGGCAGTGTGCCGGCTGCGGCATCTGCTTCAAATTCGCCATACGGCACGAAATGAGTGGCGAACTTGTCCCGCAACCGCGGCATGTGGATCAGTCCCGTGAACGACACCGTGTCCAGTTCCGAGCAGTACACCTTCCACGTGCGGCCGCTAGCCTCGATGCGCTCAAAGATGGTCTCGGCGGTGTTGTGCGCGAGGAAGTTTCCGAGCGGCGCATTCACCGCAAAACCAGACGAACTCGCCGCAGTCCAGAACGACCGGTTCGGAAACGTCTGCGATGGCACCTCGCAAAACCAATGGTCGAACACGGCAAAGCCGCGCGCGAGACCGGACAGCACCGGCACTTGCTCGGGGGTGAATCCGGTCATGACCTGGGCGTATTCCTCATAGGTGGGTTGGCGACCCACTTCCGCGGTGAATGTGCTGATGTAATCGGTGACGAAACCGTCCATGGTCGGCGTCTGTTCGGGTTCGGGGGCGTTGTACGGCGCCACAATGTCGGGACCGAGTTTGAATCGGTTGGCCTCGTTGAGGATGTTGTACAGCTGCACGTTCGTGTGCGGATACTCCTCGCCCGTGTCCGGATTGGGGCTGTCCATATCGGTGGCGACGGTGAAGGGGACGCTCCCCCGCTCCGCTCCGTGCTCGGCCCATGCGGGAATTGGGTTGGATAGTTCCTTGCCGAGTACGCCGTCGAACTCGACGTTGTCCTCGGGGCCGTAGAGGCGGCCCAGCAGGTTGTCGAGCGAGCGGTTTTCGAAAACAACCAGAATGACGTGATCCATGGCATTGGCCGCGGTGAAGTCGCTCGGATTCGCAGCGGGTCGGTGATCGGTATTCCGAACGGACGTGTGGTCGGTTGTCCCGTTGGAATCCTTTTCTGAGTTCACAATCGCCAGTGTGGTGCACGCGCGGCTTCCGCACACCGCCCACACCCGCAAAGTCGCCCACAAACCGCAGAATCGCCCAATGGTCAAAGGGCGATTATGCGGTTTTCAGGCGATTGTGCCCGAAGCCTGACGACTTGGGAGCACGAATCCCGCCCGGAGTCGAAACAACGAGCGGCGATACCCAACACGTCGCAGCAGATCCAATCAACACAACCGCGACATCTCCCGAAACCGAAGGTGTCGCACCTGTGTTGAAATCATGGGATCACCTCGCTGCCGCTGTCCGATGCCAATCGAATGTTGAACTAGATCCCACCACAGGTTCGGTGACTGTGAATTACACAATTCCAGTAGCTGGTGGAGTCGGATTACCTGCCGGCCACGTGGTGAATTTTGAGATCGGTGCACGGTTGAACTATCCCGCTGGACTATCCAGCGCCAGCGCCAGACGGTGGCCTCATTGGGATGCAGGCGGACGTGATGTCCGTCAACCCACCTGCTCAGACCTCGACCGCAGCCGCGGTTTGCTCGGATGTCGTGGTCCCCGATGTGGTGCCGCCGGAGTTTAATGTGACGGCTCTCCCACCGTCTGCGGGAGACAAATCAGTTGCCTGCGATGCCGGGACACGACAATTGCATGTCACCTATTCCGACACCCGGCCAGCCGGTCACGTTCGACATCGGGGTCGCGCTGCTGGGTGACTGAAACGAAAACCGTCGGTGCGACCACGAGAACAGTGACCTACGGCCCGCGAATCCGGTCAAGGTGACACCCACTGTCTCGGTCACTGTTGCTGCTGCGCCGGAACCGCCCGCCCAAATCAACTCCACACTCGACATTCCGGGTGGTGTGCTCCCGGTTACCAAGGTGGTGACGGGGAGCCCGACAGTCGCCGCCTACCCGTTCACTGTCACCCGTGACCTGCCCACCGGCATCGGTGCCGGCACGAGCACCCAGCACTCTGCCCCGAACGGGTGGTGCACCAATGGGGCAGTTCGCGCTCATGGGTGTCGTGCTGCTCGCGCTTGGTGTGACGACGCGGACCCTCGCGCGCCGATAAATCGGAAAATTCGGAACAGGTCTCCGACCCTGCATCTGCCGCGCCACCGGGTGCTGGCCGTGCTTGCACATTCGGCCAGAAACCACCGCCGAACGAATCGACCGTACTTTCGCCGTGACCAAAGTGCTAGATTCGTTGACAT
>CAZVKB010000190.1:0-3601 GCA_964627505.1 uncultured Actinomycetes bacterium | reverse complement strand
CGGTGCCGGCGGCCGGTGCAGCACCGGTGTCGGTGACCGCGACCAACGACTTCCCAGCAGGCAGCGTGGCCGTGAGCAAGTCGCTCTCTGGGGCTGGTGCCGGACCCATGGCGGGTGCGTCGTTTACGGTGCAGGTGACGTGTGAGCGGGAGTTGATCGATAGTCAAGGCACGGAGGTGATCCTTGATGAGACCGTCACCATCCAGGGCGGACAGACGGTCACCCTGCCGAACGTGTTGCCAATTGGTGCCACGTGCTACGCCACGGAGACCAACTCCGTGGGTGCGGGTCTGGTGACGATTTCCAATCCGCAGGGCAATCCGGTGCAGATCACGGATCAGACGCCGAATGTCTCGATCAGTGTGGACAACAATTATTTGACCGGTGGGCTCATTCTGAACAAGGTGATCACCGGTGCGGCTGCGTCGTATGCGCAGGGTCCGTTCGTCTTCTCCACGGTGTGCACGTTGGGTGGTTTCACGTTGCCGACGGTGACATCGACGTTGACTCCGACGTCTTTGACAGCCACGTTGGCTGGTTTGCCGGTGGGTGCGGTGTGTGTGGTGACCGAGACCAACAACGGCGGTGCGTCCACGCCGACGGTGCCGGTGGTCGTGGGTACAGTCACGGTCCCTGCTGCGGGTGCACCGGCAGTCACTGTGACTGCTCCCAACGACTTCCCCTCCGGTTCGCTGTCGGTGACCAAGACACTCTCAGGCGCTGGATCCGCTGTGATGGCTGGGGCCACCTACACAATGCAGGTCACCTGTGAGCGTGATCTGATCGGTGGCGGCACGGAAGTGATCGTGAACTCCACGGTGCCAGTGAGCGCAGGTCAAACGGTCACGCTTCCGGATATCCTGCCCATCGGGGCGCGGTGTTGGCTGGCTGAGACTGATTCGGTGGGTGCCGGCACGGTGACCATCAGCAACCCAGAGAACAACCCGGTGCTGATCACCGACCAGACCCCGACGGTGACGATCTCGGTGGACAACAACTATCAGGCCGGTGGCAACGACGACGGCAGCATTGTGTTGACGAAGGTGATCAGCGGTGCCGCGGGATCGTACGCGCAGGGCCCGTTCGTGTTCCAAACCGTGTGTACGCTCGGTGGCTTCACCCTTCCCGTCATCAACACCACCTTGACTCCGACGTCGTTGACGGCGGTGTATCAAGGTCTGCCGGTGGGAGCATCGTGCGTCGTCACTGAGACCAATAACGGTGGCGCGTCCACACCGGCGGTTCCCTTCGTGGTGGACACAGTGACTGTCCCCGCCGCGGGTGTGGCCCCGGTGACAGTGACCGCCACCAACAACTTCCCGGCGGGAAGTATCGCGGTGGCAAAAACGCTCTCGGGCGGAGCCGCTGGGGTGATGGCCAACGCGGAATTCACAGTCCAGGTGACCTGCACCCGTGAACTCATCAACGGGCAGGGCAGCGAAACGATTCTTGATGAGACTGTTGCCATCAAAGGCGGTCAGACCGTCGTGCTGCCTGATGTGTTGCCGATCGGAGCACAGTGTTATCTGGCGGAAACGAACTCCGTGGGCGCAGGCACCGTCACAATCAGCAATCCGGTGAGCAATCCGATCCAGATCACCGACCAGACCCCCAATGCGACGATCAGCGTCGATAACAACTACGAGCCCGGTGGCACCACGGGCCAAGGAGGTGTCAACGGCGGCATCCAGGTGACAAAGGTGATCACCGGCAGCGCCGCGTCCTTCGCACAGGGGCCGTTCACCTTCACAGCCGATTGCACCTTGGCCAAGTTCCAATTGCCGCTGCAGACGCTCACGCTTAGCCCGACCGAGCTCGTGGGTTACTTCGGAGGACTGCCTGTCGGTGCCGAGTGTGCACTGGCTGAAACGGAGGACGGCAATGCACCGGCAGCCACCCCCATCAGCCTGGGAACAGTGACGGTGCCGGCGTTCACTGCGCCGCCGGTGGCGGTGACTGCCACCAACGACTTCCCTGGAGCAGTGTTGACCGTGGCCAAGACCGTGGTGGGGCCGGGCAGCGGCGCCTTCCCGTTCGCTGTGAACTGCCAGGCCAGCAACTCCCAGGGGACCATGAGTCCGCTGGATATCAGTGCGGCTGGCACTGGAGGTACAGCCAGCGCACCGGCGGCGACCTTCACACTAGCCAATGGTGAGACCTGGCGCGTTACCGTCCCGGCCGGCGCCCAGTGCACTGTGCAAGAGACTGACGCCCGCGGCGGCACAGCCACGTACAGCCAAGGCGCCACGGGTGGGGCCGCCCAGGTCACTCTCACCACGGACCAGACGGTGACGGCGACCAACACCTTCCAGACTCCACCAGTGCCACCCACTAGCAGCACGAACTCCGGTAGCGGGTTGGCGCGTTCGGGTGGCGGAAACTACTACGCCCAGTTGATCGGATTGGCGTTGGTGTTGCTCCTCGGTGGTGGCGTGGCGGTTCGGCTCACTCGCGAGTAGCACGAGCCGTGCGAATGACGCGCTCCCACACAAGCCAGTGGTGAGGCACAATGGCCTTGTGAGTGGGACTTATGCTGTGACGATGGGCAATCGAGGCCGAATTGTCGTACCCGCGGAGGTTCGCGAACGAAGTGGCATGCACGAGGGTGCTCAGTTGGTGCTCTTCGAGACCCCGAGCGGCCTAGTGGTGATTTCCCGAGAGCGTCTCAAGGAACTGGTCCGCCGCGACTTGGCAGGCTATGACCTGGTCACAGAACTACTCGCGGAACGGCGTCAGGCGGCCGCTGTATCGGCTTGACGCACCGGTGATCACCGCTGATCAGGCGTGGCAGGGAAGGGAGCGCGTCACCCTGATTCGGTGACGCGCCCACAGCCCGCTCTCCCGGATGGGAAAACTCACCTGTTGTATTGCAGCCAGACCACACCCAGCGGCGGCAGCACCAGCGACGCCGAAGCCGGCCGCCCGTGCCACTCGTCATCCCAGGCGAAAACCTTGCCCATGTTGCCCACTCCGGAGCCGCCGTAGGCCAACGCGTCGGTGTTGATGACTTCGGTCCATTCGCCGCTGAACGGCAAGCCCAGCCGATAGCCCTCGTGCGGCACGGCCGAGAAGTTAGCTACGCAGGCCATTACCGAACCGTCGCTGCCCCAGCGCAACCAGGAAAACACGTTATTCCCGGCATCGTTGGCATCGATCCATTCGAAGCCCTCGGGTGAGTTGTCCAGTTCCCACATGGCAGGCATCGAACTGTAGGCGCGGTTCAGGTCGCCGACCAGCGCCAGCGTGCCAGCGTGGTCGCCGTGATCGAGGAGCCACCAGTCGAGCCCGCGACCTTCACTCCATTCGCTCTCCTGCGCAAATTCTGAACCCATGAAAATCAACTGCTTGCCGGGGTGAGCCCACATGTAGGCAAAATAGGCGCGCAGGTTGGCCAACTGCTGCCAGCGATCGCCCGGCATTTTGCGTAGCAGGGAACCCTTGCCGTGCACCACTTCATCGTGTGAGACCGGCAGGATGTAGTTCTCGCTCCAGGCATAGACCATGGCGAAGGTCATCTCGTGGTGGTGGTACTGCCGGTAGATCGGCTCGCGCGACATGTAGTCCAGCGAGTCGTGCATCCAGCCCATGTTCCACTTGAAGC
>CAZVKB010000189.1:0-3616 GCA_964627505.1 uncultured Actinomycetes bacterium | reverse complement strand
GCCCGGGTCGCCGAGTGGCTCGCGGTGGCGTGGAACACCGCCAACGATGCTGTCCCCACGCCGAAGTCGTCGCACTCAAAGGCGACAGCTACCGGCTGCGCAACCGCCACCTCGGCGGACGACCACCCGTCAACAACGACCACGACTAACCAACCGGAGGTGGCTCAATTTTCAACCGCAGAAACTGGCTCACTTTTCAACCGTCGTTGACAAAGAGAAGGGTCACTACGTCTGAAAGGTCAATGACAGGTATTCCCGTAGCACACCGGACCCACACCCTCGCTACAGTCGATCAAGTAATCCACCTCCCCGAGGGGCGGATCGTCGCTTCAGGCCCGCCTGAGGAGGTCCTCGGAAACTCTTTTCATGGTCAATAGCGGGTATCGTGCGCGCTCTGCGGTGACGCTCGCGTACAGTGAGCAAGCTATGCTTTTTAAATGTCGCACAATATGGAGGCGCCTTGCGCTATCTCGTGACGGGTGGCGCGGGTTTCGTGGGCTCCCACCTGGTGGACACACTGGTTGCGCAAGGCCACAGGGTCACCATTCTTGATGACCTGTCCACTGGTCGCCACGGCAACATCCGACAGCACCAGGACGATCCGAACGTGGAGTTCGTCCTGGGCTCGATCCTCAATTCCGAACTCGTTGATGATGTCGTGCGGCGCAATGACGCTGTCTTCCACCTTGCCGCGGCGGTCGGCGTGCAGCTAATCGTTCAGCGTCCGTTGGAGAGTCTGGCCACGAACATCCGTGGCAGCGAGATCGTGCTCGCCAAGTGCCACCAGCACGGCCGCAAGGTCCTGGTCACCTCCACCAGTGAGGTCTACGGCAAGAACACTTCGGATGCGTTGCAGGAGGACGACGACCGCATCCTAGGCTCCCCGCTGAAGACTCGCTGGTCCTACAGCGAGGCGAAGGCCATCGAGGAGGTCCTGGCCTACGCCTACTGGCGCGAGAAGGGCCTACCCGCCGTGATCGTGCGCTTGTTCAATACAGTTGGGCCCCGGCAGGTCGGTCACTACGGCATGGTAGTGCCGCGACTGGTCAATCAGGCCATGAGCGGCCTACCGCTGACGGTCTTCGGCGAGGGGACGCAACAGCGATGCTTCTGCCACGTGTCAGACGTGATAAGGGCACTGACAGACATCATGGCTGATGAAACCGCAGAGGGCCAAGTCTTCAACGTGGGCTCACGGGAGGAGATTTCCATCTTGGATCTCGCCACCCGCATCCTGGAAGTAACGGGCTCCACGTCGCCCATTGATCTCATCCCTTACGAAGAAGCCTATGAGATTGGGTTTGAGGACATGGAGCGCCGTCGCCCCGACACTAGGAGGATCTTCAACCAAATCGGCTGGGAACCGCACCTGTCTCTGGACGACATCATTCGGGCGGTCGCCGGGGACGTAGGGAGCCAAACCGAACCGTGAACTTCTGGTTCCTCACCACTCTCTTCCTCGGGTCTCTGGTGATCAGTGCGTTAGCCGTGGAATGGAGCATCCGCTACGCCAATTCTCATGGGGTCTTTGATGAGCCTGACGGTAAGCGAAAACTTCAGGCAGTGCCTATTCCGAAACTCGGGGGCCTTGCAGTAGCCGTCGCCTTCGCGGGTTCAGCGCTGGCTGTCATCATCATTCGCCCGATGGACGGCCGCGAGATTGATGCTGTCTCGATTCTCGTGGGCGGCGTGCTAGCGGCAATCCTGGGTTTTCTTGACGACCGCAAGCCTCTCTCTCCGCGGGTGAGGCTTCTCTCCCAGACAGGGATCGCCTTGCTGCTCTGGGTAGGCGGCAGTCGAATCGAGGTCACTCCCTGGCAATGGCTCAACATGGCCATCACGGTGTTGTGGATCCTCATGATCGTCAACGGAATCAACCTGCTCGACAACGCAGATGGGCTCGCCTCGGCCACCACCTACGTTGCGGCTGCAGGTGCCGCGCTGGTGGCGCTGATTTACGGTCAGTATTGGATCACCCCTTTCGCCGTCGCCGTGTGCGGGGTCGCCCTCGGCTTTGTGCTTCACAACTGGTTTCCCGCACGGGTCTACCTCGGCGACGCGGGAGCCTACTTCTTGGGCGTGCTCCTGGCGGTTCTCGTGATCCGCCTGCGGCCGGCGGGGGTTAGCGACGCTGCTGGCGTGGTGATCGCGGTGGGGCTGGTGCTCTTGCCCTTGATCGACACTACCTTCGTGGTCGTCCGGCGCCTGATGCGGGGAGTGCACCCCTTCACTGCAGGTCGTGATCACCTCAGCCATGAAGTGCAACGCAGGGGCCTCAGCGTTCCGGCCTCGGTGCTCAGCTTGCAGGTTGTCGGACTTCTGGGGGTGGCCGCGGCCGTCCTCGTGGCAGCGAGCGTGAACGTTGTGTAAGGCCACACCGTCCACGGCGGGGTGGCGGTGAGAGTCGCGCGCGTGATTGCGCGCATGAACGTCGGTGGCCCGGCGGTCCAGGTGTCGGGACTGTCGGCCCACTTGTCGGCGCGGTCAGGCGTGGAACACGTGCTGATCACCGGTGTGGTGGGCGAGGATGAGCAGGACTATCTCGAGCGCCACGTTGCTCCGTTCGAGCGCATCATCATTCCGGAGTTGGGTCGAAGGGTGACGGCCAAGGATGACGCCGTAGCGGCAGCTCGGCTCACCGCCGCCCTACGGCGATTCAAGCCCGACGTCGTGCACACCCACACGGCCAAGGCTGGCGCGCTCGGCCGGCCCGCCGCTCGAGTTGCCGCGCCACATGCGAAGGTCGTTCACACTTACCATGGCCACCTCCTCAAGGGCTACTTCGGCCCGGCCAAGACTCGGCTCGTCGTGGGGGTGGAGCGGTCGCTCGCTCTGATCTCCGACGCCCTGGTGACAGTCGGTACGCAGGTGCGTGACGACCTCCTTGAAGCCGGGGTCGGTCGGCTGAACAAGTACCGGGTAATCCCCCCGGGAATACCCAGGCTAGCCGGTATCAACTCAGTGGCTGCCCGGCGGAGTTTGGAACTCCCGCTGGATCGACCTGTGGTGTCGTTCGTGGGACGGCTTACTGAGATCAAGCGCCCCGACCGCCTGTGTGACGTAGCGGCGCTGGTGACCGCGCGTGTTCCGGACGTGATGTTCGTCGTGGCAGGTGAGGGCTCGCAGGCGGACTATGTGCGACGCCGCGCCGAACGCGAACACTTGCCAATCGTAATGCTAGGTTGGTTGGACGATGTGGCTGATGTTCTCTGTGCGAGTGACGTCTGCTTGTTGACCAGCGACAACGAGGGCACGCCGATCAGCCTGATTCAGGCGGCTATGGTAGGTGTCCCCGCAGTGGCGACGGGTGTGGGTTCCGTCGCTGAAGTGGTAGCAGAGGGCTCGACCGGCTTTGTGCGCACTCCGGACGCCCTCGCACTTGCCGAGGCCGTGTGTGAACTCCTGGAGGATCCCGGCGAGCGGGCGCGCATGGGGGCCGAGGCCCGGAACTTCTCGATGGGCTTCACAGTCGAGGCCCTCGCCTCGAACCATCTCGAGCTGTATCTGACCCTGCTCAGGGCTTGAAACGAACCGTCCCGCTTCAGCCGCTGGAAACGAACTCTGACCTGTCCCCGCTTTTCCGGACGGTTTCGGTGTGGTGATCATGCCGCATCCT
>CAZVKB010000188.1:0-3645 GCA_964627505.1 uncultured Actinomycetes bacterium | reverse complement strand
AATTGGACGCAGTGGATCGTTGCTATTTGCGGAAACGATTCCGGCAACGTGTGTGCCGTGTCCCATGATCGTGGATGCCTTGTCCATCGCCTCATCGACGTACCTATTTCCCCCATGGACGTTGTAGGCGAAATGCGGCCGAAAAGCCTTGCTCAAATCGGGATGGATGAGCGGATTCAACTGTACACCCGAGTCTAAGATCGCGACATACTGAGCACGCTCACCATCCCCGATGGTCTTCGTGTCTTTGGCGATCACAGATGGTGATGTGGGCTGGGTGATCCCCCTCGGGGAGCTTGAACAAAGCTCCCGTTGGAGGAGTCTCAAGATTTACCAGACCAAGAGACTCGCGGATTGTGCCATGGCCATCGCTGTACGACCCCAAACTTTCCCCCTTTTTGCTGCGTATCGATGCCGAGTTTGCGGCGCAGGCGCGGGCTGACGGATGTCCGTGCGGCGGTGTGCTGCATCGGTCGAACTATCCGCGCAAGCCACGTGGGTTGGCGCCTGTGGATTGGTCGGATTTTTGCTCGCGTATCAGCTTTTGCTGCAGCATCTGCCGCAAGCGCGTGACCTCGATGTCGGTGCGTTTTTTGGGCCGGCGCGTATACGTGATGCTGGCCGTGGTGCTGGCGTCGACACGCTCGGTGATGTGCATGCCGGCGGCGGCGCAGTTGTCGGCGTACCTGGAAGTGCCGCGGCACACCTTGGGCCGTTGGCGCCAGTGGTGGCTGGCGCAGTTCCCGCAGACGCTGCTGTGGCAGGCCTTGGGCGCGCACTTCATGCCACCGCCGGATGCGCAGCGCTTTCCGGCCAGTTTGCTGGATCACTTTGCCGCTTCGGCGACGGATCCGCTGATGCGATTACTGCTGTTCCTGACGCCGCTGACGACGCGCCCGATCGCGCTGCGTCAGGGCGGATAATTTCCCGCAGAGGATGCAAATGGTCGAGCTGATTCGGACTGCATAGTCTTCGATCCCGTCGGTGGCGCGTTCGTGCCGCCTCCATGGGAGATCACTTTGAGTACTCGTTCTGTTTCGCTGCCCCGCGATCGTTGGGCGCGGCTGCGCTTCTCGATCATCGGCCCGCTGTTGGCCGCACCGCCCCTGGCCGGGCAGTTGCTTGCCGCGCTGAAGGAACTGTCGGCCAAGACCTGGCGTGATCCCAATGGCCTCGATGTGCAGTTCGGTGTCTCCACGCTGGAGCGCTGGTATTACGCCGCCCGTTTTGCCGACGATCCGATTGCGATCCTGCGCAATCGGCTGCGCGGCGATTGCGGCCAGTTTCCCAGCTTGCTGCCACAGGTCATCGCCATCCTGGTGACGCAGTACCGCGAACACGCGGGCTGGACTATGCAGTTGCACTACGACAATCTGCGCGTCGCGCTGGCGGACAGCACAGTGGCCGTGCCGTCCTACCCGACCATCCGCCGTTACCTCAATGCGCAAGGCATGTTCCGCCAGGCACGGCCCAAACGCGCAACCGACGGCGCCCTGGCAGCGCGCGACCGCCTTGAGCGCCTGGAGGTCCGCAGCTTCGAGGTCGAGCATGTCGGGGCGCTTTGGCACCTGGACTTCCACCACGCCTCGCGCAGCGTGCTGACCCGCGCCGGGGCCTGGATCAAGCCGCTGTTGCTGGGCGTCATCGACGACCGCTCGCGGCTGGTCTGTCATCTGCAGTGGTATCTGGACGAGACCGCCGAGAGCCTCGTCCATGGCCTCAACCAAGCATTCATGAAGCGCGGACTGCCGCGTGCGCTGATGACCGACAACGGCGCGGCGATGCTCAGCGAGGAGGTGGTCGGCGGCTTGGCCCGGCTTGGCATCGTCCACCAGACCACCTTGCCCTACAGCCCCTACCAGAACGCCAAGCAGGAATCGTTCTGGGGTCGCATCGAGGGTCGGCTGATGGCCATGCTGGAGGGCGAGGCTGCGCTGACCCTGGACCTGCTCAATACCGCCACCCAAGCCTGGGTCGAACAGGAATATCACCGCAGCGTGCACTCGGAGTTCAACAGCGCGCCGCTGACGCGCTATCTGGCCGGCCCGAGCGTCAGCCGACCCTGCCCGGATACGTCCGTTCTGATCGCGGCCTTTCGTATCGAGGTCGCACGCAGACAACGACGCGCCGATGGCACCGTCAGCCTCGCCGGTACGCGCTTCGAGATTCCCTCGCGCTATCGCCATCTCGTCGTCGTGCACCTGCGCTACGCCCGCTGGGATCTGAGCCAGGTCGATCTCATCGATGCGCGCAGCGGCAACGTGTTGTGCCGCGTCCAGCCACTCGACAAGTCCGCCAATGCCGATGGCCAGCGCCGGGCGCTCGCACCGATCGGCCCGGATCTGTCGCCACTGCCACCCGCCGGCCTGCCGCCGCTCATCCGACAACTACTCGCCGACTACGCCGCCACCGGCCTGCCACCCGCCTACCTGCCCAGTCCCCATCAGGAACCCACCCCATGAACCACAAACTGCTCGCCCTCTATGGCCTCAAGTTCAACCCGTTCTCCCCCGAACTGCCCACCGCCGCGCTCTACGTCCCCACGCGCATCGAGCAGTTCTGCTGGCGCATCGAACACGTACAAATCCGCGAAGGCGGCTTCGCACTCATCCATGGCGATCCCGGCACCGGCAAGAGCGTCGTATTGCGCCTGCTCGCCGAACGCCTCGGACGGCTGTCCGACATCAGCGTCGGCGCCATCGCCCATCCGCAGAGCAGCCTCGCCGACTTCTATCGCGAACTCGGCGATCTGTTCGCCGTGCCACTGCGCCCGCACAACCGCTGGGGCGGCTTCAAGGCGCTGCGCGAACGCTGGATCGCCCATCTGGAAACCACCCGCCGCCGGCCCGTGCTGCTGATCGACGAAGCCCAGGAAATGAGCGCCGCCACCTTGAGCGAACTGCGCCTGCTCACCAGCGCCCGCTTCGACTCGCAACCGCTGCTGTGCGTGATCCTCGCCGGCGATGCGCGCCTGATCGATAACCTTCGCCGCGAAGCACTGATCCCATTGGGCTCGCGCATCCGCACCCGGCTCGTCACCGAACCTGCCAGCCGCGAGGAACTGCTCGCCTGCCTCGAACACCTGCTCAGCGCCGCCGGCAACGCCAGCCTGATGACACCAGACCTGCGCCGCACCCTGTGCGACCACGCCGCCGGCAACTACCGCATCCTCACCGGCATGGCCACCGAACTGCTCGCCACCGCCGCCCAGCAGGACCTGCCGCTACTCGACGAAAAACTCTATCTGCAGGTCTACGCACAGCCCGAGCGCAACCCCGCTCGCCGCGCCAGCGCGGCCCGATAAAAAACCAGCCGCACACATGACCACCCGCCGCCGCTTTGCTGCCAATCCGACCCCGCCACTCTCCGACGAGGCCGTCATCCACATCCACAACGCCCTCGAAAACTACCTGCACTGGTTCGAAAACCACCACGTCGAACAAATCCGTCGCTACTACGACGGCCAGCGCCCGCAACACCACACGCACACAGCTCCAGACCAACGCGACATCGACCCGAGCGACGAACCGTTCTGATCCGTCCCGAAACCGGCGCCGCGACTCCGCGAAAACGAGGCCAACGTGCACCACCAACGACCATCGCCGATCTTGAACACGGGGACATCAGAGAGACTGACCACACTCA
>CAZVKB010000187.1:0-3691 GCA_964627505.1 uncultured Actinomycetes bacterium | reverse complement strand
CGTGCCAGATTTCGAGCCCCCGCGAGGAGATCGATGAACACTATGACGCAACGCATCACAGTGGCAGTGTCGCGACCCTACGACGTCGTGATCGGTTCGGGGTTGTTGGCCGAAGTTGTCGCTGGCGTGCCAGCCGACGCCCTGCGCGTGGCGATCGTGCACCCACCCACGCTGCGCGTCACCGCCGAAGCGGTGCGGGAGGCCATCGCCGACACCGGGCGCACTGTCATTCTGCTGGAGGTTCCCGACGGCGAAGACGCCAAGACAGCCGAAGTTGCCGCGTTTTGCTGGGGAGCGCTCGGACAGGCCGGGTTCACCCGGACTGATGCAGTCGTTGGGCTGGGCGGGGGAGCAGTCACCGACCTTGCGGGATTCGTGGCCGCCACGTGGCTGCGCGGGGTGCCCGTGCTGCAGGTGCCCACCACTCTGCTGGCCATGGTGGACGCCGCAGTCGGCGGAAAAACCGGCATCAACACCCCGGACGGCAAAAACCTAGTGGGGTCGTTTCATTCGCCAGTCGGGGTCGTCTGCGATCTGGGCACACTCGTGACCATGCCGACCAATGACTATGTGGCCGGTCTGGGTGAGGTGATCAAATGCGGACTCATCGCCGACCCGACGATCCTCAACCTGGTGATGTCCGACCCTGCGGCCGCACGGGACCCAGAAGGCGCACCGACGGCGGAGCTCATCGCCCGCAGCGTGGCTGTGAAGGCAGCCGTCGTGGCCGGTGACCTGCACGAAGACGTCGCCGGATACGGCACGCGGGCCGTGAGCCGAGAAATCTTGAATTACGGCCACACCTTCGGCCACGCCATCGAGCGCACCGAGCGATACAAGTGGCGCCACGGTGCGGCGGTAAGTGTGGGCATGGTGTACGTCGCTGAACTCGCGCGCCTTGCCGGTCGGCTCGACGATGCCGCCGTCGATGTGCACAGAGAAGTTCTTTCCGCCGTGGGGTTGCCCGTGAGTTACCGGCCGGGGCGCTGGGCGCAGTTGTACGAAGCCATGACCAAGGACAAGAAGACCAGGGGAAACCTGTTGCGATTCATCATTCTGGAGGGCATCGCTCGCCCCACACTGCTCGAAGGCCCCGACCCCACCCTGCTGGTCAGCGCCTATGACGACATCAGTTCGGGGAGCGCAGCATGAGTCACGAGCCCGGTACCAACCCGATCACAGTGTGGGTGCTCAACGGCCCCAACCTCGGACGTCTCGGCAGTCGCGAACCGGACATCTACGGCGCCATGACGTTAGCCGATATAGCCGCAGCCTGCGCCGACACCGCTGCGAGCCTCGGCCTGGCTGTGGAGGTCCGACAAACCGACGACGAGGCCGAACTCGTCGGATGGCTGCATGTGGCTGCCGATCAGCGCATCCCGGTGGTGCTCAATCCAGCCGCGTTCACGCACTACTCGTACGCCTTGCGCGACGCCGCCGCGCAACTCACCGCACCTTTGATCGAAGTTCACTTGAGCAATCCCGCTGCGCGTGAGCAATTCCGCCACACATCGGTGATTTCGGCAGTATCCTCGGGAACGATCGCGGGTTTCGGCGCACAGTCCTACCTGCTGGCACTGCGAGCAATGGCGGAGATGGTTGATGCGTAGTCTGCGGGATAACGTGCTGCGCACGCGATGGTTGCGCACCACTGAGTGGCTCAAGGAGCAGGAGATCGGAGCCCTGCTCCTGACCAATCCCAGCGACGTGCGTTGGCTCACCGGCTACTCGGGCAGCAATGGCGCTGCCCTGGCGGTTTCTGATGGGCCGCCGCTGCTGGCCACCGACGGCCGCTACACCGAGCAGGCCACCAACGAATGCCCCGAAGTGGAATTGGTGATCACCCGCGAACTGATCGATCAACTTTTGATGCGACTGCGCGAACATTCGGTGACCTCGCTGGCCGTCGACCCAGCCTCGCTCACGTTGGCCCAGTTTCGCCTGATCAGCGCGCACCCGGCGCTGTTCGGCATCGCAGTGCGCGAACTCGCCTCCCCGGTGTCAGACCTGCGCCAAACCAAGGACCGCTACGAACTCGACGCGCTGGCGCAGGCGTGCCGCATCTCCACCGATGCTTTGGGCGTGGTGCTCGAGACGATGCGTGTGGGCATGACTGAGGTCCACATCGCTCGCATGATCGAGACGGTGATGGGCGATCACGGCGCGCACGACCGTTCGTTTCCCACCATCGTGGCAGCCGGCGAAAACGGCGGCCGGCCACACCACAGCCCCACCGATCGGGAAATCGTCGAGGGTGACCTGGTCACCATCGACTTCGGCGCGGCCATCGACGGCTATCACGCCGACTGCACGCGCACGGTCATCGTGGGCGCCGACCCGGTGGACTGGCAGATGGAGGTCTACGAGACTGTGCGGCGCGCTTCGAAAGCGGGCCGAAACGCCGCTGGCCCTGGGGTGCCAGTCGCCGTGGTGGATGCTGCGGCTCGCAACGTGATCACCGAGGCCAACTTCGGCGAGTACTTCGTGCACGGGATCGGCCACGGTGTCGGTTTGGACATCCACGAGGCACCCATGCTGAATTCCACCGCCACAGATACACTCGGCACGGCTATCCCGTTCACCGTAGAGCCCGGAATCTACATTCCCGGCAAAGGCGGCGTGCGCATCGAAGACACCTGTGTCTTGAAGTCGGACGGGCTGGCAATTCTTACGAAGTACCCCCGCGGCCTCACCCGCGTGGGTTGATCCGAAAGGCAAGCATGGCCACCACGAACGACCTCAAGAACGGCCTGGTGCTCAAGATTGATGGGCAACTATGGACCGTTGTGGAGTTTCAGCACGTCAAGCCCGGCAAGGGCGGTGCGTTTGTGCGCACCAAACTCAAGAATGTGCTGTCCGGCAAAGTGGTGGACCGGACCTTCAACGCCGGGGTGAAGGTGGAGACGGCCAGCGTCGACAAGCGTGCCATGACCTATCTGTACAAGGACGGCGACGACTGGGTGTTCATGGACACGCAGACCTACGACCAGTTGCCCGTCGCCAGCGCTGTCGTGGGGGATGGGGCCGATTACCTGCTGGAGAATCAGGAGGTGGTCGTGGCTGTGCACGAAGGCAGCCCGCTGTATGTGGAGTTGCCGGCGAACGTCGAGTTGGTGGTGGAGTACACCGAGCCAGGTCTGCAGGGCGACCGTTCCACTGGCGGCACCAAGCCAGCGCGGTTGGAGACCGGGGCGGAGATCGCCGTACCGCTGTTCCTGGAAGCCGGCGAGCGCATCAGAGTGGACACCCGCGATGGGTCGTATCTGGGCCGCGCCTAGTGGCGGCGCGCAGCAAAGCCCGCAAACGCGCCTTGGATGTACTTTTCGAAGCTGACTTGCGCGGCATTCCCGCGGACCAGGTGCTGGTGGTGCATGAGCAGGATGCGTCCTCGCCGATGAACCCCTACGTGGCTCAAATCGTGGCCGGAGTCTCGGCCCAACAAGCCCGTATTGACGAGTTGTTGGCCACCTACTCCGCCGACTGGACGTTGGAACGGATGCCTGCAGTGGATCGCAACGTGCTGCGCATCGGCGTTTGGGAAGTGCTGTGGGGCGAGGTTCCCGATTCGGTGGCGATCTCCGAAGCCGTGGTGCTGGCGACGTCGCTATCGACGGAGGCGTCTCCGGCGTTCGTCAACGGGTTGCTCGCGCGCATCACCGAGGTGAAGCCCCGCCTAGTCCTGGACTGACCC
>CAZVKB010000186.1:0-3715 GCA_964627505.1 uncultured Actinomycetes bacterium | reverse complement strand
ACGAGCTTCGACCCCGTCTATCAGTTCTTCCTCTGGGGGCTCGGCGGACTCGGCGCGGCGCTCTTCACCACGCTGGTCGGCACGAGTTTCGTGCTCTCGATGCGGTCGATGGAAAACCTGCCCACCCGCGTGATCCTCATGGGCGCCACAGCCCGAGGCGTCTTCTTGATCTTGGTGTCGTGGGCAATCAACGTCCTCACCAAAGGCCCGGACTATCTGTTCGTCTCGCAGATTCTGCAGCTCATCGGGATCGCCTCGATCGTGGTGGCGCTGCTGCGCAAGGTCCGATCGATCTGGCTGATCGTCATCGCCGCAGGCATCTGGCTGCTGGCCCCACTGGCGCGGTCGGCGATCGGTTTTGTGCAGTGGTGGGGTGGCGCGATGGAACCGATGGCGGACGCTCGCCCCCTGGGACTGATCATCCAACCGGTGGGCACGCTCGCCCCCGGATTCGACCTGCAGGCTGCCGTCGCCGCTGCCCTCGTGGCTGGCGTGTTCCCGGTGATTCCGTGGCTGATCTTCCCGATCATCGGCATGGTGATCGGCCGCGCGCTGATAGCCGAGCAACCGCACCTCGCCCGCAATTTGGGCCTAGGCGGGGTGCTGCTCATGGCTCTTGGTGTGGGCTGGGCGCTGCTGGCGGTGGCCACCGGCAACCTCGACCCGATCGCCGGTTACCTGGCTCCCATATCCTTCAACCCCCTGTCCACGAGCCTCGTGCTGCTGCAGATGGGCGTGGTGTTGGTGTCGATCGGCATCGCGAGCGCCGCGCTCGACCACAAGGCAACGCACGGGCGGTGGTTGGCTGTGCCGAGCCTGTTCGGGCGCTATGCCCTGACCGTGTACACCACATCGTGGCTGATCATCTTCATCCCGGTGCACATTGCCGACTGGTTGGACCCCGGAACCCGCCACATGTCGGCGCTCACCGGCACGTACGTGGCGCTGGCGTTCGGGATCGTGCTGATGATTGCGTATTACCCGGTGCTCAAGGTGTGGGACCGCCATGGCGGGGTGGGCAGTCTGGAATGGTTGATGCGGAGGTTGCTGATGAAAGCCGGCCGCCCCTCAACCCGAGATGCCGGGGATTCCAGCGGCGGTGCCGGGTCCTCCACCCAGGACGTCGGGTCCTCGACGCCGCCTGCCGCATAAAGCGGGTACACGGCTACATGTGGACGGGTGGACGTAGGTAGATCTCGCCGCGGACACCGTGAACTCTGGCTTGGTGGGCTCCGACCGATCAAGTGGGGATTGGGATCGAGTCGGCGGGGCCGCGGGCAATCGGCGGGGAGTGGGACGTCAGTCCTCGAGTAGCGCGGCTGGAGTGAGGGTCAGTGCGACGGGGTGCTCGACGGTGAGGGTTTGTGCGCCGCTGGCGTGTGCGGTCTCGGTGTAGGTGCCGTCGGTGAGCTCAAAGACGGTGATGGCGGGGCCGTCGGGGTCGACGATCCAGTAGTGGGGGATGCCAGCTTCGGCGTAGATGTCGCGTTTCCGTCCGCGGTCGAGGTGGGTGGTGCTGGGGGAGAGGATTTCAACTGCCAGTAGTGGCGCTCGGGGCAGATCGCGACTGGTGAAGTGAGCCTTGCGTGCGACCAGTACATCGGGTTCGACCACATGTGGTCCAAGCAGCACATCGAATGGTGCAGTGAGGACCTTGAGGTCCGTGCCGTGAACTGTCTCGTGTAGGAGCATCGCAAGCCCGATGGACATGGTTTGATGGTCGGTTCCGGGTGCCGGGGTCATGACGAATTGGCCGTCGATGAGTTCGTGGCGCAGGCCGTCGTCGGGTAGTGCGTCGAGGTCGGCGCGGGTGAGTAGGCGTGTGGTGGCCATGACGGACATGGTGCCTCCCTTCGGTTCATGTGGCAAGCGTGTTACGCGCGGGGCGGCACGTCAAATGGTTATCCACAGGGTCGGCCGAGCGACGTGCAAGTCAGTGCCTAACCAGCTCAGAATTGAAATCTGGCGTCGCGGAGCAACCACATGAACGGTGGCGGATCGTTGAGAGCAATACGTCCCGCATGCTCATGCGTGCGGGGGCTTTCAGTCGCGCAGTTCCGTTAGGGGCTTGAGACGATTCGGGCGGGTGTTGTAGTCATTGGGCGTGCGCCGAAGTGCGCCGACGGCTACAGCGTCGAAGTGTGACGCCCGGACTGGGCGAACGCACATGGGGTCAGAGATAAAGGCCAACACAAGTCACTACATTGTGCTACGGTGTAGTTCATGTCATCGCCACTATCGATTCGCTTCGACGACCACGTGCTTGAACGGCTTGCGGCTTATGCCTTGAAGCGACCGGGGGTGAGCGCGTCGGGCGCCGCAGCGCGTTTGGTTGATGAGGGACTGCGTATGGATGCGCACAAGGGAGTGATTTTCCGTGATGGTCCCAGCGGGAGACGCGCTGTGCTGATCGGCGGTCCGGATGTGTGGGAGATTATCCGAGTCGTTCGACTGACGCGGCAAGCAGAACCGGGTTACTCGGAGGCGGAGCTCCTCAACCTGGTGTCGATCAATTCCGGCGTGAAGCCTGCCATGATCCAAGCGGCTCTGGCGTATTACGCGGAGTGGCCTGACGAGGTGCTGGCCAAGATCGATCATGCCGACGCGCTGGAACAAGAACTGGAGGCTTCCCAGGAACGTGTGCGCGAACTGCTCTCCTCATGAGCCGGTTGCTACTTGACGAAATGCTGACGGCTGTGATCGCTGAACAACTTCGCGATGCTGGTCATGATGTCATCGCGATTGTGGAGAGACGGGAACTTTGTGGCCTCTCGGATGCCGATGTCCTTGCCTATGCCATGGAGGAGGGGCGAGTTGTGGTGACGCTGAACATCTCGGACTTTGTGCCGCTGGAACGGGATTGGAACTCAGCAGTGCACGCTCAACCGGCCACGCATGCGGGGATTCTCCTGGTGAGCACGCGCAAGTTTCCGCCGGGTGGTCGGTTTGTGGGGGCGATGGTGACGGCACTTGGCGAGTTGCTGGATGCCGGGGGTCTGCCGGTTCCAGTCACGAGCGCGTACCTGTGAGTTCTGGATTTCTGACTTGTTGGAGTCCCCCAATACGGACAATTTTGTGGCCGCATCACCTGTGCACATGACGCAACCCCCGCGACATGAGGGCTTTCGGGGGTCGACGTGCAGGGTAGCGCGAAGGACTCGAGGATTTTTGGCTAGTTGCGAACGCCGCGGTGCAGCGCCACTCCGGTGGCTACCTGGCCACCGCGATTTCTATCTGCTTAGTCGAGCAGGAGGTCGGCGGGGGTGAGGGTCAAGGCGACGGGGTGGCTGACGGTGAGGTTCTGTGCGCCGCTGGCGTGGGCGGTTTCGGTGTAGGCGCCGTCTATCAATTCGTAAATGGTGATGGCGGGGCCGTCGGGGTCGACGATCCAGTAGTGGGGCACGCCGGCTTCGGCGTAGATCTCGCGTTTGCGGCCACGGTCGATGTGGGACGTGCTGGGGGAGAGGATTTCGATCACCAGAACCGGGGGCGCCGGCAGGTCGCTGATGGTGAAGTCGGCCCGCTGGCCGACCACCACATCGGGCTGCACCACATGTGGGCCAAGTACGACGTCGCAAGGGGCGGCGAGAACTTTGAGATGTGTGCCACGAATCACGTCGTCGAGCCTGGATCCCAGCCGCAACGACAAGGTTTGGTGGGCGGTTCCGGGTGCCGGGGTCATGACGAATTGGCCGTCGATGAGTTCGTGGCGCAG
>CAZVKB010000185.1:0-3871 GCA_964627505.1 uncultured Actinomycetes bacterium | reverse complement strand
CCTGGAGCGCAACCGGCAAAGCCACCTTCCGCAACACCACCATCAACTAACACCCACACCACCACGGCGGCGCCACCCCACGGTGGCGCCGCCTTCGTGTGCCTAATTCAGGACGCGACACCATATGCTGATCCCCATGAGCTCACATGCGGTGCTGGTGGTTGCAGATTCGGACGGATCCAATGCGGCGACACTCTTCACCACCGCGGGTTGTGCCGTCACAGTGGCAGCAGACGCCGCTGACGCGCTCACGATCGCGGCCACCACGCCGCTTTCGCTGGTGGTGTTGCCACGACACCCGGAGGGCATGTGCTTCCACGAGTTGGCGGCTGCGATCGGCCAGGCCAATCTCATGGTCTCAGCGGTTGCTCCGGCCATCGCCCAGGTAGACGCCGATTGGCTCACCCCGACCAGTAATCAGGCAGCGTCGCCAGTAGGTTCTCGTGCAGCTGCGCCTGCACAGTCGGCAGCGCCCGCCGCATCGGCAGCCGCGACCCAACCCGAGCCCTCCGCAGCGGACGATTCTCCACCTATCGACTTCTCGGTGCTGGCAACGCTGGAGTCTGACATCGGGGACGCCGAATTCGTGAACGCGACTATCGATATCTACCTCGATGAGATGCCGGGCCGACTCGAGGGCATCACGGCCGGTATCGCCAACGGAGCACCCACCGCATTCGGTCCCGCCGCCCACTCGTTGAAGTCGAGTTCGGCGATGCTCGGAGCCATGCAGGTGTCTGCGACATGCGCCAAGATCGAAGCCCTCGCCAACGACCACGATGTAGCCGGCGCCGCCGCTCTGTTGTCGGCTCTGCAGGCCGAAGCGGCTGCGGCGGCGGAGGTACTGCGGGCACGGCTCGCAGGCTAGGTTGCGCCGTTCATTGCTTCATCAGTACCTTGCGCCGCGGCCCGGCGCTTGCGCACTCCTTGCCCGGCATATGCCAGCGCGCCCACGGCGAATACCCCGGCCACCCACGGAATGATGTTTTGCGGGCCCACGCCAGAAGGTTTCGGAGGGACCGATCCCACCAACGTGCGCGTGGTGCCGGATGGGGAAAGCCCGGTGGCCAACACACTGGCACCTGGCGCATCCGGGCCCACCTCCGAAGCTGGGACATCTAACGCCAGCGTGCCGGTCTGGTCGGTCTTGCGCTGCACATTGGCGATGTCGCCCACCTGAATGCGCACCTCGGTGGACGCCCGAAACCCCATCCCCAAAATCGTCAACGCCTGACTCGCGTCCTGCAATCCGATCTTGTTCGGGTCAGGGCCGGTTTCGCCTTCGCCGGGGACATCCGGCGGGGCGGCGGAGATCGCCTCGGCCGTCTCGGTCCACTTCACTGTGAGTTCCCCGGCGTTGCCGCCGTAGCCCGGTCCATCGGCATAAGCCGCGCTCGCACCCAACAAGCCCGACGCGGCCACGACGCATCCCGCGGCGACAACGGACAGTGCTCTACGCATACTCACAATCATGCAACGCCCAGCGCACCTGCGCCAATGCCCATTCGTGTGATATTCGTCGAAGGCTTGCAGGAACTTGAGGTGCGCCAGAGGTGAGCGCGTGTTGGCGCGCGCGCACGCGCTACGGTCAGGAGTACATCCGCCGACCGGTGGCGGCCCCGTGACAGTGATCGGAGCAAGAGGCCGATGTCTGACAGCACTCCCTCGCCCGCTCGGGGCTTGAGCACTCGCCTGTCCCGGTTGGCAGCACCGCTGCTGATCGCGGTTGCGGTGCAAAGTGTGGCCAACCTGATCTTCCATGCGGTGGTCGGGCGCACCCTCACCCCGAGCGACTACGGCGCACTCGGGGCGGTGTTGGCCGCCATGACGCTGGTGGCCGTGCCGTTGACGGCTTTGCAAACTGCCGCCGCACGCACCGCCGCTGCCCACGGGCTCAGTCGCGCCACTGCCAACCAAGCCCTACTCCGCGCGGTGCTGTATTCCATCCCGCTGGTGATCGCACTGCTCCTCGCCGCCGGGCTGATCCAGGACTTCTTATCGCTCGGTGCGCTGTTCGATGCGGCGATCTTGGCCCCCACGCTGCTGGTCGCGATCGTGATTTCGGTGGCGCGCGGTTTGCTGCTGGGTTCCGGCCGCACCGGCGTGGTGGCCAGTTCGTACATCGTGGCCACCGTCGTTCGGCTCGGACCAGGGCTCATGCTGGCTTCGGTATGGGGAGTGACCGGTGCGCTGATCGCCACGCTGGCCGGGGAAGTTGCGGCGTTACTCACCGTCTGCTGGGTGGTGCTGCGCGCCGACGCAGGTCCGCTGCAGTCGGTGACCGTGGGCGAGGTGACTAAGACTGGCGTAGTGGTGGCCGGTCTATTCGCCTTCTCCACGGTGGATCTCTTCCTGGCTCGGCACTATCTGGGCGGCACCGAATCCGGCTACTACGTTGCTGCGGCCACCATCGGCAAGACCGTGCTCGCTCTGCCCGCAGCTGCGTTGTCGGTGGCCTATCCCAAACTGGTCGCGGCGTGGCCCACCGCCGGCCGCCTCTCTTCGCTGCGCTCGTCCCTGCTGGTGGTGGGGGTGCCGGCGTTAGCGGGGATCCTGGTGGTAGCCGCGTTCCCCGGCCTCGTGCTCGATCTGCTCTACGGTTTCGGGGCCTACGATCCGGCGCAATCCATCACCCGGGTGTTGGCCATTGTCGCTGGCACCAGCGCCCTCGTGAGTGTGTTCGCCCACGCTGCGCTAGCCCGCGGATCGCGGTGGTCGCTGTTCCCCTGGGTGGCGGCATTGGCCGAAATCGGGCTGATCGCGTGGCGACACGACACCCCGATGGAGGTGGTGCAGGGAGCCGTGGTGGCACTGGTGCTGGCGTTGGCCGTGTTGACCGCGAGCGAACTCACGGCATGGCGGCGGGCACCAAAACCTAGCGACATCGCTGCGGCTGCGGCCGTCGAAGCCTGAACCAGGCTGTCCCTGTCAACCCAGCACCGGCGGGGTCGGTGTCGGATTCCACACCAGCGCGTCGAAGGGGCACACGTCCACGCAGATGCCGCAGTCCATACATTGTTCGGCGGCGATCGTGAGGCTGTCGAGGACTTTGACTTTGCGCGCACGCCCGCGTCCGGACCCTGCCACCTCTTCTATGTGGTAGTCCAACTCGATGCACCAGGTGGGGCACTCCGTCACACAGAGATTGCAGCTGGTGCACAGCGCCGCGATCAACTCAATGGAGGCGTGGTCAGGTTCCGGCTGATCTGCTGTGTGCGCAGCATTCCCGAGGTTTGCGGCGCCGCTGGGATGTGGGTCTGCAGGGAGCCCGGCGCCGGCACTCATGACGACCCCCGCCATTGCGGATTAACCCCAGGCACCTTGGCCCTGCGGCTTGCCTTCGCGCCCGGCCAGGGTGTCGTCACACGTGCGTCCAAAGCAAACGTGCGCCGCAGCGGCGCCTGCACGTGATCGCCCTGCCAATGCAGCAAAAAGCGCCGCGGGTCCCCGTCTGCCACTGTCACCCCGAACATTTCGGCCAATTCCCGCTCATACCAACTCGCAGCCCGACAGATATCCGCCACGCTCGGCAGCGGCTCGGCCGGTGTCACACATGTGCGCACAATGCTGGTGGACTCTTCACTGCGGTAGATCGCTGTCACCACGATTGTGAGCTCAGCATCGTCAACTTCGGCGTCCGTGGTGTCCACGCCGAACAGCCACTCCAGCCATTCCCCGCGCGCGACGGCGGCGTGGGCCAATTCCCGCCAACGCGCCGGCGGCACCTCCTGGATCTGCGCCAGATCAATCCCACCGCTCATGCCGGCGCCCCTTCCAATGCCAGCAGCAACGCCGCTCGCAGCGCCGCAGGCTGCGGCGGGCACCCCGGCACCCGCACAAAAGGTGTGAGATTGCTCGGCAACTCCGGCGC
>CAZVKB010000184.1:0-4060 GCA_964627505.1 uncultured Actinomycetes bacterium | reverse complement strand
CTGGTGGAGTGGCCGAGAGGCGAGGCAACGGACTGCAAATCCGTGTACACGGGTTCAAATCCCGTCTCCACCTCGCAGGTTCCACATGCACGACGAGGGCGATTAGCTCAGTGGGAGAGCACTACCTTGACACGGTAGGGGTCGCTGGTTCAATCCCAGTATCGCCCACCATTGTTTTGCCTGGTCAGAGGCGCATTGCTAGCCTCACCAGGATGCGCGTGCCCATAACCGTGCCACTATCTCCGCTGCAAAAAGGCTCTCTTCGCCACATAGGTGCGGCAACTTCGTACTCTGGCCATCCGAATTCAGCGACGTTGGTGCTCTGGCTGACACCCTCAGCGGTGAGCCGGGCGACGATCTCTCGGGCTGTGATGCCATCCGCCAGCATGAGTCTTGGCTTGCCTGGCGTGGATCCAGAAATGAACTATCGTCGTCCGAACAGCCACACCGTTGGACACCATATGTAGTAATTAAACTAAACAACACCACTATATGTTGTGTCACCATTGTGACATGCGCAATTACATGGGGTACCCTGAAGTCGGTTGCGGGAAATCGCAGAGAGATCCGCTCGCTGGGCGAGCACCAGGTTCGCGCCCTGACGGATCAGGGTGGTGAAGAGGGCGCCGACACTTCACCATGGCTCCACTATCGCTTAGGTACAGCAAATGCGCGTAGCGCAGCCGAGGCCACTTATGCACAACGGATGACAGGCAGATGCCATATCCATCTGTCCAGCCACTGCGGCAGGTACTGCGACACAGTGAGGTGCGAACCGGAATGCTCACACTTTGAGCGATCGGGCACAGCCCAACCATTTTTGTACGACATGGTTACTCCTTTCAGGAATGACAAAACCCCGCAACCGGCTGGTCACGGGGCGGAGTTCAGTGCAGATCGAGGCTTGCCAACTCAGCCAGCGGTACAGGTGTTACACCGACGCGTTGGCAGAACCTGACCAAACTGGTGTCGGCATCGGCACGTATGTAGCGGTAGCCGTTCTCGTCGACGAATAGCCATTCGGAGGCCCGCCAACTACTGCTGCGTCGCCGGTCTTCCCGCCGTCGGGTAGCGGTGCGAAACAGCATCTCCACCAGCGGCTCATCCAACCGGAGTACACCTTCCTCGAGCAGTAGTTGGCCGTCGACCAGATCTACTGCCGGCCACGTCAGGCTCAGGACTTCTTCGGGTCTCATGCCGACCTTGCCCACCAGCACAAACGCCATGAACAGGAGGTGATCAATCGACTCGAACAGCACCTGATCGAGCGCTGGACGACCCTTCATCAACTCTTGCAACCGTTCATGTTTCGCCATCTCGTTTCTTACTTTCCGCCCGGAATTGGGCATAGAAAAATGCCCCGACGAATGCCAGGGCCAGCAACTCCACACGGGGCCTACGAAGTCAGCCCACCAAGGAGGTAAGCGCTTCTGTCAGGAAACTAGAGAGAAACCACAGCTGGCAATTGCCGAAGGTGACCAAAGGTATGTGCCCCTGCGTAGAGGTGACCGACAGTGGCCAAGGGTATCTACGGCTATGTGTGGGTTTCCGGGGATGCCCTCGGGCGCAGCGTCGAACGATGACGGTGACCGAGCGCGTCGACGCGAGTGGCCAAGCGGAAGGCAACCGAGGTAGACCGTCGGTATTCTCGGTGGGCAGAGGCCCACCGCACCCCAACCAGCGACGAGTCACCAACACTGCCGGGTAACCCCGGGAACCAACCGTCTAATGCAGCGGTAGGTTTCGGCGAGGGTGCACGGCACCACGTCGCTTGATCGGCACTACTGCAAAGGAGCACTGATCGTGACCGCTGATCTGATCCTCAAAGGGTCCACCATCATCACCATGGACCCGGCGCTGCCGAGGGCCGAAGCGGTCGCCGTGGATACCTCCACCGGCGTCATCGCGGCCGTGGGCACGCTCGTCGATTGCCAGGCGGCAGCCCCTGGCGTCACGCCGACCGACCTCGGCGGCACGGTGCTGATGCCGGGGTTCATCGAAGCCCACAGCCACCCGCTGGTAGCGGGGATCTACACCCAGCAGCCGTCCTATTGGATCTCGCGCAGCCAGGGCTATGCGACCTACGCCGAGGTGACGGCGCTGTGGCGTAAACTCGACGCCTCGCTGCCGGCCGGCGATCCGGTGCTGTGCTGGGGTTTGGAACGGCCCACCCAGGGCGCCCCGGAGTTGACCAACACTGACCTGGACGTGTTCTTCCCCAAGCGTCCGGCCATGATCCTCGACATCTCTGGCCACGAGGCCTACTTCAATAGCGCCGCGATCGCGTTCAACGGTTGGACCGGTGGGCGCCCTCCCACCGACCCGCCGGCGTCACGCTTCGGCCGCAACGCCGATGGCACCTCTAACGGTCGCGCCTATGAGACCGCGGCGGTAGAAATCGCTGCCGGCAAAGTCCAGCAGGCCGTCGTTACGCACCCGTTACTGTCCGCTGCTAAGTGGTTTGTGGAACTGGCCAAAGCAGGCGTCACCACCACCGCCGACAATGCCTTCTCCCTCGCGTCGCTAGCTGGCTACGAGGCGCTGGCGTCATCGGCGGACTGCCCCGTGCGGGTGGGCTACTTCCACGTCTCGACCGAGGTTGGTGCCGGCGAACCGGTCGCGTCGAAGGTGCCCACCGATCGGCTGTGGAAAGCAGGGATCAAGTTCTGGGCCGATGGTACGACGTTCAACGGCACCCTGGCAGCGTCGTTCCCCTTCCTCGACTCTGCGACCACCACCTCCGCGCAGATCCCCCTCGGGCCCGGCGCGGAGAAGATGACGAACTACACGAGATCGCAGTACGACGCACTGCTCGACCAGTTCGCCGACGGCGGCTGGCAGATCGCCACCCATGCACATGGCGACGTCGCCATCGACCTTGTGCTCGACGCCTACGCCGCCGTCTTAACGCGCCACGGCCTGCTCGGCACGGACCACCGCTGGCGCGTGGAACATTGGAGTGCAGGCCGGGCCGACCAATTTCGCCGCGCGGTCGACCTCGGCGTCTGCACCCCGATGGCGGCCTATCAATTCATCCAACTCGGCGACTTGCTCGACGGCGAGCTGCTGGCCAGCGCCATCGGCAGCCAGTGGGTGGCGGCGGGCGACGCGATCAAAGCCGGGGCGACGGTGTCGTTCCACTCCGACAGTCCGGTAGCACCGGTCAACCCACTCGACGACATGCAATGTATGGCGACGCGGCGCAGCTGGTCGGGCCAAGTACACGGCGCTAACCAGTCGATCTCCCTCGACGACGCGCTCAAGGCCCACACCATCAACGCCGCCTACCACCTGCGCCGCGAGCACGATCTCGGTTCCATCACCCCAGGCAAACTTGCCGACTTCGTCGAACTGTCCGCCGACCCCTACACCGCCGACTTCGGCGCACTCAGCGATCAGGTGACAGTGCTGGGAACGTGGTGCAACGGGCGCAAGATCGACACTGAGACCTTCCTCGCCGATATCGCCCAGACCAATCCCACTGAACACGCAGGGCTGCACGATCACGCGTTGAAGACCAAACACTGCTGAGGTGGTATCGGCCGGTGAGGCCATGAGGTGGTGCCGTGTGGAGCCCCCCAGCCGCGCGGGCGCGCAATTCTCATTGCCATGGCCGCATTGTGCGGCGGCCCCGGATTGGCCATCCACGACCTCACGGTGCGCAGCAGCGCGCCCGAGGAACACTACCCAAGGGAACTCTAGAGTTCCGGTTGCCAAACCCTGGGCCCCTCTCCGGCGACAGCAGCCTCGCGAGGCCGATAGACAACCGACAGACTCCCGGGATTGGAATCCCCCATCTCTCCCACCCTCACGCCCGCCATACTGCTCACCGACTGACCCCCGGGACAACGACGCCGATCGCGATAGAGATCATCAGGATTGCGAAGATCCAGCCCACGCTGCCCCTGATCTTCAGCAACTGTGTGTTCGCAATGTTCAACTGCGGAATGATCCTTTCCTGCTGGTCCACCAGCTTCTCGTGAAGCTCCAGCACCCGCGCCTGTTCCTTGGTTGTGGCCACCCAGGTAAGCCCGTCGAACTCCCACAGACTGTCCTCGCT
>CAZVKB010000183.1:0-4105 GCA_964627505.1 uncultured Actinomycetes bacterium | reverse complement strand
TGCGCCTAACGGTCAATCGGCGGCGTCCCAGGCGATTGTCAATTCGATGGCGCAGGCATATCCCAACGTCAACGTCGAATACACCAGCGTTCCGGCGGCGGAGGCGGAAGCCAAGTTCAGCGCCGCGGCACAGGCCGGGGAGGCCCCGGATGTGATTCGCGCGGAGGCTTCCTGGATTCCGGGGTTCGCAGCAGCTGGCTACCTGCAGCCACTGGACGACACCGTGCTCGCCGAGGATCAGGACGAATTTCTGCCCGCCGCATTGGCGAGCACCAAAGTCATTGGCCAGATGTGGGCGGTACCGCAGGATGTGGATGCCCCAGCGCTGCTCTGCAACGATGCGCTGTTGGCCAAGGCCGGGGCGACGGTGCCGACGACGTGGGCTCAGGTGGCAGAGCAGGCGCCCAAAGTGACGGCACAGGGTGCCACCATGATCTACGGTCCACCAAGCGGCCTTTTCGCACTGCCCTACTTGTATGCCAGCGGCGGCGACATGCTCGACACCGAGGGCAAGAAAGTACTGATCAACGATCCGCCTTCAGTGGCCGGGTTTCAGACCGCGCTCGATCTCATCGCCAGCGGGGCAGCGGTGAAGCCCAACCTGCTTGATGCCTACACGGATCAGCAGACGCAGTTCAAAGATGGCCGGGTCGCCTGCATCATCAATGGCGCCTGGTCGGTCGGTGATGCCCTCAGCGGTACCGCTTTCACCGATCCCACCAACCTCTCGGTGAACTTGCCGCCGAGCGGGGTGGATCCGGGCGCGTCGCCGATGGAAGGGCACAGTCTCGCCGTGTACGGGGGTGCGCAAGACAAAGAAGCGGCGTATGCCTTCGTGGAGCACATGAATTCGCAAGCAGCGCAGGTGCAACTCGCCCAGGAAGCTGGCCTATTGCCGGCGCGAGCGGATGCCTACACGCAGGTGGAATCCACGACGCCCACGGGTCGTTTCGTCGCGCTCTTCGCCCCCGTGGTGCAGGTAGCGCAAGCGCAACCCACAGTGCCGCAACTGCGCCAGATGTATGCGCCGCTGGATGAGCAGTGGATCAGGATGTACTCCGGTCAGGCCAGCGCGCAAGATGGCGCTAACGCGACTGCCGCCGCGTGGTTGACAATTCTGCCCACGGATTACACCGACTAGAGCATGTGGACGTCAATCCAATCGTGGCGAGTACGCGTTCGCCAGGACGAAACGAGCGCATATCACCGGTATGAACGACGGGCGGCCTATCCGCTGTTCCTGCTGGGGGTCATGTTCCTGGCCGCAGTGATTATTCGGTTCGATCCGCAAAGCAGTCCCGCTGATCTGCGATACGTCTCGATCGTGGTGCCGCTGACGTGGTTCGCCTTTGCGTTGGACTATGTGATCAGCCTGGTGCTGGTCCCGAACCGCTGGCACTACGTGCGCACGCATGTATTGCAGGGTCTGGCGTTGCTGTTTCCGCCGTTCCGGTTGTTGTTGCTGGGGCACATCTTCCACGTGTTGCGCACGACACCGCTGCGCAGTGGTGAACGGGCCCGGATGTACCTGATGTATCTCACCACATTGCTGTTGGTGTTCAGCGCCGTGGCGGTGGTGTACTTCGAGCGTGGTGCCGCAAACTCGAACATCGCAACGGTTGGGGAAGGGTTGTGGTGGGGCGGGGAAACCGTGAGCACGGTCGGCTATGGGGATTTTTACCCGGTGACGCTCGGGGGGCGGATCGTGGCGGGGGTGTTGTTTGTCAACGGTGTTGCGCTGCTGTCGGTCGTCACGGCAGGTTTGGCGCAGCGCTTCAACGTTGGCGATAGTGCAGCGGTGGCCAAGCGTCCCGCTGGTGCCAGTGCGGGGTCGAAGGCGCGCTCGACGCGCGATGATCTGGCCGAGTTGCATGCCGAGATCGCGCGACTCGAGGCTTCGTTGAGTCATGTGAGTTCCCGTCTGGCCGACATGGTGGCGCGCTCGGATTTGTCGCTGCATGATGCGAATCCAGGCACACCGACAGAAGGTGGGCATGGAGCGGTGGCTCGTGATGGTGACCAAGCGCGTGAAGGGCAGGAAGGTGGAAGTCGGTAGGTTAGAGGACCTGGTGGACGACACACCGACTCAAGCCACGTGGGTGCCGGGCAGTACCGACGTAGCATGGGTCCTCGTTGGCAGAAGTGGGTAACGCGATCACGAGTGAACCAGGAGAATCATGTCCGCTGCGCAGGCAGCACACTCGACAGCAACTTCGTTGAGTGAGCGCGATCAACAGATTTTGGAGTTCGAACGGCAGTGGTGGCGGTATGCCGGCGCGAAGGAACAGGCGATTCGAGAGCAGTTTGGCTTGTCGGCTACGAGGTACTACCACGCCCTGAACGCGCTTCTTGATGATCCCGCGGCGATGGCGTGTGACCCGCTGTTGATCAAGCGGCTGCGGCGACTGCGGGATCAACGGCAGAAGGTGCGCACCGCGCGCAGGTTGGGCCTCGACCGCTGAAAACCGGCAGGCATGGTCGAGGAATGCGGTCTGGAGGCCTGAAATCAGGGGCTTGAGTAAAGAAATCTAAATACCACACGAATGCATGATCATCTGGGAGGACGCGCCCACGCATAGGTTGACTGTGACCTTCTTTACAGTCTCCTAAAGAAACCTTGAATCTGCTGCTCTGGCTGTGCCGACCCCCATACCTTCGGACTGCCGAGGAGCGCTCCCAGCCGCGCTCCGCCTCCAGCCGATGTAGGGGAGCACCATGCAGGATCGATTGTCATTGTCCCAGCCAGGGTCGCAGCTTCGTCGCCGCACCACTCGTTCCGCGCTGCTGGCGGCGGCGGTTGCGCTAGCAGTCGCCGGATCGCTGGGTGCGCCGGCATCGGCCGACCCCGGACGGGTGGCAGAGGTGTCAGCGCAAGTCAACCAACTGTCCAACGAGGCTTCGCACGCTGGCGAGCGGGCAAATGGGGCTCGCGTGCAACTCGCCGCGGCCGAGGTGCGTTTGGCATCAGTGCAAGCAGAGTTGGCGGCGGCGCGGGCCGAGTTGGAAGCGCAGCGGGGTGCGCTGACCGACGTGGTGCGGGAGTTGTACGTCAATGGCGGCATGGACACCCGGCTGATCTCGTTCGCACTGGATGACCCGGGCAACTTGGTGGAGCAACTCGACCAGCTTGAGGTGGTGTCGAGCGGTCAGGCGCAGGTGGTGGCGGGTGCGCGCAGTGCTGCAGAAAAGGTGCAGGAAGCCGAGGCAGCAGAGGCGAAGGAACGCGCCGAGATGGAAGCCACCGCAGCCCAGCTGGCTGACGAATTGGCGGCGGTGACGGCCAAACTGAACGAGACCGAGGCGCTGTTGGCGTCTCTGCAGGCTGAGGAGCGGGCGCGGCTGGAAGCTGAGATGGCTGCTCAGCAGGAGGCGCAACGGGCGGCAGCGGCAGCAGCTGGAGCTGCCGTGGTGTCGGCAGAGCAGTCGACGGCGACGGCAGCACAGGTCTCTGCGGAGGTGGCTTCGCAGGAAGCAGCGAGTGCACAGCAGGCGGCAGCGGCGGCCCAGCAGGCGGCAGCGGCGGCGGCAGCACCGGGCGCTAGTGCGGCGGCAGCACAGGCGGCTCAGCAGGAAGCCGCGCGGCAGGCGGCAGCAGCGGCGGCGGCTCAGCAGGCGGCAGCGGCAAAGCAAGCGGAAGCTGCACGGCAGGCGGCGGCAGCGGCTGCTGCGGAAGCGGCTCGAAAGGCGGCCCAGGAGAAGGCTGCGCAGAAGCCAGCGACAAGCGCCCCGGCGCCCTCGTCGAACGGCGGCTCGGGTGCAGCCGTCAGCTATGCGCTGTCACAGGTGGGCAAGCGCTACGTGCTCGGGGGCACCGGCCCGTCCTCGTACGACTGCTCGGGTCTGACGATGATGGCGTGGCGCAACGCGGGTGTGAGTCTTCCGCACTTCTCGGGTTCGCAGTACCAGGCGACCCGAGCGGTTCCCACTTCGCAGATCCAGCCCGGTGACCTGCTGTTCTTCTACAGCATCTCCACCCACGTGGGGATGTACATCGGCAACGGCCAGTTCGTGCACGCGGCCAACCCCAGCCGCGGTGTGGTGGTGGACAGCCTCAACTCGTACTACAAGTCCAACCTGGTGGCGGCGTCCCGGCCTTAGGGGTGCT
>CAZVKB010000182.1:0-4109 GCA_964627505.1 uncultured Actinomycetes bacterium | reverse complement strand
ATCGAGATGATGTCCACCGGCGGCGCCAACTACGACCTCGGGCGTTTCGGCATGGAGGTGTTCCGGCCCTCGCCGCGGCAGGCCGACCTGATGGTGGTTGCCGGTCGCGTGAGCCAGAAGATGGCCCCCATCCTGCGCCAGGTCTACGACCAGATGGCAGCCCCCAAGTGGGTCATCTCCATGGGCGCCTGCGCATCCAGCGGCGGCATGTTCAACAACTACGCCATCGTGCAGGGCGTGGACCACATCGTGCCGGTGGATATTTATCTGCCAGGCTGTCCGCCGCGGCCCGAGCAGTTGATGGACGCCATCCTCAAACTGCACACCAAGGTGCAGGACATCAAGATGGGCAGCAACCGAGACGCTGAGATCACCGCCCTGGAGAAGCAGGCGTTGCTCGCTACCCCGACCGGTGACATGAAGGGTCTGTTGCGGTGAACGAAGTCCCAGAACAGTCAGTCGCCACCACCGACGACACCGAGGTTGTGGCCCGGGAAGTAGTCGCCACCCGCACCGGCGCCTTTGGGGTGCGCGGCACCCCGGACGTGTCCGGGTACGGCGGTTTGACCGAGCAGGTGATGCTCCCGCCAGCTGCGGTGCGCCCCTACGGTGAGTGGTTTGACGCGGCCGCCGACACTTTGCTCGAAGCCCTCGGCGCCGGCTACGACCGCGCGGTGACCAAAGTCGTCGTGGATCGCAACGAGCTCACGTTCGAAGTGACCCGGGAAGAGTTGCCGGGGTTTGTGAAGATGCTGCGCGACCACCCGGACCTGCGCTTCGAAACCTGCCTTGGTGTGTCGGGCGTGCACTGGCCGCAGGACGAAGGGCGGGAACTGCACGCGGTGTACCACTTCCGGTCCATGACTCATGGCGGGCGCTACCTGCGGGTGGAGACCACATGCCCGGACAGCGACCCGCACATCCCGACGATCGTCGCCACGTTCCCCACCAACGACTGGCACGAGCGCGAAACCTACGACATGTTCGGCATTATTTTTGACGGCCACCCCGCACTCACCCGGATCCTGATGCCCGACGACTGGGTGGGCCACCCACAGCGCAAGGACTACCCGCTCGGCGGCATCCACGTCGAATACAAAGGCGCCTCGACACCTCCCCCCGACCAACGCAGGGAGTACTTCTAAATGTCGAACGACACCTACATCTCCGGCGACTACGACACCACCGAAGGTCGCGTCTTCACCGTCACGGGCGAGGACTGGGACACCATCACCGCGCCGCCCGAAGGGGAGCAAGAGCGACTGGTGGTGAATATGGGTCCGCAGCACCCCTCCACCCACGGTGTGTTGCGGCTCATTCTGGAACTCGACGGCGAAACGGTCACCTCCGCCCGGGCGTCCATCGGCTACCTGCATACCGGCATTGAGAAGAACGCGGAATTCCGCACCTGGACCCAGGGCACCACCTTCGTGACGCGCATGGACTACCTCGCGCCCATGTTCAACGAGACCGCGTACTGCCTGGGGGTCGAGCGGCTGCTGGGAATCGAAGACCAGGTGCCCGAGCGGGCTCAAATCATCCGCGTGATGCTCATGGAACTCAACCGGATCTCCTCGCACGGAGTGGCATTGGCCACCGGCGCGCTGGAACTCGGGGCGCTCACGCCCATGATTTGGGGATTCCGAGACCGCAATGTGGTCCTCCGGCTGTTCGAAAAGATCACCGGGCTGCGCATGAACCACGCGTTCATCCGACCTGGTGGATTGGCCGCTGACCTGCCCGAAGGCATCGAGGTGGAAATCCGCGAGGCGATGGCGGACCTGCGTAAGTACGCCGTCGAAACCACCGACATGTTGGTGGGCAACGGGATCTGGATGCAGCGCACTGCCGGCATCGGCTACCTCGACCTCACCGGTTGCGCCGCGCTGGGACTCACCGGACCGATCCTGCGTGCCACCGGCTTGCCCTGGGATCTGCGCAAGACCAACCCGTATTGCGGCTACGAAACCTACGACTTCGACGTGCCGGTGGCTGACAGTTCCGACTGCTACGGTCGCTGGCTGATCCGGGTGGCCGAAATCGGGGAGTCCATCAAAATCGTGGAACAGTGCCTCGACCGCCTGGCTCCGGGACCGGTGATGGTCGACGACAAGCGGGTGGCCTGGCCGGCCCAGCTGGCCCTCGGCGGCGACGGAATCGGGAACTCGCTGGACCACATCAAAGAGATCATGGGCACCTCGATGGAGGCCTTGATCCACCACTTCAAGCTGGTCACCGAAGGTTTCCGGGTGCCGCCCGGTCAGGTGTATTCGGCGGTGGAATCCCCCCGCGGCGAACTGGGCGCCCACCTGGTCAGCGACGGTGGCACCCGCCCGTACCGCGTGCACTTCCGCGAACCTTCATTCACCAATCTGCAGGCAGTGGCGGCGATGGCCGAGGGCGGCATGCTCTCCGACGTCATCGCCTCAGTCGCCAGCATCGATCCCGTCATGGGCGGAGTCGACCGCTAACGCGGTCGCAGGAAAGGACACACCCGATGGCCGTGAGCGACGCCACCCGCGAGCAGATGCGCGAAATCATCGCGCGCTACCCGCAAGCCCGGTCGGCCGTGTTGCCGATCCTGCATCTGCTGCAGGCCGAAGAGGGCCATGTGTCCAGCGAAGGCATCGCGATGTGCGCGGAGGAAATCGGCCTCACCCAGGCCGATGTGGCCGCAGTGTCCACCTTCTACACGATGTTCAAGCGCCACAACGTCGGCGAGTACCACATCGGGGTGTGTGTGAACCCGGGCTGCGGCATCCTCGGCGGCGACGCCCTGTGGGACCAGGCGTCTAGTGAACTGGGCGTGGGGCACGACGAAGTCACCGCCGACGGCAAGTTTTCCCTCGAGCGGATCGAATGCCAGGCCGCCTGTACGCACGCGCCGGTGGTGACGGTCAACTGGGAGTTCTTCGACGACCAGACCCCCGAGTCGCTGCGGGAGTTGCTCGACACCCTGCGCGCCGGTGGCGAGGTGCACGCCACCCGCGGGCCGATCGTGCGTACCTTCCGCGACACCGAGCGCACCCTGGCCGGCTTCGACGACGGCCTCGCGGCTGCCCCCGCGGTGGACGACAAGATGCTCGCCGGCTTGCGCGTGGCCAAGGAACGGGGCATGGCCGCCCCCGCACCCGAGGAAGGGGGCAAGTGACATGCCACTCACACCGGTCCTGAGTGAGTTCTGGGACGTCGACGGGTTGTGGACCGTAGCCGGCTACCGCGACCACGGCGGATACACCGCGCTGCCGAAGGCGCTGGCCCAGCAGCCCGACGAGATCATCACCACGATGAAAGAGTCCGGTCTGCGCGGTCGCGGTGGAGCGGGCTTCCCCACCGGTCTGAAGTGGTCGTTCGTCCCGCAGGGGGACGGCAAGCCGCACTACCTGGTGGTCAACGCCGACGAGAGCGAACCGGGAGCCTGCAAAGACATCCCGATGATGCTGGCCAACCCGCAGGCCCTGATCGAGGGCATCGCGATCACGTGTTACGCGATTCGCGCCAAGTACGCCTTCATCTACATCCGCGGCGAAGTGCCGCACGTCATCCGCCGCGTGAACGCCGCGGTGCGCCAGGCCTATGAGGCCGGCTACCTCGGCAGCAACGTGCTGGATTCCGGGTTTGACGTCGAAGTCGTGGTGCACGCCGGCGCCGGCGCCTACATCTGCGGCGAAGAAACTGCCCTGCTGGACTCGCTGGAGGGTCGCCGCGGCCAGCCACGGCTCAAGCCGCCTTTCCCAGCCGTGGCCGGGCTCTATGCCTCCCCGACTGTGGTCAACAACGTCGAGACCATCTCCAACGTCCCCTACATCGTGAACAATGGGGTGGACTGGTTCCGCAAGTTCGGCACCGAGAAGTCCCCGGGTTTCAAGTTGTTTGCGGTGAGCGGCCATGTGGCCAATCCCGGAATTTTTGAAGCGCCCCTGGGCATCACGATGCGCGAACTGCTCGAATACGCCGGCGGCATCCGCCCGGGTCACGAGTTGAAGTTCTGGCTGCCGGGCGGCTCCTCGGTCCCCATGCTCACCCCGGAGCACCTCGACATCCCGCTGACTTATGAGGACATCGCCGCCGCCGGGTCGATGCTGGGCACCGGCACGCCGATGGTGTTT
>CAZVKB010000181.1:0-4145 GCA_964627505.1 uncultured Actinomycetes bacterium | reverse complement strand
GGGTTGCCATCTAAGGTTCCCGCAAGGTCCCGGCAACAGAAGGCGTTGATCCGACTGCCGGGTGTACGGTCACGGATGAGCGCACATGCCTGGGACAGCCATGATCCCAAGCGACCTCGAATTGCGGGAGAAAGGCGACAAGTGATGGCGGCACAATCCACGCAGGAACGCTCAGGGGAGAAGTTCCTACGCAACTGCCGGGCCGTGGTGGGCACTGAGGTGATCGACGATGCGTGGCTGCACATCATCGGGGATCAGATTGCCGAGATCGGCGCGGGTGCACCGCCGGCCACGGCGACCGATCTGGCGGGCGCCTTCGTCTTACCTGGGTTCGTGGATCAGCACTGTCACGGTGGTGGTGGCGGTGATTTCTTTTCCGTGGCGCCGGGGGCAGCCTCACTCGGGGCGCAGACGCATCTGCGACACGGCACCACATCCCTTGTGGCAAGTCTGGTGACGGCGACCACGGAGGATCTCTTGGCACAAATCGCCGTGCTCGCCCCACTGGTGGATGACGGCACGTTTGCCGGCATCCACTTGGAAGGCCCATGGATCAGTCGTGACCAGTGCGGCGCCCATGACATCAACCTGCTGCGGGCACCGGACCCCGCGGAGTTGGCCATCCTGATCGATGCCGGTGACGGCCGGATCGCGATGGTGACGATCGCTCCTGAGCTGCCCGGTGCGCTAGCAGCGATCACATACATGGTCGAACGCGGTGTCGTGGCGGCAGTCGGTCACACCAATGGCGACTTTGCCATCACGCAAGCCGCGATCGAGGCCGGTGCAAGTGTGGCCACCCACTTGTTCAATCGGATGCCGCCGCTGGAGAAACGGGAGCCCGGCCCGGTGCTGGCGCTATTGTCGGATCCGCGGGTGACAGTGGAGTTCATCGCAGATGGCGTGCACGTTTCGCCTGACCTGTTGGCGTTCATGGCGAGCGCGGTGGGTGCTGATCGGGTGGCGGTCGTCACCGATGCGATGGGTGCGGCCGGTGCCCCGGAGGGCGAGTATCGGATCGGCGAACTCGATGTCTTGGTGGCCGATGGGGTGGCCCGGTTGGCCAGCAACGGTGCACTGGCAGGCAGCACTTTGACGTTGGATCGGGCTCTGACCGTGCTGTTGGCCGCAGGGTGCACCTTGCCGATGGCTAGTCAGATGCTCTCAGGCACACCTGCGCGCGCGATGGGACTACACGACCGAGGTCGGCTCGCACCGGACCTGCGCGCAGACCTGGTCGTGTTGTCATCTGAGTGGCAGGTGTCACGGGTAATGCGGGCAGGCTCCTGGATCGACTGACCGGAACGACTGCGGGTAAGTCCACCCGGGCTAGATGCCCTGCCAGGAGGGCTTGCCCGCGTACACGCTCTGGTAGTAGTCCCGCAACCGCAGGTGAGCCGCGGCGGGAGTGTCCACCACCACCGTGGCATGCGGGTGCAATTGGAGCGCCGACGAGGGCACCATCGCCGTGACGGGGCCTTCCACAGTGGCGGCGACCGCGTCAGCTTTACCAGCACCCCACGCCAGAAGCACAAGATGCCGGGCCCGCAGAATCGTGCCGACACCCTGGGTCAGCACGTGCGTGGGCACGGCATCAAGGTCGCCTGCGAAAAACCGTGCATTGTCCGCCCGCGTCTGGGCGGTGAGTGTCTTGATCCGGGTGGCTGACGCCAAAGACGACGTGGGTTCGTTGAATCCGATATGCCCATCCGTGCCCACCCCCAACAGTTGCAGATCGATCCCGCCGGCGTCCGCGATGGCCTGCTCGTAGGCTGCGCAGGCTGCAGGGATGTCGTCTGCCCAGCCGTTCGGGGAGGCGATCGCGCCGGGGGCGAAGTCCACTCGAGACCCCAGCTCGCGCTGCAGCACCGCGCGATACGACTCTGGATGCTCCGGCGGCAAGCCGACATATTCGTCAAGGGCAAACCCTCGACACGTGGCGAACGACAAACCAGCGCGGTGACGCCGCACCAGATCGTCATATACCCCAGAGGGCGTACTTCCGGTAGCGAGACCGAGCACCGGCACGCTCCGACGTGCGATGACCTCGGCAATCGCCTGGCCAACCAACGCCGCCCCTTCGGCTGGCGAATCGACGATGACAACTTCCATGACAACCTGCCTTTTCCAGTCGCAATTGGGTACGGAACCGAGCGCTCAGGCCGGTGGTCGCTGCAAATCCGTCACCGGGGGGAACTGCGGGTTGTGATCGCTGGCCCAATGCTCACCCATGATGCGGGCGATGTCGTGTTGGCTCAGTCCCGCGTTCTTGGCCTTGAATACCTCTTGGTTGGCGCGGGTCTCGGCCGCCTTCAGGAGCATGAGGGCATCGTCGTACTGTTGGGCAACTTCCCGAAGCGCTTGTTCGGCTTCGGCACGTGTCTGATCCGTCATGGTTCAATAGTGGCCTAGTTCGGGCGGTGGTGGTCACTCGAGCACGCAAGGTCTCAGGTTTTCTTTACTTCATTGCGATGTGGGCTGATTGTCAGCGATGGTAGCGGGGGAGTAGTTGTCGATTGGGAGGATGTCGGATGCAACGCCGAGGGTCTGTGTGGAGTGCAATCATGGCAGCCGTGGTGCTGGTCACCATCGGACTTGCCGGTCCGGTGGCCGCAGAGCCCACACCGCAGCCCAACTCGCCCGACACCCGCGCATTGGGGGTAGAAGCCGTCGCCGCTGATTGCCCCACGAATCCACCGGGGGACACCTACCCGCGCGGGATGGACCTGCGGCAACTATGTCTCGACGCAGTCCGGCATGCGCCAACGTTCGAAGCCGGCCGGGCGTTGCTTTACGGTTTCTCCAAGTTGGGCACCCCCTACAGCCAGGATTGGAAACTGCGCACGACCTCGCTTTTCGACTGCTCCAGTTTCGTGGGCCGCGCGTACACCGCCGCCGATGCCATCATTCGCCAGAATGGTGTCAACTCCGAGTTCTTCCCCAAGTTCGGCTACACCGGGGCCTACATGCCCGCCAACTATTCCGGATCCAACTTGGTCCGCGTCGGCTCTCGAGCCGAACTGCGTCCCGGCGACATCATCATCTTTTTTGACGGTTCCTCGCCAGCGAACTCGGCTGGCAACGCGGGACACGCACAGCTATACCTGGGCAACGGTTATGTTCTGCATTCTGGTTCCAACCCCTATGGCGCCTCGATGGTGAACGTGCGCTATTCCCCGTCCAAGGAGAGTGTCGGATTCACCAACGAGTGGTACTTCCGCTACAACTCGTTGGCTGCCCCGAAGACCTCGGACCTCGGGTATCTCCCCGCGGGGACCACCACGCGTGTACTGGCGGGCAATCCCAACGACACTGTGGTGGGCAACCTCACCGTGGTTGACCCGCAGACCAGCGGCTTCACAACGGCGTACCCCTGTGACCAAGCGCGCCCGACCACCTCGGTGAACAACTACACGCCGCATGAGGTGACGCCGAATCTCACAGTGGTGCGCGCAGATGCGGCGGGTTACATCTGCATATATAACCAAGCCCAGGCGCACTTGATTTGGGATCAAGTGTGGAATGGCTCGGGGATATCGGGGCACACCGCGACTCGAATACTGGATACCCGTCTGCCGGGAAGCGTCACCAAGGGGGCGCGCGTGGCGGCCAATCAAGTGGTCCGGGTGCCCACTGGGGCGCCGAGCCAGACGGTGATCGCCAACCTCACTGTGACCGACCCCACCGCCGACGGGCACACGACGGTCTGGCCCTGTCACTTGGCGCCGAGCACAAGTTCGGTGAACAACTTCGCCGCCGGTGAGACCACGCCCAACTTCGTGATGTCCGGAACGGACGACAAGGGCGATGTGTGCGTGAAATCGACGGCGCCCGCACACTTGATCTGGGATCAAGTTGTGGAGACGAAGGCCATCGCCACACACGCGGCAGTGCGTCGTTTGGACAGTCGCTACTACGGCGGCACGATCGGTCCAGAGGTGTTCGACGGTCCTTCGATCCCAGCCAACCGGCCGATCCGGCTACCGGTGGGTCCTGGGCAAACGGTGTTCGCCAACTTGACTGTGGTGAGTCCGGTGAATTCGGGTTTCACCGTGGTCTACCCGTGCTCGGAGGGTCGTCCGAACGCCTCGGTGAACAACTTCGTGGCCAACCAGACCACGCCCAATGGGGTGATGGTGCGCGGT
>CAZVKB010000180.1:0-4198 GCA_964627505.1 uncultured Actinomycetes bacterium | reverse complement strand
ACGCCGACCCCACCGACCCAGACTGCGACGACGTAGGCGTCGGAGTAGGCGTAGGGGTTGGGGTAGGCGTCGGTGTCGGTGTCGGGGTTGGAGTTGGAGTAGGCGTCGGGGTTGGGCCGGGGGTACCACTCGCGCAGCCCGCTGGGCTGGTGTCCGGCTGGATCGTGATCTTCAGCGTGCCGTTTGTCGGCAATTCGACAATCGGGTTTCGAGCCGGATCGTGGTTGAAGGTATCGCCGTACGGGAAGCCGTAAGCATCAGTCAATGGCCAGAGCGCAGCCGCCCAAATATTGTAGTTCGGCGCCGAAGGTTGTGCGCCTTGGAATGGGCCTGGAGCCACACTGACGTTGAAGTTGCCACTGTCATTGCCATATGCCGGACTCCCCCAGAAACCGTAGGTGAATCCGGCCACCAGGTCCCGGTACACCGCCCCGAACACATCGTTGCCACTGTGTAACACCCCGTCGATGAAATACGGGCTGTTATTGCCATAGATCCCCGCAGTCATATCTCCGCTATTGCCCACGAGCGAGCTTCCGCGCACATACATTTGCGGCAGTTTCGACGCACTCTGATCCGTCAACACGATTGATCCCGGGCCACCCGGATCGGCGGCGTCGGGGGCGAAAGCTCCCGTGTAATGGTAATCCTGACCCATGGCGTGACCGCGAATCGTCAATTTCTGACCTTGCAAGCCAGCAAGATAGGTGTCAAACCGCGGATAACCGCTGGGGTGTGCGCCGCTGACGATATTCGGCGACACCAGTCGCAGAAAATTGCCCTGGGCATCGCGCCGCACAATCTTGTCGAAATCTCCCCCAGCGGCCGCCATGGCTGTGCGCATGGATTGCGTCACCACATCCGTGCGGCATTGCCAGCGTTTTGCCGCCACTAGTCGGCCACTGCTATCGAACGTTTCTATGTCCATGGGGATGCCGTACATGTCCACAGCAGTGAGGTTGGCGACACCCGGATAGGTCAACTCAACAACGTCGAAACGAATGTCCGAGGAATCCGGACTGGGAAAAGGCGTTGTGGGCAACTGCTTTCCCAACGAGACCCACACCCGTCCGGAACTCACTGCGCTGGTCGTAAACGTCGAACGTTGCGCCAAAGTTGCCGATCCTGCCCCCTGCCCATTGCCAGTAGCCGCCACCCACACCTTGTCCGGAGCATAATCCGGATTGTTGTTGACGACCGTCACCGTTAGTCCATCGGTCGTCGCCGCGCGCACCGGGGACAGCGCGGCTAGCCCGGCGCAGACGACTGCACCACTGAGCGCCGCAAGGCTGAGTTTTCTCCACATAGCCGAACCGTAGGTATGCGAGAGCCTGCCTAGCATCCGTGGTGCACACGTAATGTTTCGACCGCACTACGCAATGTCACTGCACACGAGGGCACCACCTCGGGCAAATCCATTCACTGGCGCGGGAACAACTTCGGTATCCGATATGTTGCTTACTTGTAATCCTGTAATCACTAAGTCAAAAGGAGTCAATTATGGGACCGCATGGACACCGATGGGGACCGCCAGGTGGAGGTCGGGGCAGGGGTCGAGGCCGAATGCCGGAACCGCCCCCCGCGCCGCAAGCAGAGGTCACAGGCTGGCTCGCCGGCCGCCTGCCAGCAGAATGGTTCACTGGAGCACCAGAGGTCATCATCGACCGCGAAGAGATCACCGTGATCGGACCGATCGAGGTGCCGGAGAGCGGCGATGACGTCGACAGCGCGCAACTGCTCGAGGGTCGTGTCACCCGCTTTCGGGAAGAAACCAGACCGGAGCGAATGCGCATTGCCGATGAGACCGAGGCCAAGTTTGGTCGCAAAGTCTCCTGGGGAGTCGCCGTGAACGACCAGGTGGCGATGTTCACCACCCTGGCCGCACCGGCGATGACGCGCCTTCGACAACCTGAGCGGCTCGTGCTCGACACACTGGTGGACGCGGGCGTCGCCCGCTCGCGGGCCGAAGCACTGGCATGGTGCGTCCGCTTGGTGGGCGACCACGAATCCGACTGGATCGATTCGCTGCGCAACGCGTTGAACGATCTTGCTGCTGCTCGGACCCAAGGTCCAGCTTCCTAACCGGTAATCAAGTCCACCAATGGTCCCGGGGCAGATGCTTCCGCATCCGTTCCGGGACCCGCTCCTTGGTATCAGAGCCACACAGGGCATTAGAGCCACACTCAGGTTCACCGCCACAACGCGAGTTCCCTGCCCCCTCACACCTTGAATGCTGCGGAGAGCGCCGAGGCATCGCGCAACGTCCGCCAGGCACCGAATCCCACGAGTGCGGTGTAGATCGTCACCACGATCGCCCCGAACGCCGCTGCACCCGCGGGATAGCCCTGGTCTCGAACAGGAGCGAGCAGAACCAGCAGCAGACCGAGTCGAAAGCCGTACCCGATCACGCTTGGTACCGGCGCTGGCCGTACTCGCAACGTGTCATGGTCGGCTTCGGCCGGTCTGCGTACGGTGGTGCCAATGCCAGCGATGATGACTGCAACCGTCAAAGTCGCCGCCCCGGCCAAATAGCTGCTGAAACTGGTAGCGCGATCAGTCAACGGCATGCCGATGGCAACAGCCACCAACGTGGCTGGCACGGTCAAAATCACGAACCAAGTAGCCACCGCTGCCACCTTCGCTGCCAACAGCCGCACCCGCGTCCGCGGAAAGGCCAACACCCACAGGGTGCCCGTGTGGTCGTAGGAGTAGGCATTCGTGGCAATGATCGCCCCACCCGCCCCCACCACAAATGCCAGCACAGTCACGGCAGTGGCACCCGGCAGTGCAGCATCAATCACAAGCGGAATGATCAAGCAACTGAACAACGTGATCTTGGCTGTATTTGAGCGCCAGATCGAATACAGATGCGCGGTGTAAACCGCGGGCCTCTTGTCGAAACCGGTGATGGTGCGTCCGGCTGCGGCGTGCTCACCGCGACCACGCAAAGTCGCCCGCGCGAGTGGTCCGATTACCGCTGCGAACAACACCAGCGGGGCGAAAAGTGCTGCGATCGCGACCGTTCGCGACCAACCGTCGGTCGTCAGCGCAGTCACCAGCCAGCCGGCGGGACCCACCTCAGGGTGATATTTCAGCAGTGTGGCTGTGCCGATCAACACCACGCTGAGCACGCTGATGGTCACCCACTGCCGGGTCGGCCACGACGTCACAATCCAGACACAGACCTGACCGATCGCTGCTGCACCGGCGATGAACAACAACGCGCCTAGCACTCCAGGCCATCCCCAGATCGCGTACCCCGAGGCCACCACCACTGGGGCGATAAATAGGTACTGCACGTCTGCGGCGGTCGACGTAATTGCCGAGGTCACGAGGAACGCCGGACGCAGCGGGTAGGGGTCCAGATAGCGCGGCGAGTCGATCTCGCCGCCGCCTCCGAAAGCAGGCAACAGCGCCCAGAGCAGCCACACGGGAGTCAGCAACGCCAACGCCGCGGAAGCCTCGACCGCATCGCGGCTATATGCCCATTGCGCGACAAATGCCAATCCGCCGAGATACGCCACGCCGACGACGATCGCCAACACCAGCAAGTGGGTGGGCAGCGCAAGGTGACGCATCCGTAGCCACATGGCGGTTCGAACATCCTTCATCGGATGGCACCGCGCGTCATGGTCCAGGTTTGGGCACACAAGTTGTCGGCAATGTTCAACAGGTGCGTAGACAACACGACCGTGGCACCGCGGTTGGCGGCGGCTTGCAGCAGCTTAGAAATTGTTGCCACACCATCGGCATCCACTCCATCAAACGGTTCATCGGCCAACAACAACTCCGGCTGTGGCAGCAGCGCGATGGCGGCCGACAGCTTGCGACCCATACCGTGGCTGTAGGTGCCTGCGAGATTCGCCGCCGCATCGGAGATCTGGAGCGCCTCAAGCAGGTCTCGGCCACGGTCCCGCCAGAGCGGATCGGGGATGCCGAACAGCCGAGCGCACAGTTCCATGTGTTCCCAGCCGGTCAGCCGCGGGAAAACTCCGCCGATGTCGGGAATGTAGCCGGTGCGCTTCTTGACCTCAATGCTGTCGACTCCACCAATCTGCCCGTCGAACCAGAATCGACCCGCGGTGGCCGACATCGAGCCAGCCAAAATCCGCATCGTCGTGGACTTGCCACAACCGTTGTGGCCGAGCAGGCCTGTAATGACTCCGCTGTGCGCAGTGAAACTGAGATCGTCTACTGC
>CAZVKB010000179.1:0-4340 GCA_964627505.1 uncultured Actinomycetes bacterium | reverse complement strand
TCGGCGGCCTCGTGTCATTCGGCGCAGCAGGCCTGTTCTATTTCGCCCGCCGTCGCCAGGTGAAGCGCACGGGAATCTTGGCACTCGGAGAAGTGACTGACCCTGCTCCTGGCGGCTCAGGCAGACCGACGTGAGCAATCTTCTATGGTGGGCCAATGCGACTAGCTCACTACCCCACGGCCGCACCGCTGATGTTGGCAGCCGCTGCGCTGCTCAGCGCTTGTGCCAGCGCCGCCGAGAGCGACCCACAGGGATCGACGACGTCCGGCCCCACCTGCGCCCCCGGCGCTGACTGCACGACTGGTGCCGACGGACTACCTCCCGACTTCGTGCGTCTCGCTGACGTGGATGCAACAATCCCGCAGGAGATGCGCTATGCCACCGACCACAACTTCGTCGGCTCCCCGATCACCGGATACGACGCGGCGTCCTGCTGGATGACCCGACAGGCGGCCGACGCCTTGACTCGCGCGCAAGCCGCTGCTGTCGCCCAGGGCTATACCTTGAAGATCTATGACTGCTACCGACCGCAGCGTGCTGTTGACGAGTTTGCCGCGTGGGCGGAGGACCCCAACGCCACCACGATGCAGGCAGAGTTCTACCCCCGCGTGAGCAAACCGGAGCTGTTTCCCGCCGGCTACATCGCGGCCAAATCGGGGCACTCCCGCGGATCCACGGTGGATGTCACTTTGGTTCCGCTGCCAGGCGCCACTAGTCCCGACTGGACACCGGGCGATCCACTCGTCGACTGCACCGCACCCGTCGAGCAGCGCTTCCCCGACACGTCCATCGACATGGGCACCGGTTTTGACTGCTTCGATCCGCTGGCGAACACGGCCAACCCGGAGATCTCAGCTACGGCAACCGCCAACCGGGCAACCTTGGTCACCATCATGGCCGAGGCGGGGTTCACCAATCTCCCCGAGGAGTGGTGGCACTACACCCTGGCCGGCGAGCCATACCCCGGTACCTTCTTCGACGTTCCCATCACCAGATGAGCCTCATGCCTTGATGCGGCGTAGAGTCGAATTGCTTCGCCACTGACCGCACCAATAGGAGGGTCGCCATGGCCACTTCCCGAGTCGGGATCTGCTTTCCAGACCGCCCTGATTTCCCGACCTTGCTGAAAGCGGCGCAACGCGCCGACGAATTGGGCTATGAGTCGATCTGGGTCTTTGAAACCCGACTGGCCAGAGACTGGGTGTCACAAGCCGGTGCAATCGCCACAGTCACCAAGCAGGCCAAAATCGCCCCCGGGGTGACCAACTCATGGACGCGGCCGCCAGCACTCATGGCACTCACCTGCGCCACCCTGGACGAGATGGCTCCCGGTCGAATCATGCTTGGGATCGGCGCTTGGTGGGAGCCGTTGGCTTCCAAAGTGGGCGTGGATCGGCGCAAACCGCTCACCCAGATCCGCGAATACGTTGAGGTGTTCAACCGGCTCCTCGCGCTGGAACGGGTGACGTACCAGGGCGAAATCGTGCATGTAGACGACCTCGAACTCGACCTCGCCGAGGGTCGGGAACGCAACCCGATTCGGGTTCCGGTGCTCATCGGGGCGACAGGACCGAAGATGCTGCACCAGTCTGCGCAGTTCGCCGATGGCGTGCTGTTGAATTTCATGACGTCACCCGAATACACGGCCGACGCGGTCGCAAAGATCCGAGCCGGGGCCGACGAGATCCAGCGGCCGTGGAACACCGTGCATCACCCGCAGATCATCACCTGCGCCATGGACGACGACGGCGACCGGGCGCGTGACATCGCCCGGGAGATGCTCACGATGTATCTCGGACAACAGCCGCACATCGGATTGGCCTCCGGGCTCTCGCAGGACTACATCGACTCCATTCATGACGCCATGGGAGGCTGGCCCCCTCAGCCCGGGGGCATCAAAAAGGCTATGGCGTTGGTGGACGACGACGTCGTGAACATGTTCACCGCAGCCGGCACGCCCGATGAGTGTCTGGTTGCCGCCCGGCGCTACGTTGCGGCGGGCGCCGAGTACCCGATTCCGGTGGTACTCACGCCGGATACCACGATGGATATCGTTGAAGCTTTCGCGGAGTTCACCCCTTAGCAGCGCAGGTCAGTTCTGGGCAACCTGGGGCAGATGCTTGACCACAAACTCTGCCGGGGGACATGGGCGTCCGAGCAAGTAGCCCTGAAGTTGCTCCACGCCCATCGCGTGCAACATCGCTCGCTGCTCTGGCGTTTCCACACCCTCGGCGACGGTTGTCAATCCAAAGTCCCGAGCGAGGTTGCGCACGGCGCGCACAATGGCGACATCGCCTGGCTCGTTGGGCAGCCCGGAGACGAACGAACGATCGATCTTGATGATGTCGATCGGCAGCCCGCGCAGCGCTGAGATGCTGGAGTAACCGGTCCCGAAATCATCGAGCGCGATCTTCACGCCGGCCGCGCGCAACTCGTCAAGGGTGCTCACCGCGCGAGGCCCCAAATCCAGCAGCGTGTGTTCGGTGACCTCCACCACGAGCATGGCCGTCGGAACCTCCATCTCGGCCAACAGTGCCAGCAGGTCCGGGACATAGTGCGGGTCAGCCAGTTCCGGGACCGCAGCGTTGACCGCCAAATGCAGCCCGTGCCAGGTCTGGGCGTGTTCGCGCACCCAGCTCAGCGATTGCCGCAGCACTACGCGTCCCAGCGGCACGATCAATCCGGTTGCTTCAGCCACCTTGATGAAGTCCCCCGGCGCATGCACCACCCCGTCGGCATCGGCCAAACGCATCAACGCTTCCGCCCCAGCCAGGTCGCCGGTCGGCGTGTTGAACACCGGCTGTAGATGAATGACGACGCCATCATGGTCGAGTGCCCGGTGGATCAATGTGCGGGCTTGATTCTCTTGGGTGTGGCGATGCTCAATCTCGGGCGAGAACATGCGCACGCTCGCGCCCATCGCCCGGCGGGCGGACATCAGTGCGATATCTGCGTTGGAGAGCAATTGCGGCACCTGGCTGCTGCTGGTGGCGACGGCGATGCCGCAATCGGCGTCGATCGTCAGCAGTCGGTCGGCGATGTCGATCGGATCGTTGAGGGTTGCGCGCAGGTGTTCGGCCAATTCCCGACTGGACTGTTCGGATAGGTCAGTTTGGATGATGACGAACTCGTCACCGCTGATACGGGCAACTAAGGCTGGCGGCGCGGCGACCGCTACCAGCCGGTGGCCGGCAACTCGCAGCAATTGATCACCAACCGTGTGTCCCAGTGAGTCGTTGATGTGTTGAAACCCAACGATGTCGATCAGAACCAGCGTGACTGGGCCAGGTGTGTGCGCAATTTCATCGAGCCGTTCCAGCACAGCACGGCGGTTGGGTAAACCTGTGACACTGTCGGTGGTGGCTTGCAGGCGCAACTCGCGCACGCTATCGGATTGGGCTTCGGCCACGGTCGCCACCGCGTAGGAGGTCAACGCCAAGGCCACCATGAAGGCAGCCGTCTCCGAATATGCGCTCAGACCTACCCCTTGGGTGGCAGCCAGGCCGAGTTCATTGGCGGCAGCGAACGACCCGATGTACACAGATATCGGCACCACAATCGCGGTAAGGTTCATGCCCACACGCAGCGCGAGCCACACCGTCACCGGCAGCAGCAGGTAGGAATCGATGGCAAATTGCGACAGCGAATTGGCGCTCAGGAAAGAGATGACGGCCACGATGCCGACCAGCACGATGAGCAGCGTGGTTTCGATCGGACCCACCAGCGACATCTGTGCGGATACGCGAAAGCGCATGAACATCGGGGCGACGACCAAGATCCCGAAGGTACTGCCAATCACCCAGGAAACATAGCTACTGGCATATGAGCCCCCGAACTGCCACGTGGCCCCAGCTGCCCCGATGAAGGAGGTCACAAGCATCACTGCCGGCACGATTCCCAGGAATTTCATGAAGTCCGACGGTCGGCGCAATCTGTAAGCACCGGTGGCACGCGCCAGTACCGCGCAGGCTGTCATGTCCAGGGTGTCCGCGACCACCCAGACCAGCGCGGGTCCCACATCGATGTCTTGCAGTCCCACCGCAGCAATGAACTCTGACGCCGCGGCCACGGGGATGAACAGCGGGAGCCAAGAGTAGGGTCGCCGCGCCATCAGCCCGACGAACACTGCCGGCGGGAACCACATCATCGCCAGGCCAACTTCGGGGAACACAGTCATGCGGGAGAGCGGTACGGCCGCGAGGTAGCACGCCATCCCGAAAGCCGCCAAGCCGATACCCTTGGCCGACCATGGGCCTGGGTCGTTGCCGTCGGTACGCCAGGACAATCCACCGAACGGCGTGCGGAGTCCGGTTGCGTGCGCCGGGGCAGTGTTCGCCACG
>CAZVKB010000178.1:0-4352 GCA_964627505.1 uncultured Actinomycetes bacterium | reverse complement strand
GGCCTGGAACGGCTGCTGCGGTATTGCGCTCGCCCGGCCTTCGCGCTGGAGCGCTTGCGTGAAATCGACGCCGAACACTTGGTCTACGAGAGCATCAAGCCGGGTCCCGGCGGCAGCGTCAGCCTGATGCTCACGCCCCTCGAACTGATTGGGCGTCTGGCGGCGCTGATTCCGCCGCCGCGCCGGCATCGCCATCGTTACTACGGGGTGCTAGCACCCAACGCGCCGCTGCGGGGGCAGGTCACTGCGCTCGCCGGCGTGCCAGACGGTACGCCGGCGGCAGACGCGACCGAGTCAATCGCTTCGACCGCTGCGCCAATCGTCACGCCAAGCCGGTCGTCCGAGGGGACAGAGGAAGCACCGGGGGAAGCGGAAGCGATCCACCGTCGCATCGCCCGCTACGCCTGGGCGGTGCTGCTCGCGCGGATCTATGAGGTCTTTCCGCTCGTCTGTCCACGCTGCGGCGGCGAGATGCGAATCATCGCCTTCATCACCGACGCCGGTGCCGTGCGCGAGATCCTGAGCCATCTGGGCGAACCGACCTCGCCGCCACGCCTGATGAGAGCCCGTGCGCCCCCGCTCTGGGAGATGCAGGGCGCTACCATGGGCGAGGACGAAGCGCAGGCCCAACCAGTGCCGGAGTACGAATTCGACCAGCGCATTGCCTGGTAGGTGCCAATGCGCAAGGGTCCAGACTGAAGCAAGACGAGTGGTCATCGCCCGTCGTGGGAGGGCTCGTGCCTGTGGTCATCCGCCTGGCCGGACCGGCCAGGCGGATGACCACAGGCACTGAGCGGGGCGAGATTCGGATGACTTTTCAGGGGCTCCCGGGTCGAAATGTGAGATTGACGCTGCTTGATGAAGGCTCATATACTCTCGTCGGTGCCGTTGGATTTCTTATCCTTAAATGATTCCCATGCTCCTCCCGCTAGCCGCGATAATGGCCTTTCACACGGGCCGCGTTTTGTTCGGTTATTCACTGGATACTTGGGACATTGTGGGGATTGCTATTCTGAACCTAACCGTTCTACCTCTTGCGGGGAAGGGGGTATCCGATCGATTAGCCGCGAGACGCTCTGCCAAGGAAAGGGATCGGGAGCGCTCGCTTCGGTCCAACTGCGTTGTTTGCCTTTGGCCAGTGCATGACGGCACGAAGAGACTCTTCCGGTATACCCGCCATTACGACCACAGCAAGGTGACTGAAACGTGGGTTGTTTGCCCCGCCTGCATGGAGCGCGCGAACGAGTTCAAGACGTGCGACATCTGCAAAGGCCCTTGTTTGGAGGACAGCAGAAACTACCTTGAGCTCAGGGGCGAGTACCTCAAGCCCGGAGCTGGACAAGAGTACTGGTACGCATCGGGACCAACCGACTTCATCACGTGGTCAGGCCACAGAGTATGCAAGGATGGCATGGTCGCTCACGCAAACAATCGCGACAAGTACGGCTTATCCAAGGACCTCTTCCGTTTTGATTTCGATTTTGACGCTAAGTTTAGAGAGTTTACCGCTGATGTACTAACGCTCTTGCTACCAATAGCACTGTTCACGCTGTCCATGCTCGCCCTCCACATTTGGCGAACGCATCACTGACTGACCCGCAATGGTGCGTGCCATTACTATACGGCGTCACCGCCAATGACGCCCAACGAATAAGGGGCGAGGTCACATCTTGACTTCCACACGACTGCAGCGCCGCCGTTTCCTCCGCGTAGCGGCTTCGTCCAACCAATCATTCAACCGGACGCGGGTGCAGCGTGGTTGCTTGTCCGGTGGCGCGCTTGCCGGCGCGCCGGTTAATTCTACGTTAGCACGCATCACATGCTAACAAGCACTGCATCGATTGAAGCAATTCCCGCTCTCGTTCAGCAGTTGTATGCCATCGTCGCAGAGTTCGAGCGCCTATTCCCGGGGCGCCGGTTCACACCAGATGGTCATCTTGTAGGCAGTATTGGCGAGGTGCTGGCGGCGCACCGGTATCGACTCACTCTTCACGCAGCGTCGGCCGCGTCGCATGACGCCGTGGCGCCAAACGGATGGCTTGTTCAAGTCAAGGCAACACAAGGCACAACCGTGGCACTTCGCTCGGAGCCGCAGCACCTGCTCGTCCTTCACCTCGGTCGCGTGGGCCAGGTCAGCGAAGTTTTCAATGGTCCTAGGTCTGTCGTCTGGGCTTGTTGTGGCCGTATGCAGCGCAACAGCCAGCGTCCTGTCTCGCTCGCTCGACTCCGAGCGCTTATGACCGCCGTACCTACTGAGCAACGGTTGCCGTCGTATGCGGGCTAGCCGACCGGAACTGGGCGAACTCACTCCACTTATCGAAGACCCTTTTCTCTCCAAAAACCGGGACCACCTCTCGCAGCGACAGTGGGGCTCTCTTTTTTCTAGGGTGGTAGTCTATGGACTTCATACCGTCTGATTCAGTGCTGTTTCACTTCCTTCCTGTGCTCCTCGGCGATCCGACTCCGTTGGAAGAAGGACGGCTTACGCTTAATCTGCTCAGGCACATCAGTATTATTGGGACGATAATCGTACCGACGATACTGCTGATTTCGCCTCTTCGAATTCCCTTCGGCTACGCAAGGCCGATGCCCTTCGATGTCTCTCGCTTCCGTCATCCCAAGCGTGACATGTTTTGGGTCGCTTTAGCCGGGCCGGCAGCAAATCTCGCGATGTTGTTGTTTTGGGCTACGGTAATGAAGCTGCTTTGGGTGTTGCCAGTCACCCCGCTAAGTCCGTATTTGTATGAGATGTCCAAAGCTGGCCTACGGGCAAACCTCGTCCTGATGGGGCTTAATCTCGTTCCGCTGCCACATCCACTGCTCGACGGTGGAGGCATCGTGGTTAGCCTGCTTCCACCAAAAATGGTCGAAGGCTTCGCTAGGGTGGAGCACTTTGTACTGCGGTGGCCGCTGCTGCAGATCCTTCTCTTGGGCATCCTGTTGTGGCTGCTCCTGCCAGTACTTCAATGGTTATGGGAGTTCATCCCCATCGTCTTCCAAATGCCGAATGCATGAAAGCACGCGCAAAGGGCTCTGACCCTAATGGCGCTACAACACGGGCGGCACGGGCGGGGTCACGCACGGGCGGGGTCACACGCACGCGCACGGGCGGCGAAGAAGAAAAAGAAAGAAGAAAGGAAGAAGAAAGGGGCCAGGGTCGATTTAACTGGCAGAACCTGCTACCCTCAACGACATGCCCCGCACACGAAAGCGGGGTCACACGAAAGCGGGGTCAGGTCTAACATTTGAACGAAAGGGGGGTCGAAAGCGGGGCAGGTCTAACATTCCAACATAGGAACAAAGAAAGAAGCGAGCCAAGCTGGATTCCTTCAAGTATCACAACCGCCTGGCCATCCGAATCACCAATCCTCCTGTAGTGCAGCGCACTAGCCGGCAACCCTGCTTACGCCACGGTTCAGATCGCAGCTTCGCTCGCACGATGTAACCTTATTCGTTGGGCCTGACGACGACCGTGGGGCTGATTGAGCGCCTCATGATCGACCGTGCGTTGCAGTCGCATCTATCACGACTCGGTCGTAACAGCAGAACGTTACGGTAAGCTACTCGTGATATCGATCCGTCAGCATCTGTGTCATGGTCGCCTCCGCTTACTCGCTTTGGCTATGACAAGAACTTTGCCCTGTCTGGTTCGGGCTTCGCCGGTTTAGGCTCAGGTCGGAAGCCGTGTATCGTCGCCGATCGGCTCCGACCCCGGCGGGCCAGTCTGCATAGCTTCAGCGGCCAGCCCTGAGAGGTGCCAGGGAGTCGTTAGAAAAGACCTGAGGATGATCCGGCGGGGGATGACGGCTCATCCCAGTTCCACGATTGCCTGCCCAGACGCCAGATACTCCAGGGCCTCCGGAAACGTTTTCTTGAACAACTCCTGTAACCGCCTATTGGTGACGTTGCCGCAGGTCACCCAGAGCAGTTTAGGAGGCGGGCCATATCGACTGACCAGTTCGACGAAGTCGTTGTCCTTGCTGATGACCACCGCTTGCGCGTGATGTGCCGCCTGAAAGATTTCGAGATCGGTAGAGTCTCGCAAACCAAGGTCGCGCAGAGATCGTGCTTCGACTCCATACTCTCTCGACAACCATTCTGCCAACATGGGGGGCAACTGGGCGTCCACCCAGAATTTCATGCAGCAAGGCGAACGATGTCGCTGCGACGAGCCGCAAATTGCAGGCTGGCAAGAATGTCTTCTCGCTCGAGATCCGGAAAGTCCGTCAGGATTTCCTCCATGTTCACACCTTCGCCCATCAATTCGAGGATGTCGCTGACCCGAATCCGCATGCTGCGAATACAGGGCTTGCCACCACATTTCCCTGGCTCGATGGTGATACGATCCAGCA
>CAZVKB010000177.1:0-4379 GCA_964627505.1 uncultured Actinomycetes bacterium | reverse complement strand
CCGAGCGGATGGCGCTGAATGCGCCGATTCAGGGTTCCGCGGCCGACTTGGTGAAAGTCGCCATGATTCGGGTGGCCGACGCGCTGCGCCACGAGGGATTGCAGTCGCGGATGCTGCTGCAGGTGCACGATGAACTTGTGCTGGAGGTGGCACCCGGGGAGTTGGCGGACGTGAGCGAGTTGGTGCGCACGCAGATGGGCGCCGCCTACCCTCTCAGCGTGCCGTTGGATGTCTCAATCGGCACCGGGCGTACGTGGGCCGAGGCGGGACACTGAGGTATCGTCCCGGCCTACATCTCAGCCACTCGGAATAACGTTGAGTTGGCGGGGTCGTTCGGATTCATCGGATACACGTTCACGATGGCCGCCGGCGTGCGTACGGTTATCTCGGGGAGGCCAAGTGACACGAAACCCCTACGTGGCGCCCGTGCCGGGGGCCGACACCGCGGTCAGTTCTGCTCTGCGGTGATCGACCAGCGAGGCGAGCTCCGCTGTGGCCTCGGTGTGGCCCGCAGACACAGCCACCGCTAGCTGGGCTTCGGCTCGGTGGACACTTCGCACGGCTCGGCGGATACCGCGGCCGTTTCCACTGGCAGGCGCCGACTTCGCTGCGGCCTTGCGCGCGTGACGACGCGTGGCGCCGTGAGGGAGAATGGTCAAGTCCTCGGTTGGCACAACTGACGAGCCTGAGTCCGCGAGGTAGGACACATAGAACTCTCCCTCCCGATTCCGTGCCCAGCGCATGACAAGCAGTGCTGCCCCAACTGTCAAGACCTGGTCGGCTAGGAAGATGATAAAGAAGACATGTGACCACTTCGTGCCAAACGCATTGATCGGCCCGATGTCATTGAGAGTGTGAATGCCGATCTCAAGAGCCACACAGCCGGTCAACACGGCAGCGCGCCGGATCGGACCCGCCCATCCGGCGATGAAGGCGTAAGCCAAACCCACACCGATCACAGAGGAATAGAGCCAGTGGCCGGCGAACGCGTCGGCTATGAGTCGCTCCATAGCCGTGCCAAGCCAGGCATGGGAGCCATCGCTGCCAGCCGTCCACGCGCTTCGAACGGCGTAGACAGTTCCCTCGGTCAGGCCAAACCCAAGACCGACAGTCGCGCCGATCACAAACCCGTCCACCAATGTCCGCGGGCGCCGCACCAGCATGAAGATCACCAGAACTCCGAGACCTTTGATCACTTCTTCGGTAGCGCCGTTGAACAACGAAATAACCACGCCGAACTGCACCTGTGGCAACCCACTGAAGGCGCCGACAGCTGTGTCTTCGATCGCGAGCACCGGTCCGACACAGATCAGCGCGCCCCACAGCAGCGCTATCCAACGGGGGGTTCGGGCGATCGGAGCGAAATATGGCACCTTCGTGAAGATCCACCACATCACTGCGATGGCGATGGTCAAGCTCGTGATCCCCGCCAAAGCCGGGATCGGCATGGCGAGGGAGCGGCCGATGAGCAGCCCATCTGCGACCCACATGCTCATCAGGCCCATGACCGCGAGGACTACGATCACGCCTGCTCGACGTTCAGCGTTGCCCACCGTGCCTTGCGCGCGTGTGCCCGCTTCCGGCGCGCTCATGAGGCTGACTTCGGTGCGATGGACTTGGACATCGCGGTGAGGTCCAACCTCGCGTCTGCGCTGGCTGCCGATTCCGGGCCTGCCCAGACTTGCACTACCAACTGCCCCGAGTTTGTGAAGGACAGCGGGACGCCCACTGTCGAGGGCGAGTCGACGCCGGTCACGATCACCTGCGAGACCTCGGTTCCCTTGGCCGGCTGTTTAGGCCGGACAGAGGTGGAAGTCAGCCCCTCGGTCACGAAGTAGTCGCCCGCCTGATATGCCTCCGGAAAGAACTGCGAGGTGACCTCCTTGGCAGTGGTGCTGGTGTCCGAGCCTGGTTGGGTCCAGATCGTGAACGTTGCTCCTCCGGCTGCGTAGGTCACAGCGTCGGTGGGCGCCTGGGGCGGAATTGGAGCGACCGCCCAGCCTGGAGCTGGGATAAACGTGACGTCTCCGACCGTGACGCGCTGGGACGTTCCCGCGGCAGCGATCAGAATGCGAGGGGCCGCCACAATGACCATCCCCCAGAGAACGATGAACCCCACAACCGTTGCCCACAGGAAGAGGCGGCTCAAAATCGGAGGCTGGTCGACTGCAAGCGCGGGCCGGTTGATACCTCCTACTTCGACGCCTGCCGCAGTTAGAGTAGGAGTCCTCATCGCCACCTCACAGACAATTTTCCGATCACCGAATGTCGCGCGTGGAATTTTGCCGGTCGCAACGTATGGGCTGGAATCGGCCCAGTAGTCCGACCACGTCTCGGCTGAGGTTACCACCGTGCTGTCACTTGCGGGCGGCTTTCGCTCCAGGTCCAGTAGGAATTCGGCATCAGCAGCCGGGGAGCCGACCGTGGTGTCGGGCGACTTGAGGTGGGCCTTGGCGCCCAGACGAGCCACTATCCAGCCATGGACCCCCTCCTCCGGCATGATGAGGCCATGACGCGGGCGATGGAGAACTAGGCGTGAACATCAACTTGATCGGCCTGCGTGGGGTGGGAAAGTCGAACATCGCCCGCCGGCTTTCGGTGCTCACCAAGCGGCCGGTGATGTCCACCGACACGTTGATTGAATATGAGTCTGGAATGCCGCTAGTTGATTTTGTAGCGGCCCGCGGCTGGCCCGCGTTTCGCGATCTGGAGTACGAGATCGTGGCCAAACTCGCACGCCTCGACGGCCTGATTGTGGATTGCGGCGGGGGAGTCATCATCGATCTTGATGATGAGGGCCTCGAAGTGTTCAGCACCCGGAAGGTGGCTGCGCTGCGGGCCGGCGGGCCGATCGTATTCCTCGAAGGCGACATTGCCCGGCTGGCGGCAAAGGTGGCGGATGACCCCACTCGCCCTAGCCTGGACGCGGCCCGTAGTGCCGAAGCGGTGATGCGGGCGCGGGCTCCGCTTTACCGGCAGGCCGCCGACACCACCCTGTTCGTAGAACGGGAAAGCCGCCCGCAAGTGGCGTGGGCAATAGCTCGGAGAGTGGAAGACGGCACGTTGGCCTACCGCTCAGGTTGATCGGCTGGCGAGTGGCAGCGCCAGCCGTTGGCCTCACGTTGCAGTAAAGGGTTAGAAATCGCCCTGTTCCTGCAGTGAGTAGAGCAACTGCCGCGCCTCCGCTTCGTGTGCAGACGGTTCATCCGAGCCACCCATCCAGATGGCGTGGAGCACCACAAAGCCATCGTCGCGCAGGGCCTTCACCACCACCGGGTCATCGTCCACCAGGAACAGCACTCCAGGGTCGGTGCGCAGACGGCGTGCAAGTTCTAGTTTGGTCACCCGACCTGGTCGGTGGTCGTGATCGGCGCGCATGTGCAGCGGGGCCGTCGGCAATTCCCGGGCGGCCAACCATGCCAAGGTGTCATCCCGGCAACGTTCCGGCCGACCGGTGGAATACAGCACGGCGTGCCCGGCAGCCATGGTGTCGAGCAGCAGACGGCGGCCCGGTTCCAAAACGGCGTCAAGGTGCGCCCGACCAAAAAACTCGTCCCAGGCTTTGGGGGTGGTCTGCACGAAAGGCAACCGGTGGCGCACATCGGCGAGCACGCCATCGATGTCGAACACGGCATATGGGCGCACGCGGCGACGATACCCGAGCGGGATGATACTAATCTGACGAGCATGGGAATCGACTACAACTCCGTAAAGACCACCATGCCCGTCCAGGTGCCGATGGTGGGCACGCTGAACATCGAGTTCCTCGAACTCGACGGCACCCATGCGCTGCTGCGAATGGCCGACCAGCCCGCGTACCACAACCACATCGGCGGCATCCACGCCGGCGCGATGTTCACCCTGGCCGAAACCGCTTCCGGTGCGATCGTGCTCGCGGAGTTTGGCGACATGTTCGACACACTCGTGCCGCTGGCCGTGTCGGCGACCATTCGCTACATGAAGGTGGCGCTGGGTCCACTCACGGCAGAAGCGGTGATGGATGCCGCGGTGGCGGACGTCCTCGCGGAGTTGGACTCCGGGAAGCGTCCGGAATTCAACGTGGACGTGGCCATCCGGGATGAGTCCGGCACCATGACCGGCGCGATGACAATCCTCTGGACCCTCAAACTGCTCAAGAAGTAACCGAACACCTGCCGCTTCTGCGGTGGTTGTGAACAACTTTGGGAAAGCCCCCAAGCTGTCGCGACCCCGACGATGATCCGGGCGATCAGCGACCAGCGCACTGCGTCGAGGCCAGCAGCCCGTCGCGCTCAAGCAGGTTGTAGCGCGTCACCGTCCACGCGCGCACGCGGCAGCGGCCAAAGCCGCGCGACTTACGCGCGCCCAGCGTGATCGCGCCCTGCTCCAAGGCCTGTAGC
>CAZVKB010000176.1:0-4487 GCA_964627505.1 uncultured Actinomycetes bacterium | reverse complement strand
CCAGCCGCGGCGTCGACGGGCCTCAGCCAGTGCGGCCGACCGGTCTCGCGCCTTGCGGGCCTGCACCGTCGACACGACTCCCGCTCGCGTCAAGTCCGAGCAACTACTGTGCGGGGATTTTGCCGCATCCCCACCATGCGGTGAAACTCCCGCACGCCGGGATGTGATTGGCGCTCCTTGCGGCGCCTGCGGGCCGTGCTCGCGCGGACTGCCCACTCGGGACGTGCCCTGGTCGTGCGGTTGCCCAAGGTCAGCAACTATCCCTCACTCGGGTCAGCAAGCCCTCCGTAACTGCGCAAACGTGCAGGTCAGAGGCCACGGTTTGCACGTGACTACCAGGTCCAAACCGTTGATGCGTTTCAGTGTTGGTGGAGCATTTCTGCGACGGTGTCAGCCCGACACGTCAGGCTGACGCTGACACTAGCAAGTGCGCCTGACCTGCAACTGGAGTCTTTCGGCCAGGTCGTGTCGTGTTGACCACATGGCCGATAATCGACGTCGCCCGCGAACATCCGGATGTTGCCTGCATGTTGCATAAGGAGATGATCACCGGGGTAGTGGAGTCCCTTGGCGCCCTTTTAGCCTGGATCACATTTCGGCCGTTTGCAGCTCCCGAAGGCTGCCTGATAAATCTGTCGTTTGCGATTGAAAGTTTGCGGGCCCCCAACGCAACGACTCAAGAGCACTAACCACGACAAAGTTGCCCTCCCACTGCCTGGTCTGGAGTGTGCTTACCGCGCTTGGACGACGACTTCGAGGACGGCGTCGGCAACGAGTTGGGGCTGTTGCAGGGGGATGAGGTGGGAACTGTCGGTGTGGGTGATGTGGCGGGCTTTATGCTGCGCGGCGAACTGTGCCTGGGCCTCACCCCAAGCGGGCCAAGACTGGGCCCCGGCTCCGAAGTCGAACTCGCGGTCCGAGGTTATGACAACGGTGGGCACATCCGGCAATTTGCCGGCTGCGGCTTGCACGGACTCCATACTGCGCGGGTAGTCGGGGACTTCCGCATTAGACCCGTCGACCAGAGGGGCGAGCTGGTCGATGAACGTCTCCCACTGCTCAGGTGTGAGCGCGTCCTGCAGATTGGGGGTCGCGGGGTCGACAAACACCAAACCTGCCACCTGGTCGGCATGGTTGCCGGCGTAGAGAGCGGCAATCATCCCTCCCCATGAATGCGCCACGAGCACATATGGTCCCTGAATTTTGGCTGCCGCCATCCAGGTCGCGAGGTCATCGGAACCTTGTTGGGCGGTGGTGGGTTGGGTGACGAGCGTGGACATTGGCGATCCGTCCGCAGGGGAGGTTCCCGGCCGGTCGTAGGTACACACACGAGTGACTCTGGCGACTTGTGCGTACACGGATTGCTGGCTCGGAGCGAGCTCACCGGTGGTCGGGTCGGGCAGCGAGTCCCACACCGCGTGCCAACTCCGAGACCCGGGGATCATGATGACGGTCGGGGAGCCGCTGCCTGAACATTCGGCGAAGATCTTGCGGCCGTCGGGAAGGGTCACCAGCCCGGAAAAAGATGCCACGTTCACTCGTGCGGATTGACTCTGCTCGACAGCGGAGCCGCACCCGCCGCCAAGGAGGATTATCGGCACGGCGAGGAGAAGCACTGTTGCGGGGCTGCGCGTCAGGGTGGTGCGGCTGGCCGTGGCCTTGCCGGTCATGTCGCCTCCTGTCTAGGCACGATGTTTCCATCTTGCACCGAAATAACTCGTCAGAGCGGTCCTGGCAGGGGAGCGCTGATGCTGTGCGGCGCATCAGGGCAGGCAGTGCGGGCAATCAATGTGACAAGCTGCCATGGTGCCCGGGCTAGCGGCGCGACCGTGAGCATGACGCAAGCGATCAACTCGTGTTGTCCTGACGGAAGTCCTGGAAAGCAGGTTGACGCCGACTAATCTGATCAGGTGCCTGATTCGCTCGACCGCATCTACGACGACTTCGCCACGACCTATGCGCTCAATCGGACCGTGTTCGACATCGACTCGGAACTGCGGGCATTCCGGGGAGTCCTGCCACCTGTCGGGGATCTCCTTGACCTGGGTTGCGGCGCAGGTGAACCGGTGGCGGTCTCCTTCCTGGATCGCGGCTGGCAGGTCACGGGTGTCGACTTCAGTCATGGCATGCTCGAGCTGGCGGCCCACTATGCACCGGAAATGGCGCGAGTCTGCTCCGACATGCGGGATGTGCAATTCCCGGAAGCGTCGTTCGATGCGGTGACGTGTGTCTACGCGCTCTTCCATGTGCCGCGGGAGTACCACCCGGCTCTGTTCCGCCGTGTGGCTCAGTGGTTGCGACCAGGGGGCGGTCTTTTGTTCACCTATGCAACAAAGGCCTACACCGGATCCGACCGATTCGAGGGGATGAAGGAATTCATGGGGCGGCGATTGTTCTACAGCCACCTGACGCCTGCCGAAATGGCGACACAGGTGAACGAGGCGGGTTTGGAGGTGGTCTCTGCTCGTGATCGTGAGATCGGGGGCGAGACATTTCTGTGGGTAATCGCCCGTGCCCAAGAGCGCACATAGTTTGACATGCCGGGAGGTGGGGTGGGTTGCTTGTGTGTGGTGGATCGGAGTGGAGGGGTGTGGACTGGCAGAACAACTACTCCAAAGCGACCGCAATGAGTTGCGCGACCTGGGCGCGTGTGGGCACCCGACCAGAGAGCACCACCTGCTCGTTGATGACGAGTCCTGGAGTACTCATCACGCCGTAGCCCAGGATGTCGGCGTAATCCACCACCTGTTCGATGGTCGCGTCGACGCCGAGTTCGTCGAGGGCCTCGCGGGTGACGCGCTCGAGGTTCTGGCAGTTGGCGCATCCGGGGCCGAGCACTTTGATAATCATGACTACTCCTTCAATGGTGGGGGATCAGGCGAGAAAGGCGTTGAAGAGGTAACCGATCGCAACAATGCCAGCGCCCACAACGATGATGAACACGGCCAGCAGCGGTGGCTTGAGCACGCGTCTGAGCAGAATCATCTCCGGCAGCGACAGCGCGACCACGGCCATCATGAAGGCGAGCAGGGTCCCCATCGGCAGACCCTTCTCATACAACGCCTGCACCATCGGCATGATGCCGGCAGCGTTGGAATACAGCGGGATGCCCATGAGGACGGCAAGCAGGACGCCGAAAGAGTTGTCGGCGCCAGCGTAGGTGGCGAAGAAGTCGGCGGGCACCCAGCCGTGGATGATCGCGCCCAGACCGATACCCACAAGCAGGTATGGCCAAATCCGGCGCAGGATTGACTGTGCCTCTTCGATCCCCATCTGAATCCGTTGGTCGAAAGTTAGCCCGGCAGCCGGATCCACAACTTCGCCGCCGAGGCGAGTCTCGAAGACGAACGGCTCGACCCAGCGCTCAGCCCCGATCCGCCCGATGATCAGACCCGCAACGATCGCAATCACCAGGCCAGCGCCGATGTAGACAACTGTGACCTTCCAGCCGAACAGCGTGAGCAGCATCCCAATGGCGATCTCGTTCACCATGGGACTGGCGATCAGGAAACTCATGGTTACGCCGACCGGTATTCCTGCAGCCACGAATCCGATGAACGCCGGTACCGCGCTGCACGAGCAGAACGGGGTCACTACCCCCAGCCCGGCAGCCACAACGTTGCCGAAGCCAGAACGTTTGCCACCGAGCAGGGCGCGCGTGCGCTCGATGCTCATATATGAGCGCAGCACCGTGACGACGAAGATGATCCCGGTGAGCAGCAGTGAGATTTTGATGGTGTCGTAGATGAAGAAGTGGATTGTCTCCGTCAACCGATCGGCCGGGTCCAGTGCGAGTGCGTCGAACAGGAACCAGTCCCACAAGTATTCGTTGGTCACATACAGGCCGACCCACGCGGCAGCACCAGCGCACAGTGACAACCACTGTCCCCGTCGCGTGGACGGGATGTGGTCCACCAGGAGCGCCATGGCCAGCCTCCCTGTACAACTTCGACATATATCAAAAACATATCGAGATATCTTGACGTTCGTCAAATAGCCCGGCAGCATGCAGACATGCCCAAGTCCCTGCCTGCGCTGCTCGACACCTCGCCGATCTGCGTGCTGCCGTTGGATTCGGACGCGCGGCTTTCCGAGCGCGATGCCACCGCGTTGGCCGTGCGATTGAAGGCTTTGGCCGACCCGATCCGCCTGCGCCTGCTCAGTTACATGCTGGGCCAGCCCGATCAAGAGGCGTGCACATGTGAGTTGGCGCCACTCGTTCGGCTCAGTGACGCGACCGTCAGCCATCACCTCAAGACGCTGGAGGCCGCAGGCCTGGTGACGAAGGAACGCCGCGGACTCAACGTGCACTATCGGGTGGTGCCGGAAGCGATCCACGCAATCGCGAGTGCGCTACATCTTGATTGCTGCTAGGAGCGTGGGGTTGTCCGGTCGAAATGCACGACCCCAGCGAACTCACACGCCTTGCGGTGACCATTGCCTCGAGTCACCACACCGCTCTTTGGAGTGATTCAAAAGTCTGATAC
>CAZVKB010000175.1:0-4646 GCA_964627505.1 uncultured Actinomycetes bacterium | reverse complement strand
CGGATGGGAGCACTGGCGGCACCAGCAGCAGGTGCCGGCTGGCTGATCTCAGTCTCAGAATCCGGGAAAATTCCCGCGGTGGGAACGATCGGTCCGGGCCGGACTGTGTCGGGATCCGGCCACGGCCACGGCTGGCCGGTGTCGCCGCCGGGGCGATTCGGCGTGCCGGAATCACCCGCTCCGTCGGCTTCTAACGTCACGCCTTGCAGAGTACGGCATCCACCACGACGGCAGCCGCATTGCTGTGAGCGTGGATAGGTCAAGAAGTGTTCAAATTGCTACCCGGTTCATAGCTTGCCCCTGCTCCTCGCGTAACCCTCGTCACAAAGTTGTTACCCGGCGTCTCGTAGTTGCTCAATGCGGCGGACATCGGTGTCTATCTCCGGGAGTTGCGGCTGCTCTGCAAGTTCGATGCCAGCGTCGGTGAGTTTGCGGGCGACCGGGCGCAGGCGGCTTTGCCAACTGCCAGCCACTTTGTTGTAGGCCGAGACGGTGGCGTCCAACTTGGCTCCCAGGTTCTGCAGGTGTCCTGCGACCAGACTGATGCGTTCCACAGCTTGCGAAGCCAAGGCCAGGATCTCGGCTGCGTTGGCTGTGTTCCTTTCGCTCTGCCAGGCAAGGTGCAACATCCGCAGCAGAGCCAGCAATGTGGTAGGGGTCGCTAACAGCACACCTTGATCGAAGGCGTCTTCCACCAGACTGGGATCGCACTCCAGCGCGGCGGTCAAGATGGCATCCGCGGGCAGAAATAGCACGACAAAGTTGGGGGACTGGCCAAACTGGGCAGCGTAATCCTTCCCCGCAAGCTCGTGGATTCGACGCCGCACAGCAGCGGCATGGGCGCCTAAGTCCCTGGGACTTCCGGGCATATGGTCAGTTGGGTCCGACGGCGAATCCGGGATGTCGGCGTAAGCCGATAACAACGCGTCCAGCGGTACTTTGGCGTCGATCACAACCGTCCGACCTGCACCGAGGTCCACCACCATGTCAGGCCGTAAAGTGCCCCCGGCAGCCCCCACCTGCGTGTGGAACGAAATCCCCTGTAACAACCCGGCACTTTCGACAATCCGGGTCAGTTGTACCTCCCCCCAACGTCCGCGCACCCCTGGATTACGCAAGGCCGCGGTCACTTGCGCGGTCTGATCAGCTACCAGTCGATGGCCTTCGGTCAGTGCGCGCAATTGCGCTTCCATCCGTCCCTGTCCTTCGGCGCGGGCGGACTCCTGGGCTGCCACCCGCGTGGCCAATTCACCGAGGGAAGCGCGGAGTGGGGTGACAAGTTCGGACACAGCCCCGGCGGTGGCTTGCCGAGCTTCGGCTGCTGCGAGACGCGACTCCCAATGCTGAGTGTTGACCTCTAACGAGGTACGGGCAGCGTGCAGTTCTGTGCGACTCTGCGCTCGGGCTAGGGCTGTGCCGAGGAAGAAGCCAAGCCCGAGCGCCAGCAGCACCAAGAAAGCCATGGCAAGCGCGGTGGTATTCATGTCAATGATGGTCGCGCCAACCTCCGACACAATCGCGCAGCCTCCGAGCCAATCTGGCCGTTTCGCGCAGCGAAGCCCAGTGCCCGTATGCGCTGGCACCTGCCCGACTCCTGGCGCGCAATCCCAATGCGTCGCATTCTGGGCTGGATCGGCGTTAGGCTGCCAGCGGAATTCGAGGTTAAGGAGTGTGATGCGCGCAGCACGTACCGCGATCACCGTTGCCCTGACGGGTGCCCTGCTCTGTGCCGGTGCCAGCGCCGCACATGCTGATACGGCGGAGATCGCAGCCGCAACTGCCGACGTCGCGCGACTAGAGGCTGAGAGTGCAGCCGCTTCGCAACGGGCCACGGCGGCTCGCGCCGGACTTGCGCAGGCACTGGCGCGGCGCGATCTGTTTGCCGCGCACATCGCGGAAATGCGGACTGATCTGCAAAGTCAGCAGCGCGATTTGGAGTTGCTGGCCCGCCAGTTGTATGTCAACGGCGGGGTGAGCAACCAGGTGATGCATTTCAGCCTCGACGATCCAGAGCGTTTTCTAGCCGACTTGGATCAACTAGCCGCAGCGGGGGAGGCGCAAAACTCTTCGGTGATCGCTGCCCGCACAAAGACGCTTTCCATGCAAGAGACGCAGAAAGCACTGGATCGGGAAAACGCGCGATTGGCGGCAGAGGTCGAGCAGTTGGCGGTTGCCCAGGCAGCGGCCGGTTCGAGTCTGGCCGCTGCCCGTACGCGCCTGCAACTCCTCACGGAGGAGGAGCGCCGACAAGTCGCGGCAGCAGTGGCGGCCGAGCGCGAAGCTCAGCGCATTGCCACCGAGGCTGCGGCAGAGGTCTGGACCAGCGCACCCGGCGCCGTGCCGGGTACCCTGCCGGGGGCCGCGATTGACGCAACTGATCCGATGTTTGCGCAGTCTGCGGCTTGGGCCGCTACCGCCAAGCCGCAGTCGGTGATTCGCTGCGAGTCGGGCGGCAATTATTCGATCAACACCGGCAACGGCTACTACGGCGCCTGGCAATTCGACTACCCGTCCTGGCATGCCAATGGTGGTGGTCGCTTCGCCCAGTTCCCGCATCAGGCATCCAAAGCCGAGCAGGATTTTGTGGCCTGGACCTATTGGACCAGATCCGGTTGGGGCCCCTGGGCCTGCGCGTGAGCCGCTGCCTAGGCTGGCCATCGTGACTCTCACCATCGGCATCGTCGGACTGCCCAACGTCGGCAAGTCCACCATGTTCAACGCCCTGACGCGCAACAACGTCCTGGCCGCCAACTATCCTTTCGCCACCATCGAGCCCAATGTGGGGGTCGTGGGGGTGCCGGACGCACGGCTGGGCCAACTTGCCGAAATCTTCGGTTCCAAGGAGATTTTGCCTGCGACCGTCAGTTTTGTGGACATCGCCGGGATTGTGCGGGGGGCGAGCGAAGGTCAGGGGTTGGGCAACAAGTTCTTGTCCCATATTCGCGAGGCGGACGCCATCTGTCAGGTGATCCGCGTGTTCAGTGATCCCGATGTGGTGCATGTGGATGGGCAGGTGGACCCAGCTTCGGATATCGAAACCATCAACACCGAATTGATTTTGGCGGACCTGCAAACTCTGGACAAGGCGATTCCGCGCCTGCAGAAGGAAGCGCGGATCCACAAAGAGCGGCAGCCGGTGTTGGCGGCGGCTGAGGCGGCACGGGCCATCTTGGACGCAGGCCAAACTTTGTTCGCCGCCGGATTCGATGCCGAACCTGTGCGTGAACTCACGCTGCTGACCACCAAACCGTTCCTGTACGTGTTCAACGTGGACGCCGATGAACTCGACGACCAGGAGCTGCGCACGCGACTGGCCGCACTTGTCGCGCCGGCCGAAGCAATCTTCCTCGATGCCCAGTTGGAAGCCGAACTGACGGAGTTGGAGCCTGACGAGGCTGCCGAACTGCTGGCCTCGACCGGGCAGGAGGAGTCCGGGTTGGAACACTTGGCGCGGGTGGGGTTCGCCACGCTCGGTCTGCAGACGTATCTCACTGCGGGTCCCAAGGAGTCGCGCGCCTGGACCATTCCGGTCGGGGCTTCCGCGCCCGAAGCGGCTGGGGTGATCCACACGGACTTCCAGCGCGGGTTCATCAAAGCCGAAGTAGTGTCATTTGACCAGCTTGTGGCAGCGGGATCGATGGCCGAGGCCCGAGCCCGCGGTCAGGTGCGGATGGAAGGCAAGGACTACGTAATGCACGACGGCGATGTTGTCGAGTTCAGATTCAATGTGTAGTCGGACGGTGCTGTCGATCAGGACATCCACATCGTCGAAGAGTTCCGCAATGTTGATCGAGGAACTAAGGTGGCACATCCGGAGCGCGCATCGATTGTGAGGTTGTCATGGCCGTTGTTCAGCCACATCGCCTGGCCACAGGCCGACTACGATCGCGGCGCCGTTTCGGGATGGTCGTTCCTTCCGTGCTCGTACTGGGGCTGACGGTTTCACTGGTTGCAGGTTGTAGTGGGCAATCGAACTCCAGCCCCAGCGCCCCGACCCCAACCCCGATCAGTACATCCGCTCCTGCCACCGGAGGTGCCATGCCTGCAGATGCCTTGCCGCCACTGCCCCCGCCGGTGCAAGACGTCACCACACAACCAGACGCGGCTGCCGTCAGCGCGGCGCTCGTCGGATTGCCGCTTGCCGATGCCGAAACCAAGGCGCAAGCCGCCGGGTACACCACGCGCATCGCCAGTGTGGACGGCGAACCGCGGGCGCTCACCATGGATTACAGCCCGTCCCGCATCAACTTGGAAGTCGTGGCCGACCGCGTCACTGCGACCTCCGTCGGGTAGCGCTCACGCACGAGACGTTTCGTCTGTCTCTTGTCCGGTGGCCGCCTGTCGGCACGAAGGTCACCGCTGCCGCCCCCGCGGCGCAGGGGTTCGGATGGTCATGAATGCGCGGGTAGTCGTCGATCACCTGGATACCTCACCCGCTACTGCCGCTGAGCGGGTTCGGGGTGCCTGCGAAGATGGCGGGCATGTCTGAGCAAATCCGCGACAACCTGCGCAACGTGGCGATCGTGGCCCACGTCGACCACGGCAAAACCACTCTTGTGGACATGATGCTGCGGCAATCCGGGGCTTTCGACCCGCACGCCGAACTCACCGATCGCGTGATGGACTCGATGGACCTCGAACGCGAA
>CAZVKB010000174.1:0-4656 GCA_964627505.1 uncultured Actinomycetes bacterium | reverse complement strand
CGCCGTCGGAACCTTCTTCGTGGACGATGATGCCGATGGCGTTGGGCTTGGTACCCAGCCGGTTCAATCGGCCCCACCTTTGGACGATGGCCCGGGCTCCGGCACTCTGTGACACGCACACGTCGAAGTCAAGGTCGGCGCCTACCTCCAGGGTTTGGGTGGCAATCACGATGAGCGGGGTTTGGCGGTTAGGTAGAGTTCCCGCCGGACAGCCTTTGGATGGGTTCAGCAGTGTTTCACGGACGGAATGTGCATCTGGATCACGCAACTGTCCCGTTAGTAGTAGGGGCCGTAGGTCGCGCGCCTCCTTTCGCATGGCTTCTGCTACTTCGCGTGCTGTGCGCGGAGAATTAACGAAAACCACGGCTGCGCAGCCTGGTCTTTGTGCTACCTCAGAGAGAGTCTCCCGGGCCAGCGTCGCAGGCAACTTACCGCGTTTGACTTCGAGTAGGCGGCTCGGCTTCTGTGCACTCATTCTCTTGTGAATCACCGGATTGTCATGGTCCGCATGATTGAGATCAAATGCAGTCTTGGATCCAGTGGCGGTCAGGTTGACCAGCACCGGCCGAGACCGCGCTGCTGGCAATAAGGCCGCTGTCCCCGCCGTCGGATGAAAGCGTCCGAAGGGTCGCATCACACCGGTGGTGTTTGCGTCGCATTGTGCGATTTCGTGAACGAGTTTCTGTAGCGGGCGCGCGAGGTGGGCTTCGTCCAGCAACACAAGAGAGTCGATCCCAGCAAGTGCCGCGTCAATTGGCCACATGGATCGGCTGGATCCATAGCCGCGGAAGAGCAGCCTGCTGCCATACATGGCTACAGTGGCGCAGATGATTGCCGGCTGAGCAGGGTCAGGAGGCCTTACCGAAGTCGGATTCGAGGAGCCCCCGCCGCGGAGTCGCGACACTGCCAGTGGCGGGCGATCGCCACCGGCAGCCAGTGACGACAATGCGGCTCCAACGGCTCTGACAGCGTGCGGGGCTTGTGGATCAGCGAGTTGGTCAGCAAGATTCTGGGCATGGTCTGATGCGGCGTCCACTAAGAGGCGCCGATCGACTACGTACCAGATTCGACGTGGGAGCTGGACATTGTTGACCGCAGCTTGTGCTGCCAATGCCCAAACGGCAACGTCGATCGTGCTCGTCTTGCCGAGACCTGTGGGGACTCCTATATCCGCAGGCCACCCCGTGCCAGCCACCAGCTCAGCCAAGCGCATCTGCCATGGGAAGGGCTCTCGCCCATTCACAGACACATAGAAGTCCGTGAAATTCGGAAAGTCGCTCATGACCGGCGTTCCTTCGCATTCGTAACCGGAGCAAAGAGGCCAAGTCCAAAGTGTCGACCCTGACCTAGTGCAATTGGGCCGAGCTCGTTCTCAGCGAATTCAATCTCCATATGGCTGTACGGCCGCCGATGCCGACCTCCGCTGATCTCCTCGGGCGACAACGTTACTGCCCCCTTGAGGAACGGTGTACGCGATACCCGAAATGCGACCACGGGTGGAAGACCGGCGAAAGCGCACCACTTGGATACCTCATGCATCGAGAGTTCGCCCTTTGGCCACCGCTCGTATACAACTGGGAAAGCAGACTGCCATTTGCGAGCCGGCCCTATCCACCTCGCGGGATTTGAAGCCCAAGGGGCCCGAGTGCCGTCGAATCCGACAACCGCGACATCGATTCCGGCCGCATTGATGAGACGTTTCACTCTGCCGACAGCCGTCCGAGCTAGGGCAATGTCTTGGGCTGGTGTCCCGGGTGGAAGCCAAACGCAGGCTCCAAAGATCCGCCCATCCGCGTGCATGCTTCCCACGTGTGGCAGTGCCAAGAACCGTACGTGTTCGACGCCGGCGGCGGCAGCGGCATGGTGACCGTGCAATACCTCCGGAACAAACTCTGAACCACCTGCAACCTCATCGGCCCGCACTAAAATGGCACTCCGTAAGGCGTGAGTGAGCTGCAATACACGGCGGCCACTGAGAGAAGTGTCCAGTCTCAGCCAGAACGTCGTGGCCTGAGGTTCATCGCTCGGCAGTGCCTGATGCGGCGAGCGATAAGTGGCAAACTCACGCGGAATCCAGGCGCTGCGTCGTGGGGCACCCGGATCATCAGAATTACCCGAGAATGCATCGAATGCGCCGTCTAGAGCCTGCAGGAATCCGGAGTAGGCGACGGCCATCACGATGTCTCCTTGCTCGGCTGGCGCCCATGAGGGAAGGTTCGCCGCATCGGCCGGCACATGTCTCGTGACGGTCATTCGCACTGGGGAGTCCGCCGTACCCAAGTAGGAAAGTCGGGCTGCTCGGGTTTGCAAGGCCGAGATCTGAGCGTCAGTTGGCTCTATGTGCGGCCACACGTAGCAGACAAGTGGATTCTTCGGGGCCAGTTTTGCCCCCGGGCGCACCGATTGCGCCTTTCGGGCTGGGTAGTTCATCACTGTCCCCCTAGCCCTCTCGTCTACCACGACATATCGGGGAAGTTGCGGTGTGACAGCGACATCTTCTAGGGAGTTGGCAAGTACCGTGGGTCTACCCTCCAGCAGATCCAGGCCGATCACTCCACCGAACTCCGCAGCTTGTGAACTCGTTCCGCCTGAGGCCACGAAAGCCTGGTAAAGCCGTGCCGGTGATGGTGGCCACTCCGGCGACGGGGTTCCAGTCAACGTCGAGTCATCGGCAGATGCCGCCCTGAGGTGGCCGAGGAGGAACTCAGCGGTGACGGCGAGCATCATTCCTCCGAAGAGATAGGCCAGGTGTCGGTAATCGCCTTGCGCAGGTTGGCATGAGGCTCCAGCGGCAGGACCGACCAGTTCCCCTCCCCCACTGGGAGCCCTACCGACCGAGCGATCGCCACAGTGTCGGCGAAGACCTGCTTGGCCTTATCGATGTCAGCCACGTCCAGTGGCTCATCTGCCGCTCTGCCAAGCCACACCCAGCGCGGGTCGACCGGCCGCAAATCACAGCCTGAGCGCAACGAGAACGAACGTCCAAAAGCATGCACATGTGCGACGATGCCCAGCGCTGCCAGTAATGCCCGAGCTGCAGCCGACCGTTCGGGCGATCCGGCTGAGATTCTGCGCAGACCCGAGAAGCTCAATGATGCGGTCTGCTCAATATCCGCAAACGAGACCCCCATCGGTGCCCCCGAAACGGGAACCTGACCATGACCGATCTCAGCGAGAGAGTCGCCGGATTTCCCTCCCTTGCGGGCCGCTTCGGCCCAGTTCCATTCAGTCTCATCGTCGTCTCCCGCGACGACACCCTGTGAGACTGACAGGTTCAACGGGTCACCCTTGAGTCCACGGCCCTTGTTCTCGCCCCCAGCAGGATCCAATCCTACGATTTCTGAGACCCACGACCGCGCGAGTTTCGTCTGTTGCCTCTTTTTACCAAGATGGCTTTGCCAAAAACCGAAAAGAAGCGCCTGCGGCATCCATTCCAGCAATGCTGATGGGTCATCCGCTGTGGCAGTAAAAATCGCCCGACCTGTGGCCGTTCCGAGAAATGGCTTCCCTTCCATCGTCGCATCACGCAGATAAGCGTCAGCATTGCGATGAGGCATGTCGAACGCTGAGATCCTTCTCGGTAGGTGCACTGGGAGGTCTACGTCCTCAAGATCCAGCACGACATCGGGCAATCCCAGATCAGTCCGAAGATCTTTAAGAGCTGCCTCAAGTCGATTAGCCTCGCTGGCGACGTTGTCGATGATGATTGCATCAATAACATGCGGATCCCCGTCTCGATCCCTCACCCATCGACGGTCCTTCTGGTACTCGCCTCCCTCATAAATAGCGGGCTTCACCGGGGCAAACTTCCCCGCAACGGGCTCCAGCGTGGTTCCCAGTCGAATCCCGGAATCCAGACCTTCGTCAGCGCATGCAGACACAAGGCGCTGCGCAGAGAGTTCCATATCCATCCTCCAAATCGAGTTGCGCGCACATCCAAGTGGATCTACGCAAGGGGCTCGGCCGACTTGACCCTCACAAAGCGATCACGCATCGATTGGGTGACCGCACTCGCGCGGCGTTGACGATTGGTTATCGCACAACCGCAATCACGATCGCCCATTCAGCTCTGTCAAGAATCTCCTCACCCGCCGTTCCCTCCACCCGGCACGGTGCCCCTGTTGGCACAACCACACCATGTCATGAACGTCCGACACAAATGCCACAGTCGGATTGTCCAACAGAAGAGTGTTGGCCATCCAGAGAAGCCCACCTGGCCCCAACCGACGTAGCTATTTCCTTCATCTTCACAGGCGGCTCGACACGAAGCACTAGCGAAGCACGCAACTGGCGGCCCTCTCGCTAAACCATCGAACTGTCCGGACGAGCAGCCAATACACCGGCTATTGACTAATACCTGTGGTGTGTTGTATCTTTACAACACCTATCGGAGAGGGCAGAAATGTCGAATTGTTCGCGGTGCCATCGCAGTCTCGAAGTCGATGTATTGACGGTCATTGATTCGTTCTCGGATCTGGTGTTCCTATCGCATACAGAGTGGCTTGGAGAAACCGACTATCCGAGTTGCGCGAGTCTGTTGCACCATGAGGTGCAGGTGCGGGTGGAGATGGACGAGGGGTCACCGTCACACGAGATCTTCGCTAAGCCTGAATCCGTGGATGGGTGATCGGTTTTGGGTGTTTGGGGGTCTTCTGG
>CAZVKB010000173.1:0-4696 GCA_964627505.1 uncultured Actinomycetes bacterium | reverse complement strand
CAACCAAGTGATCATCGGCCTCACCCCCAAGGTATGTGAGCCGGGCCAAGACATCCCCGGGTGTGAGGGCATGGTCGACCCCACCGCCAGTGTGCCCATGGTGCAGGCGAATAACGATCTATGGCTTGGCCTGCAAGCTTGGCAGTGGATGTTCCTGTGCATGGTGGTGCCGGCGGTCATCTACTGGGTGCTGGCTTTGACATTGCCGGAGTCCCCTCGCTACCTGGTGGCGCGGGACAAGTCGGCCGAAGCCAAGGTGGTGCTGGAAAAGATCTACGTCAACGATGTCAGCGACAAGTTGAGTTCGATCGAAGATTCACTTGCAGGCGAACACAAGATGAGCATGTCGGACATCAAGGGTCCAAAGCTCGGACTGTTGCCATTGGTCTGGGTCGGCATCATCTTGGCGATCCTGCAGCAATTCGTCGGCATCAATGCCGTGTTCTACTACTCCAACCTGATTTGGGCTGCTGTCGGCTTCGGCGAGGAGAAAGCGTTCCTGACCTCGACGATCATCAGTGCAGTGAACGTGATCTTCACCTTGGTGGCCATCGCGACTATCGACCGGGTGGGTCGCAAACCGCTGCTCTTGATCGGTTCCGCAGGAATGTTCGTCACGCTGGCGATCTTGACCTTCGTGTTCACATCCGCTCCTGCTTGTACCCAGGCCCTGATCGACAACACGGCTAACCCGACAGTTGGTTGCACCCTGCAATCGGAGTTGAACTCGCCGATCCTGTCGGATACCAGCGGTTGGATCGCGGTGATCATGCTGAACCTCTATGTTGCGTTCTTCGCCACCACTTGGGGTCCGATCGTCTGGGTGCTGCTGGGTGAGATGTTCCCGAACAAGATCCGGGCAGCCGCCATGTCGGTGGCTGTCGCGGCCAACTGGATCGCGAACTTCATCGTCTCGGAGTCCTTCCCGAGCCTGGTGGGGGTCTCGCTGGGTTTGGCCTACGGATTGTTCACAATTGGCGCATTTGTGTCCTTCTTCTACGTGTTGAAGTTCGTCAAAGAAACCAAGGGCGTACAACTCGAGGACATGGAGAAATTGGAGGGCGTCAAAGCCAGCTAGCGCGACGCACGGTTGTGGGCTGCTGCCAATTTCGATTGGTGGCAGCCCGCGCCGCTGTTTAGGGCAGATCAATGGTGCGGACGCGGTTCCTGGGGATAACTCGCGGGTAGTGGGCTAGTCTCGGGGTAACGTGTGTTTCGGGGCGCAGTGGCGCCCACCAATTTGGCAAAAAGGAGTGATCCGCATGACGGACGGTGGCGCGCCGATTCCGGGGTGGTACGCGGACCCGCAAGACCCTTCCGGTCTGCGCTGGTGGGATGGCGTGGCGTGGAGTGAATACACGCAAACCCATCCGGTGGAGCCCGTGGTAGAGCCGGGCAATGAGATTGGTGGCATGGGGGCGCCGGCGGGAACCGGTGGGGCCGAACCAGCGGCGATGGGTACCGGGGGAGAACCTTCGGGTCCGGCCGGGCCGTACGCCAGCATGATGGGCAGTGTCGCCGAGCCGTACGATCCGGCCCAAGGGGGTTTTGAACCAAGTCTGCCGTCCTTCGAAACCAGCGCTCCCGGCCATGAGCCAACATCGGTGTATCCAGCAGCGGACGCCGCACCGGAGAATCCAACACCGGAATCGGCTGCGATTCCGCCGACTCCGGCAGGGGCCTTCGGAGGTGGTGGTGGGGCGCCCGAGAGTCCGGCGTATAGCCCGGAGAGCGAGTTCGGTCAGCAGCCTGTGGGTTATGGGCAACCAGGCGTACCGATGGAGCCGGGCCCTGCGGGTTTTGGTGGCCAGATGCCAGGCCAGCCCGAGTTCGGCGCTGCGCCGGGCTTTGGGCAGCCGGGCATGGGTCAGCCCGGTTTTGGACAGCCAGGCATGGGTCAACCCGGCATGGGACAGCCGGGTTTTGGGCAGCCGGGCATGGGTCAGCCGGGCATGGGTCAGCCCGGTTTTGGGCAGCCGGGTGTTGCCCAGCCAGGCATGGGCCAACCCGGTTTTCCGCAGCCGGGATATGGACAGCCTTTTTCAGGGGGTCCGGAGCAGTCCGGCATGGGACAACCAGGACAGCCGGAACCTGCCAGCGGCTTCGGGGCGCCACCAGGATTTGGGCAGCCGGGAATGGGGCAACCGGGTATGCCCGGCCAGCCCGGTAGGCCTGGGCAACCTGGGGTGGGCCAAATGGGATACGGGCAGCCGGGTATGCCCGGGCCCGGTGACCCGAATGCTCCCGCACCCGCCGATCCGTATGGTCAAGGTGCGTATGGTCAGCCCCCGAGTTTCGGTGCCCCGGCAGAGCAGTTTGGGGGCGGATTTCCGGGGCAACCACCGATGCCAGGGCAGCCAGGCGCCTACGGGCAGGCCGGTCAGCCCGCTTATGGCGACCCGTACGGTCAGGGGGCATTCGGTCAGCAGCAACCGGGTCAGGCGGGCTTCCCTCCCGCATACGGCCAAGTTGGGTACGGTCAACAGAGCTACGGCCAACCCGATTACAGTCAGCCGGGTGGTGAGGCAGGCAAGCAGCCGAAACCGCTGCCAGGGTCGGAGGAAGCGGCGGCTAAACGCAAACGGTTGCTGATCCTCATCGGGGCTGCCGTGGCCGCAGGCGTCATTATTGTGCTGCTTGCCGTCTTTGTACCCAGACTGCTGGGTTCGGGCAGTAACCCCGCAGCCAACACGCCCGTGCCGGCGGGCAGCGCGACCACCGAGAATGCCAGTTCAACGTCGAGTGCCTGTGATGCCCTGATCTCGCAGATGACTCAAAACGATCTCCCGACAGAAGTTTCGGTGCGGCTCCAAGATCTCGCAAACAACCAGGACGCGGCTGGCAATGCCGCGTATTTCGCTGGCCTCGACACCCGGATGCAGCCGGCACGCGATCAATACCAGGCATCCTGTGACGCCGATATCAAATCCGGTAAAGCTCCAGCGACCTACCGCACCTTCATCACAGTGTTCAATCGAGCAGTGGCCGATGGGGCGGCGCTCGGAGCACAAATTGCCGCAGCGGGCACGGTGGACCCCTCACAGGCGCAAACCCTCACTGATGATGCCACCCAATTGGAACAAGCCACGGCTGCGTTACCGGCGGAGGTGACCGCCGCTGGTTCGGCTACGACCGCAGCAAGTGGCGCCACTGTGCCCAGTGAAACCACCGGAGTCACAGCGGAGGGCATGCCGACGACCACTGATCCAGCAGCTGCTGTTAACCCCGATGCCAGTACCGCGGTGGTGGACCCGTACGCAGCAGCCGCGGGCACTGCGGGAGCAGTTGCAGCTCCTCCTGCGGGTGTGGTGCCACCAGTGGAAACCACCGGCACCTACGACCCCTACGCCACCACCGCAGTTCCGCCCACCACATCCACCACCACCGACCAACAGCTCGCCGCAGCAGACAACGCCGCTGACGAAGCAGCGCGTGCCGGCGCCACGGGCGCGACCAAGTAATTCTCACCTCTCGGGAGGCCCGTGATGGCCGTTTCTCCGCTGTGGACCCCGAGTCCGCAGCGTGTCGCAGCCACGGCTCTTGATCAGTTTCGGGTGCGTGTGCAAACCGAGACCGGCCGCCACATGCCCGATTCGGCCGCGCTACACGCATGGAGTGTGACCGATCCGGCCACATTTTGGGAGACTGCTTATTCCCTGGCTGCCACATGCGCCGAACGTGGGGACGGTCCCACCGTGTCGCCGCAGGAATCGCCACCGGGAGCGACGTTCTTTGTCGGTAGTCGCGGTAGTTACGCCGAACAACTCCTCGCTGGTGGTGAGCTGGTGGGCAGCGCCGAGACCGCGATCATCGCGCGGCGCGAAGACGGATTGCGGACCACTCTGACTTGGTCGCAATTGCGTGCGCAAGTCGCCGAGGCAACCGATCTGTTGTCTGCCGTGGGAGTGCACGCAGGTGATCGGGTGGCGGCATGGATGCCCAACTCGCCCACCACTCTGGTGATGATGCTGGCATGTAACGCAGTTGGGGCGATCTTCACTTCGGCCAGTCCCGATTTCGGCCCGGAAAGTGTGGCCGATCGATTCGCCCAAGTAGCTCCGGTGGTGCTCATTGCACCAGACGGCTATTGCTACGGCGGGAAGGTGCACGATCGGCTCGCTGTGCTGCCCGCGGTGATTGATCTGCTGCCATCGGTAAAGACAGTGATCGTGGCAGCGGAAATCGCTGGTACCCAGACCACTGAAGCTCTCGTCGGTTTGCTGCCCGCAGACGGTGACGTGGCGATTGTCGGTTGGCCGGGACCCGGTGCGTCCGAGCAGCATCCAACACCCACTGGTGATCTGACTTTCACACGCGCGCGGTACGCGGACCCTGGGTTCATCCTCTATTCCTCGGGCACCACAGGCCGGCCGAAATGCATAGTGCACAGCGCTACCGGACTGCTGGTCAAACACTGGACCGAACAGGTGCTGCACTGTGACATCGCCCCCGGTGATGTGGTGTTCTACTACACCACCTGCGGTTGGATGATGTGGAACTGGTTGGTGTCGGCGTTGGCGTGGGGGGCCACCATCGTGCTGTACGACGGTTCGCCGTTCGCCCCGACGCAGACGGCGCTTTGGGACTTGGCGCAGGACGAAGGCGTCACCCTGTTCGGCACCAGCGCGATGTACCTCGACGCGTGCCGGAAGGCGGGTCTCGCCCCCCGGCAGACACATGATCTCGCCGCATTGCG
>CAZVKB010000172.1:0-4710 GCA_964627505.1 uncultured Actinomycetes bacterium | reverse complement strand
GTCGCGCCGGTGAATACTGGTGGCGCGACGATCAGCAATTATGAGTTTTCGACCAACAATGGTGCGTCGTGGACGCCGCGGAATCCGGCCTCGGCCACGTCACCGGTGGTGATCACGGGGTTAGCCAACGGCACGACCTATCAGGTGAAACTGCGGGCGGTGAATGCTGCGGGTGCAGGTGCGGCCAGTACCGCGGTAGGTGTGACGCCGACGGCACCGCCGACGGGTGCAGTGTTTGTGCCCTCGGCACCGATTCGGGCCTATGACTCGCGCAATACCGGTGGTGCGTTGTCCAAGGATCAGTCGCGGGTGGTGGATGTGAAAGTGGCGGGCTATCCAGCCGGGACGGTGGCTATTGCCTATAACGTTACTGTGACCGACACGGTGGGGGCCGGTTGGCTGGCCGTGACTCCTGGCGATGCCACTGGGGCACCGACAGCCTCGACGATCAACTGGGATTCCCCGAACGCGACGTTGGCCAACGGCTATGTCGTCGGTGTGAGTCCGGCGGGTGCGGTGCGGGTGGTGGCTGGTGGGCATGTTGGGTCGGGAACCCAGTTCGTGATCGACGTGGTCGGGTTTTATGTTCCCGAAACACCCGCGGCGCCCGGGGCGGTGTTCGTACCGGTGGACCCGGCACGGGCCTACAACTCGATTACTTCTGGCGGGCCGCTGGGTAGCGGCCAGACCCGCAACGTGTCGGTGGCCCCGGGCGGGGTACCCGCCGGGGCGACCGGGGTGGCCTACAACCTGACCGTGACCAACACCAGTCAACAAGGCTGGTTGGCGGTCACCCCGCAAGGCACCCCAGCATCAGGTTCGTCGATCAACTGGACCCAGCCGGGCCAAACCTATGCCAACGGCAGCCAAGGCCAAATCGCGTCGAATGCGGTGACGGTGACTGCCGGGGGTGGCGGGAGCACCGACTTTATTATTGATGTCACCGGCTATTTCGTGCCGGTGGGCCAAGACGGCGGCAAAGGCACCCGGTTCACACCCCTGGCGCCGGTACGGGCATTCGACTCCCGTAGCCCCGGTGGTGGCGGCAGGTTGAACTCCGGGAACGGGCGCACCACGTCGATGACCACCGGCACCGGAGTGCCAGTCGGGGCCGCCGCGGTGGTCTACAACTTGACCGAGACAGAGACCGCCTCCGGCGGCTACCTCGCCGTCGCCCCCGGCGGCGCCACCACAAACGCCTCCACCATCAACTGGTTTCGCACCGGACAAGACATGGCCAACGGCACCGTCGTGAAACTCAACCCCACCGGCCAAGTCACCACCACCGCAGGCGGCGGCGGCACAACCGGCCTCGGCTCCACCCAATACCTCATCGACATCGCCGGCTACTACCAATAACGCCTGCTTCACACTCGGGCAATCGCGGCGTCCGGGTCAGTCTCACGCTGCAAATTGATCTCCAGCACCTACGTGCGCGTCGTGCCCTCCAGACTCACGATCAGAAACGGTATGACGACAAAAATCTGCGCCAAAATCACCGCGGTGGTGGAGAACGCGATACCAGCCATCACCGGGTGCAACACCAGCAACAGCAACACGAGTGAGCGCATGAAGGACTGACCGCGAAATCTGGCTCCCAGCCAGCACCCCCGTCGGGTAGATGTTCACGACGACCCCGCGGTCGGGTTGCCCTGCGGATCGGTGATCTGCAGAGCGTTGGTGGCGAAAGGTTGCGGTGGGCCGGAGAACAAACGATTCGAAACGACCCTCTCCATGTTTGTGGTGTCCGCCGAGGCGTGGGGCACGATGACTGACACCGCAACTGCTTCGCGCTTGTCCAGGCCACTCAAGACCAAATTGACCATTTCTTGGCATTTCTCCCACAGTCGGCCGCGACTGACATATACAGTCACCCCACTCGAGGAATGGCGGTTACCGTGGGTCCAGTCTCCCGTTGGGCAGTAAATCGACCCTGGCAAGCAATTGTCGTGTGGGTGATTCTCATCGTCGCAATCTTCACCGGAGTCGCTCTGCACCCGGGCCAGTTCAACAACTCGTTCAACTTGCCCAACACGGACTCCACCCGCGCCCTGGACCTGATGACCAGCAAGTTCGGCGACGAGACCAACAATGCCTCTGTGCAGGTGCTGTATTCCGATGGCAGCACACCGGTCACCGACCCGGAAGTCGCGGCGAAGATGGCCGCGGTGGCCGGACAAATCCAGGCCTTGAACTCGGTCACCTCCGTGCAGGGACCCTTTGACTATCCGCTGCCCGAAATCGCGCAGCAACTCGGTCTAGTCAGCGCGGACCAGACCGTCGGGAAGATCAACGTCACGTTCAACACGCCCGACACCAACATCCCAGCTTCCGAGGGCAAACTTCTGATCTCCATCGTGGAGGCGGCTAACACGGGTGGGCTTTCGGTGGGCGCAAGCGGTTCGGTGATTGCCAACAGCGATGTTGGTCCGGACACGAGCGAATTTGTGGGCCTGATCGCGGCCATCGTCATTCTGCTGATCGTGTTCGGCTCCGTGGTGGCCGCGGGGCTACCGCTGATGACCGCGTTGCTGGGGCTGGGTGCGGGTATTGGCATGCTGATTCTGGCTGCGAACTTTGTTGATACCGCCAGTTTTGCTCCGACTCTGGCCGGAATGATCGGCTTGGGCGTCGGTCTGGACTACTCGCTGTTCATCATGAACAGATATCGGCAGGCGTTGCGGGAGGGTGAGGAGCCGAAAGCCGCCGCGCATGTAGCGGTCGCGACTGCTGGCCGCGCGGTGGTATTCGCGGCACTCACCGTGGTGATCGCCGTGTCTGGACTTTTCGTATTGCGTTTGAGTTTCCTCGACGGCTTGGCGGTCGGCGCGGCGGTCACCGTCTTGTGCGTGATGATCACCGCGGTGACGTTGCTGCCGGCCGTGATTTCGCTGCTCGGCGAGAAGGTCTTTGCCGGCAAGATGCCCTGGGCGCGCAAGCCGGTCGCGGAAGCTGAGCGGGGCAAGCGGTTCCGGGCGTATGCCGGGTTGGTCGAACGACGACGCTGGTTTTTCGGCATCGGTGCGCTCGTGTTCATGGGGGTGCTGGCGATTCCGGCGTTCTCGATGCGGGAGGGATTCCCAGATGCGGGGGTCAATCCGCCCCAGGATACCCAGCGCATCGCCTACGAATTGACGGCTAAAGGGTTTGGCGTCGGAGCGAACGGACCATTCCTGGTGGTAGCCGAACTGCCCGATGCCAATGACTTGCCGCAGGCGCAAGCCCTGGCCAAGGCGATCAGTGAGAACCCCCAAGTCGCCGGAGTCACGCCAGTGGAAGCGGGCACGCCAGTGGTGTCCAAAGACGGCACGGCTGTGATCATCTCAGTGACCCCAAAGACCGGACCGCAGTCGGCTGAGACCACCGCGTTACTCCACGAACTGCGTGACACCACGATCCCGCAGGCCCTCGCCGGCACGCAGGTGCAAGCATATGTGGGCGGCTCCACCGCCGTGGCCGAGGACTTCAGTACTGTGCTGTCAAGCAAATTGGTGCTGTTCCTGCTGGTCGTGGTGGGTTTGGGGTTCATCGTGTTGATGGTGTTGTTCCGCTCGTTGGTGATTCCGCTGACGGCGACGCTCACCGCCCTGGTGAGTTTCAGCGCCGCACTCGGAATCTCAGTGGCGGTTTTTCAGTGGGGGTATCTGCAATCGTTGTTCGGCATCTACGAAGCCGGGCCGATTCTGCCGTTCGTGCCCGTGATGTTGTTCGCCATTCTGTTTGGGTTGTCGATGGACTACCAGGTGTTCCTCGTCAGCCGGATGCAGGAAGAGTGGGGCAAACACGGCGACAACCGCAAGGCTGTGCGCGTTGGTCTGGGTGGTTCGGGGCTTGTGGTGGTGGCCGCGGCGACGATCATGTTCTGCGTGTTTATCTCGTTCGTGTTCCAGAGCAACACCACCATCAAATTGTTCGGGCTGTCGTTGGCTGTCGCGGTGGCTCTTGATGCGTTCGTCATACGCCTGATGTTTGTGCCGGCGTTGATGACGGTGCTCGGCAAGGCGAACTGGTATCTGCCCACGTGGCTCGGCAAGATCCTGCCGAAGGTGAGCGTCGAAGGGTAACAAGCAACGAGCGACCCACCGCTGATCTGGTGGGCGCCCCCGACGCGCACCCTCTTACACCGGTGGTTTCCCGCAGGGCCACACCACCTCCGTGTGGGGAACGGGCACTGTTGTGGGATCGTCGAGATACGCTTCCCATGGGGCACCCGTGGGCACCAAGCCAGCCTCAGCGATGCGAGCTTCAATGGCCTCGTACGCGGCCGAAACGTCTGCGTACGAACCGGCGTGCACGGTGACTGCCACCGGACCGGCTGGCAAAGCGCTGGCCTCCACTCGGCCACTCGGCGCTATTGGCGCATTGACCGGAAAGCCAGCCTCCACCGCGAACGTCTCGGGCGCAGACTCCTTCGGTACCTGGGTCATGTCGTAGCGCGCAAAAGGCGGGCCCACCGGAAAGCACCCCGCGGCTGAGACCGCGGCCATCACTTCGCCGAATGCCCCGCCCAGAAAAGCGGCGATCTCAGGAATCGCTACCACTTGCCGAACCACGGCAGTGGGGACTTCGCTACGTTCGGTGAATTCAATCTCGTAAGTCATGAGACCTCCATTAAGCGGTTCATTCGGACGCTGAGCTAGTGGAATCTACGCGGGTTCGCTGGTTGATTCGGATGATGGCGTCCACGTTCCAGCGTGCTACTCCACAAAC
>CAZVKB010000171.1:0-4719 GCA_964627505.1 uncultured Actinomycetes bacterium | reverse complement strand
TCTACCGGCGGCGCCACGCTGCTTGGCGTGCTGGTGGCCAGTGCCTCCTACATCGCCGCCCCAGCAGCGGTACGTCTGGCGCTGCCCGAAGCTAACCCGGGCATCACGCTCACCAGTTCGCTGGGCATCACCTTTCCGTTCAACCTCGTCGTTGGTATCCCGCTGTATTACGTCATTGCCCAACAACTGAGCACGATGTTTTAGGAAGGATCACCATGAACACCACACCCAACCTGCAGTGCATAGTCATCATCGCCGAGTCGGTAGTCGAAGCGCGGCTCTTGCGGGATCTGGATCGCTGCGGTGCTCGCGGTTGGACCATCACGGCCGCCCGCGGCCAAGGCCCGGCACATCAACGGCTCAGCGAGGTCGAGGGTGGCAGCATTCGGATCGAGACATTGGTGAATGACAACTCCGCTGCACGCATCTGGGCAATGCTCAGCGCAGACTATTTTCACGACTACGCCATCACCGCATGGAGCTACGACGTCCAGGTGCAGCGCTCGTCACGCTACTCGTGAAGAAACTGCTGGCCCAACTTCCCGGCTGCGGAATCGTCGAACGGCATTGACCGCAGCAGCAAGTCAATGGGGATGTACACGGCTAATGGCAAAATCGTTCGAGCCTGGGCGCGCCGCCATGGGTGACCGCTCAGCCGCTGCCGATCAAAGGTCACCACAGGAGTCCGGCGCGGTGGTACTCCAATCTGCTCACTGCTGATGCCACATTCTCAAGCGCCGTGACCATTTCCACCTCGATGGCATATGCCATTGCCGAGGATCCGCTGAGCAGCCGATCGCCCAGATGGCGGTAGGCCTCATCAAACACCGTGGACCCTGTCTCTTCCATTTCATCCAGAGCGGCGTCGCCGTCAAACTGCGCAGCAGGCACATTTCCAACGGCATATGTAGACGTATCCCACGTACCAGGAGTGGCCGCCGTGGAAGCGCTCTGAGACACAGGTTTAGTGACGACATCGAAATACTGCAGAACCTGGTCATGCAGATCCGTCAGCAATGCCGTGGTGACGGGACTAATAGTGCAGTCGTAAGTAATCCGGCGGCGTCCCGCTCGCAGCAATCCTTCGGTGGTTTGGGCCGAAATCAACTCCAGACCGTTGCCCCACGCCAGCACTGCGTCCACGGCATCACGCTGGTCTTCGCCGAGTTCCTCCTCGCTGAGCACTCCACAAGCGGACACCACATCCTGGTGAAGTTGCCGCACCGCCTTGCCCGAAACGATCGATTCGTGAATGTCCTCCACGGACCCCGAGAGGGCAACATTCAGTGCACCTGCCAACCGACCTCGCACCGCACCTGCCATGTCGTCTACACCAGTCAGCAGAGTGGGCAGGACGCTGGGCAACGGATCCGCCGCACTCACACTGCTAACCGGCACCCGGCTTCGTGCCGTGTCTGGCACGATTCGGCGCGCTAGTCCCACCAGCAACGGGAGCATGGCGAGGAACACGAGCGTATTCACTGCATTGAAGAGCGTGTGAGCGTTGGCCAGTTCTCGCGGTGTGGCCACTGCGGCGTCGCCCACGCTTCCAGAAGCGAGCTCCACCCAATTGACGAGCAAATCAAGTGCCAGCAACCAGAACAACGCGCCGAGCAAGTTCACCAACACGTGGATGACAGCGGTTTGCATCGCTGCAGCACCGCGGCCAATGGCGGCCAGCAACGCAGTGACGCAGGTTCCAATATTGGCCCCAAGGACCAGGGCGATTCCTGCCGGTAGGCCGATGAGTCCCGCCGCCGACATCGCCACGACTATCCCCGTGGTGGCGCTTGAGGACTGGATGATCGCCGCAACCGCAGCGCCAATTGCAGCCGCGATGAACGGATTGGCGGTTGCCGACATAGCGTTCGTGAAGGGCTCGAAATCGCGCAGTGGCATCATCGCATCACTCATCGCTGCCAATCCCAGGAACACCAGCCCAAGGCCGAAGAGGGAGCGCCCAGCAAGTCGCACTTTGTCACTGCGACCTACGGCCAGGATTACTCCGCCCAGGGCGACTATGGCCAGCGAATATTCCGTAATGTCCAGCGCGACGATCTGCGCGGTCACGGTGGTTCCCAAGTTGGCCCCGATCACCACTGCGGCCGCTTGCGTCACTGTCATGAGGCTGGCCGACACAAAACTCACAGTCAGCACAGTGGTCACCGATGAGGATTGCACCAGTGCTGTGGCCACTGCGCCGGTCGCAGCCCCGCTGAATCGATTCCCGGATAGACCTTGCAGGACCCTTTTCAACCGAGTACCTGACAGTGCCTTGAGCGCTCGACTGACTTCACCCACGCCGATGAGCAGGAGGGCTATGCCGCCGGCCAGTTCGGTGAGAACCAGCGGCCACGGGATTGACGAGTCAGCCACCGCACCATACTGGCCTACTGCCCAGCCACAGGGGAACAGTCCGGGCCGCCTCCCCACCGCCGCACCAGGTTCGAGGTCCACATCGCCCAGCCAAACCTCGCGGCGGTCAGCGCAGTGCTGCGAAAGCCGTGTTCGCTTCCGTGGTGAGTCCGGCGGCTGTGGCGCCGAGGGCAAGGTTCATCAGCGCGGTGCGAGCGGCCGCAGCGTCTGGGCCTCCGCGTCGGGCCGTTTCCGCCGCGATTTGGGCAGCCAGGACGCCAGCCAACCGCTGCGATTCGTTCCCAGACACCCATTGCGAACCTTGGAATACGCCAGTTCTGCGCGCAGCAGTCAACAGTTGATTCCACTCGGCAGCATCCAGTTGCCCTTGTGCGTCGCCGCGCACGCCACGATCGATGAACCGCGTCAACATCAACCACACCTCGCTGGCGAGCAGATTCTCGATCGCCCCGCCGGAGATGCACGTCGCATCCGCCTGCCGCTGCCTGCCCAGCGCTTCGGCGTCCTGCAGCAATATGCTCAAGCCTGCCAGATCGCCTCCACTGCCCAGCGCGTCAAACATCGCCATGAACTGCCGATTGAGTTCCTGCACCTGGCGGGTGAATTCGGCCCGCTGATCACCGGCAACCGTGTTGTCCTTCGTCATCGAGTAGGTGCCGCTCAAACTCGAGAAGTCCACGCCATACGTCGGCGCGAGATCCCGGGTGGTGTTGACGAAATCGCCGGAGACCTGGGTGCAGCCGATGTTCGTGGCGTCCAATCGCCACGCGATCTGCATCTCCGGGCCTACCTCCATGGACCCGAGGTTGGGCAAGTTGATCAATACCCCATCCGGCTCCAAGATCGTGTTGGCGCGATCCCCGCGGACGCTGCCTTCGGTCTTGACGTTGGCATCGATGCCGTTGAGTTCCGCGGGGAGCGGTACGGAGGGATCTGCTACGAGGAAGGCCTGAGTATTTAACGCCCACTGACCTGTCACCCCCGCTGGACCGTCCTCAGCAATAATCGATCCAGTTCCCTGGGTGCTGTTCATCCCTGCCTGGCTGACCGTGGCCACCGCGTAGACGGAGAGGGTTCCCGACCACAAACCCGTGGAGAGACCGGACTCCTGCGGTAGCGCAGCCGAGGCGGGGATCAGTGGTGCGGCCAGCAGCGCGATTCCTAGTGTTGCGATTGCCGCGACAGGCCGACTGGGCTTCACGGGGACACCTCGATATCTGCACTGGCTGCCACTGGAGTGGACGCGGTGTCCAAGGCGACCACAGTCCACGTACTCGGACCGTCGATGAGAGCGCCGGGGGTGTCCGGGGCGGCCGGGACAAGGCCCCCGCCCACCGCGATGCTCGTGGTGGTTCCGGTCCACGCCCACGTGGTTTCGCCTGCGGCATTGCGCACCAACAGTTGGTAAGACGCGGCCCCAGGCGCTTCGTCCCATGCGAGGACGGGTCGTATGCCCGAGGACACGACCTGACCTGACAGCTCAGGCACACCCAAGGACTGAGGCAAGTTGAGCCCCTCGGTACTCACAGCAGAAGCGGTATCCGAGGGGGCCGTCGATGGTTCCTGCGCACTCGCCGAACAACCTGCGACGCCCACGGCCAGCGCGACCCACAGCAGAATCGGGAGTCGGCTCTGGAGTTGCGGGCGGGGTCCTCCGGTCGGCGGACCGGTGCGCGGCGGCGACATGCGCGGACGCTAGCAGCAATTGGTGGGCCGAAACCAGTCTGCAGCTGGTTTCGATCACATGCAGAACGAACAGCGGCAAGCTGTGCCTATTTTCGCATGTGGATGACGCCGGTGACGCCCCTCGGTGACAGCATCGGGTGTGTCGAACTCTCTCCATCGCCGCGCTAGCCTGGAGTGCGCGAGATGCCCAGCTTCGGAGGTGCCTGATGTGGAGATCGCAGAAAGGGCGTCTCGTCGCTGTTGCCGCCGGGAGTGTGGCCGTACTGATGGTCTGCGGGTGTGGTTCAGCGGAATCTGACAGCGCTGCCAGCCCATCCGCGAACCTGAGCGATCCGCGGTCCTGGTCGGCGGTGGAGATTCCGGATTCGCAGGTCGATGCGGCCGTCGCCAGCCTGGATGACATCGCCGAATCCACCATGCAAGAAACTGGGATCCCCGGCATGGCAATCGCCGTCGTACACGACGGTGAGGTCGTGTACGCCAAAGGTTTCGGCGTGCGTGAGGCGGATGATGTTCCGCCAGATGCCGCCAACACTGTGGACGCCGACACAGTGTTTCAGGTGGCTTCGATATCGAAACCGATCGGCGCAAGTGTGGTCGCCTCGGTGGTGGGCACTGGCGAGGTGTCGTGGACCGATCCGGTGAGCCAGTATCTGC
>CAZVKB010000170.1:0-4736 GCA_964627505.1 uncultured Actinomycetes bacterium | reverse complement strand
GGATACCGGTGTTGCGGATTGCCCGCGAGTGGGGCTGCCCACCACCGGCGTACACCAGCCAGGCGGTGGGCACCGCCAGCGCGGTGGCGTAGGCGAGCATTTGGTAGTGATCAGCGTTGGGGTAGCGTCCGCCCGGGCTCTCAGCTTTGTACTTGGCGTCGAAGACCAATCGGGGCCGCCGATTCACAGTGTGCACGACATCGACGTACATGGGGATCCCTGGTTTCGATCCGGGTGTGGGCTGATCGAGATGGTCCGGGTACTGCAGCACTGTGGTCCCCGGGAATCGGCGCAGGGATTCGGTGAGCGCTGTGCCGACAAAATCCTCAAACACCTTCGCCATGTCCACCACGAAGCCGGCCACCTGCACCGTGCCGTCGCCGGCTTCAGCGGAGCTGTGCGCCAGTACGAGCTCGGCCAGGCGCAGCGCCGGTACGTACCGCTCATTGAGCCGAGAGGGATGCCACACCGGAATCGGCGCGCCCCGGCGCAACACCGACACTTCGGCCAGCCGGCCGTCGAGGTGGGCCAACCTGGCAGCGGGCGCATCGGCGAGGCGGGGCACGGCAAGCATGCGGCGAATCGCTGTGCGCAAGATCCGATTCTCGGCGATATCAACGGTGAACTCGTCGAAGGTGACCTCCACCGGAACCAGGAATCCTGGCCGACGTGCGATCTGGTCGCCGATGCGGATCCGGCCCCGCACTGTGCGCAATGAGTCTTCTACGGTGACGTAGCCCTGCAGAACGCCTCCCCCAGTGGCTCGCTCAGCCAATCGGGCAAGGGACTCGGCTAACGCGGCCCACAGATCAGGCTCTGCAACGCCACTGACGTTTTCCGGACGGAAGCCGGGGTCGCGGGCGTAGCCGAGTAGAAACAGCAGTTTGCTCAGGCCAATGCGGGACTTCGGCACCACTTGCACTTGCACATCGTCGATCCGCACCGCCCCTACCTTGCCTGCTGGCAGGATCCGCCATTCCCCACGCAGCTCCGGGCGAACCTCCACCAGCCCTGTCTCACTCAGGGCCGCTGCAACTGGCGCCGCCAACGGCACCACGCGACCGTTGCGGTCGAGTTCGTCGAGGATGATCGGCGTGGTCACTGACCACCGTCCGACCCAGAATCGCGTGTGCCGCCGGCATCCGCGTCATCGCTGACAAGCGAGTCGCCGTCAGATTCAGCGTTACCTTGCAAGTCGGCTCGCAGCGCCGCCAGCCCAAACCTTGCGTGCAACTGTGCGCGCGACAGACGGCCGTAGTAATGCTCCTCCAGCAGCGGCAGAATGTCGTGCTTCCACACTCGCGCCAAACCCGCTTCGGTTCCAGCCTCGTCCCGCATGAGGTAGGACGGCCCGATGCGCATGTCCCGATCCTGCTCCTCGATGGCGCTGTTGAGCGCGTGGAGCAGACGTGCCCGTTCGCCGTCGAGCTGGTTCGCCCGCAACCAGTTGGCGAGCACCTGACGCACCGGCTCCTCGTCCGGGTGCAGTTCGATGAACGAGAACCGTCTGCGCATGGCTGCGTCAAGCAGCGCGATGGACCGGTCGGCTGTGTTCATGGTGCCGATGATGAACAAGTTGCGCGGCAGGCTGAACGACGCCTCCGGTTGGTACTGCAGGTTGATCCACTGGTCGCGATACTCCAGCAGGAAATACAGTTCCCCGAAAACCTTAGCCAGATTGGCCCGATTGAGTTCGTCGATGATGAGCACGTACGGTTCACCCGGGTGCATGCGTGCCTCAGCGGCAATCCGGCGCAGCGGTCCAGGCTGCAACTCGAACGACGCTTGACCTTCGTCGGTGCGGATCGGGCGGTAGCCCTCCACAAAATCTTCGTAGGCGTACGACGGGTGGAACTGCACGAGTTGTACGCGGCTGCGATGTTCGGGCCCGACGATGTGGCGGGCCAGGGCCAATGCCAGGTAGGTCTTGCCGGTGCCAGGAGGTCCATAGAGCACGATCTGTTGGCGGATCTGCAGGAGATCGATTATCTCCTGCAGGGCTTGCTGGGAGGTGTGATGCCGAGTGGCCACCTCGTGAGTTACGGCAGGCAAGCGCGGCACCACGTCCGGCGGGGGTACCTGCGGATCAGTCCCCTTAGTCGTGTCACCACCGTTCCCATCTCGATCCGGTTCCCACTTGCCCGTCGCGATGATCTCTCCCAACACCGCGACCCCCTGGGTGATCTCCACGACGTTGCCCTGCAGATCGAGCAAGCTTGGAAGCGGAGCGGCGAGGGTCTCGGTCGGACTCTTGGCCTCCCAGAGCACGTCCCGGGCCAACCGATAGCCCGGCTCATCCCGGTACTCCGGATCAGAGGCGATAGTGCCGACCGCGATGTTGTCACCAGACAGCACCACTACCACGTCCTCAGGGCGCATAAGTGTGAGGAAGGCGTGGTACTCCTTCGTCAACGACTTGCGAATGGCGTAGTCCTGGTGGCTGTAGCCGTTTTCGATCGCAGTCTTAACTGTCGCCGCATCTGCACCCGGCTCGACTTCACCCAAGTTGGTGGCTGGCAGGGAGACGAAATCCTCAGCCAACCACCGCGCAGGCCCACCCTGGGCCGGACGCACCAGCCACGCGCGCTGCGGTTCGGGGGCGTCGCCCCGCCAGCGCAGGAAATCTCGCGCCAGTTCAGCGGACATCGATGTAGACGAAGGATCGGTCTTGGCTACCGTCCACGCCAGACCCTGGGCATTGAGCCGGTCCGGAATCTCCAGACCGCGCGTGCTGGCCTCGACGATGAACTGGTCGAGCCAGTCGAGGAAGATCTGGTATCGGCGGGCCGGCGACTCCGGTTCGTTCGCAGCACCTTCTGACAGCCTGCGGACGGTCACCGCAGGAGTGGGCCGATAGGGCGGAAACTCGCTGGGCGACAGGCCCATCAACAGCACGCTGCCCATCGCGGTGGCGTTGCCGGGCGTTACATGACCCAGCACTCCTTGCAACTGCTCGGTGAAGGAATCCAGGTCCGCCTCCCGCGGGTCGTGCTGCCAGATACTCAGCAGTGCATCCGCGAGTTCCTGCGGTCTCTCATTGACGGCATCGGTTAGTTTCATCATGAAGAAGCGATCGAGAAGACCGGTGCGGGCCATTGCTGAGCGTGCCTCATCCAGCGCCGACAGGTCGTCCGCCAATAGGCGCTCGCGCGCACTCGCCAAGCGTGCGGCGGAGGCGCGCTTCCAAGCGTCCTCATCATGGGCGACGTCCACCACTTCGGCCAGGATGGCTGCCCACTGCACAAAACCGTCCCAGCCCGTGCTCGGCGCCATTTGCGAATCGAGTTCGACCAAGACTGCCTGGAGATATTCGCGGGCGGCCGGGGAGAGTTGCGTCTGCTTGCTCAGACCAGAGATGTGGCTCCGGGCAACACGTGTGGGCACGGGACTGTCGGAGCGGCGACCCTCCAAGATCGTCTCAATCGACGCCTGGTTGTTGTAGCCGAAACCGTGGGTGGGGACACCCAACTCGTCGGCGATCTCCCGGTGGGTTTTGCCCTGCTCGAGGCCGCGGTAGGTGTCGCCGAGGCGCGATTGCAGGCCGCGCAAAGCTTCGCGCAACTCCCGCTCCACCTCAGGTGTGGGCCGCAGCGTGCTGGTGGTCATGAGGAACCTCCCCCTGTTTGGGTCGTTGCAGCGACGCTACCAAGAGGGTCCGACACGTGCCGATCACACGGGCGATGCCCTCGCGCTAGCGGATCCCTTGCGGCGTGGAGGCTGCGTGTTCGTGCCGTTGCCCGGCACCGGGTACCGGATCAAGCGGCGAGGTGTACGGCGTTTCGATAGCCCGGGCCATGGCGTCGTAGCAGTCAAGGATGTGGGCCTTTGTGCGGTATTCGCCGAAGCGTTGTTCGTCGTGTTTGCGGACGATGGGGAACGTGTCGAGGATGTAGTCGACGTCGTCGCGGGTGATGCCGTAGAGGTGGAAGAACGCCGCGTCGATCTCCGCCCGCAGCAGGCCGCGGCGGTCGTCGTCCCAAATGAACGGCGGGTTGACGCGACCCGTGATGGGGTCCAAGTCGTCGAGATCCTCAGCGAACGGGGCCATATCCCAGGCCGTGTAGGTGAGCTCCAGGATCCGGGGTTGCAGCCAGTCAGCGAGGGAGTGTGGGGCGGTGAAGGGGGTTGTACTTGCGAACGATTCGGGTGTTGGAATCGGAATCTGTTCGAATAGGAAGAAGTTGAGGTGCGACCCGCCGATTTTCAACCTAGCGCCAAAGTCGTACGCCATGGAACTGAGCGCTGCTATCAGGAATGGTGATCCACCCGTGGTGAAGATGGGCAGGTTGTTCCCGACACCAGCCAATGGGAAAGAGGCCGCTACTGCAGTCCTTTCGTTGGTCGAGTTGGTTATATCTCGCCATCCGGCCTCATACAGATGCCGATTTGGTGCGACGTCCACTTCGGCGGAGGGTGGAGTCCCGAGGACCTGCGCCACCTCATCCGCGGGCACCCAGTACCGCGGCAGCGCCACGAAATCCGCGTCCCGCTTCTCGGCCGTCGTGACGTCGCGGGCAGCGGGCTGACCCCTCCCATCCACCGAGCCGTCATACGTTGCCCAACGATGGTCGTATTGATGGATCATCTTCGCCTCGTACAGCGGCAGCATCCGCTCGATCCGAATCGCCTGACCCGCTGATCCGACCTGCCCACCCGCTGGCTCCATGCGCCGACGCTACAGCCGAGATCACAGAGTTTGCGCACCCAGCGCCGTGCTGATGGTGATTTGCTGCCGA
>CAZVKB010000169.1:0-4832 GCA_964627505.1 uncultured Actinomycetes bacterium | reverse complement strand
GATGACCGAGACGTTGCGTCAGGAACTAGCCCCCTGGGGGATTCGGGTCGTGCTTGTGGAGCCAGCCAGCATACGAACCCCCGCGGTGGACAAGATGCGGGCAGAAGTCGATCAGACGCTGGCCGAATTTACCCCCGAACAACAAGTCCTCTACGGGTCAACCTATCGATCCGTACTCAGCAACTTCCTGGCCAAAGAGGACAACGGCAGTCCGCCTGAGGTAGTAGCTGAGACCATCATGAAAGCCCTTGCCGACGCCCATCCGCGTGCGCGCTATCTCACCGGTGCCGACGCCCACCGGCTCGCCGCCCTGGCGCACTTGCCGTCGACTGCTCAGGATGCGGCCAAGCGAAAGGTGTTCGGTCTGCCCAAGCCAGGTTCAGCGGACTAGGCGGGCGACGGCAGCGAACTCGCGCTGCGGAGACCGATGGATTCAGGATTCCGCCTGTCTGATGTGAGGAGTGGGGGCAGGCAATCATAGGTGCGGCAGTTCATCAGACCGCTGCACCCCGTGGTCGGTGTGTACCGGACGCAATCGCGATAGTTCATGGTCATCCCATTTCCCCGGATTACCCGCGCGTCGCCGGGGGTGATTCGTGAACATGGATGGTCGCATTGTCTTACGGATCGGCGCTGTTGGTAGGGGCAGTCTGGGTTGTGACAACAAGGGGGTTGCGTTTGGGTCGGCGGTGTGCACAGGGTTGCGCCGACGTTGTCCTCCGAGGCGCATCACGTGGTGGACCAGGAGTCCATGGAAGCTCGCGCCAAGGGGATAGCCAAACGCTACCCGCACCTGCTGGTCATCACCGTTGTCGGCTTGCTCGGACCGAAGTACGTCTGAGTCGGTCGGCAGATCATGAGGGCTGATCCGAAGGACTATATCCGCGGCGGAAGATTGCTGGCGCTGCCGATGGGCGTCGATGTCGGCTACACCCACCACACCGGAGAAGGCTCCGACGACATGTGTGAGTTGCTCACCTCGTCGGGCTGGCCGGGGTGAACTTGCCCGTTAGGGTGCCGGCGACCGATGACGTCATGTTTGTCGAACTGCGCACCGCCTCAAGATGCCGTGTACATGCGGGAGGTGCTGGGTATGAGTTCGGCGAATTCGCTGAGACTTTACCTGACCTTCCGCGGCCCCGGCGGGCGGGTCCCGACCGCACCGACATCTCCTACCTCCGACCCGGTGGCAATCCGCTCGGCCAGGCTGCCGACGAGCCCGAAGCGCATGCGGTGACCGCTCGCCTACTGGGGCTCACCGGCAGCGTCATCGCTTTCCACGACCGCCCGCGCTCACAATCATGAAGTTGAGTTCATGTTGTTCATGTGGATCGGGTGGCTTGTACTGATGCCATCGACAAGCAAAGGAGCCTTGACATGAACGTCATCATTCGCCTCTCAGACACGGTGGCCCGAACATGATGGACTTCCTCAGCGGCCGGTTCGCGGAGCTTCAGGGGCTCCCGCTGCACCCCCTCGTCGTGCACATCGTGGTCATCCTCGTGCCACTTTCCGCGGTGGCCATGTTAGTGGCCATCATCGTGCCTAAGTGGCGGCCGCGGCTGCAATGGTTCGCCCTGGCCGGCCTGATCGTCGGCGGGTTGGGTACCTACCTTGCCAAACTCTCCGGCGACTCCCTAACTGCTGCGGTCGGACTGCCGACGTTCCACGCCGAGTGGGGCAACAACATGGTGCCGCTCGTGGCTGTGCTGATGGCTGTTTCGGGACTGTGGATCTGGCTGAACCACCTGCCGAAATGGCGCCCCGCCCGGCACGTAGCTGCCGGTGTTGTGTCGCTACTGGCGGTGGGTTCGATCGTGATGACCTACGTAGTGGGGCACTCGGGTGCTGAGGCGGTGTGGCAGGACACCCTTGCCGAGGCACGCCAAGCACCCGCGAGCGCCACCGAGGTGGCGAGTCCCATCACCCTGTCTGAGGTGGCGCAGCACAACACGCCGCAGGACTGCTGGACCGCGGTCGAAGGGCAAGTTTACGACCTGACCGACTTCGTCGCCCGGCACCCCGCCGGACCAGCCGGCGTCGTCAGTATGTGCGGCACGGACGCCACTACATTGTTCAATGGCGAGCACGCCGGACAGGCAGAGCCCGAGTCATGGTTGGCGGTCTTCCGCATCGGCGAGCTGGCACGATGATCGCAACCACCACCGCCACGACCGATGACCATGGCACCATGACAGTCATGCCCACAATTCTTGTCATCGACGACGAGCCCGGGATGCGGGCCATGGTGAGGCTTGGGCTTGAGGCGGAGGGGCACCGGGTTTCCGAGGCTGTGGATGGACCAAGCGGGTTGGCCAGTGCGGTCTCGGGGGACTTCGATCTGGTGATTCTCGATCTCGGTTTGCCGCTGCTGGCAGGAGAGTCGGTGTTGGAACAGGTGGTGCGTGTGCGGCCCGACCTGCCCGTGATCGTCGTGACGGCGAAGGACGGCGTGGACGATCGCGTGGGTGCCCTCGACCGCGGGGCGCAGGATTACCTCGTCAAGCCATTCGCCCTCGCCGAGTTACTGGCGCGAGTGCGCAGGCGCATCCGCAGCGGCGCAGTCGACGTCAGCCCGCGACGGCCAACCAAGGTGAACCACGGACGGGTGGGAGTGGACTTGCTGCGCCGGTGCGCCACGGTTGACGGGGAGGACGTGCTGTTGACGCAGCAGGAGTGTGCGCTTCTGGAACAGTTGCTCAGCCATCCGGAGGAGGTGCTTAGCCGCAGCGAACTGCTGCTGCGCGTATGGGGATTGGAGCAGGCTCCGCGTCGGTCCAACCTGGTCGACGTGGCGATTGCCCAACTGCGCCGTCGAATCGGCGCCGATACCATCGAAACGGTGCGCGGTGAAGGTTACCGGTTCATCGGCTGACGCTGGTCCGACCTCGTTGCGGTCCAGGGTTGTGTGGATCGCGCTCACGGGAATGACCTTTACCGTAGCTGCCTTGGCTCTTCGCCAATGTGCGGACGTTGACCGACGAGGACCTGTCTCGACAACTCACCCGCCTAACCAACCAACTCCAACAAGTACCACCGGCTGAACTCGACGCCCGCGTGGCCGAGGTGGTCGCGGCGTCTTCATCGAGCTTGTTCACCGTCGTGGCCTTGAGTTCCGACGGTGCGATCACGTCGGTGTCCGCCGGGCCGCAGTCGATTCGAGAGGCGCTGGCGGACGCACCCGCGATGCTCGCCGCCGCGAACACCACGACCGAGGCCGCGAGCCTGCAATTGGGAGACACCAGCCTGCGCTACGTCGCCGGCGAAGCCCCCGGGGGTGGACGGGTGATGGTGTTTGCCTCCTCGGATGATATCCGTGACCGGGCATTGCAGATGGCAGCTATCGCCGCCGGCATCGGCATGGTATTCGTGCTGACCGGAACTGCGGCTACCTTATGGGCGTTGAACCGCGCAATTCAACCGCTCACGGAGTTGGCGAATCAGACTCGGCGGTTGAGCTCAGACGCTCGGACTCGCGTCGAAGTAGCGGCCGATCCGGCGGAAGTTCACGATCTCGCCGAGCAACTCAACCACCTGCTCGACCGCATCGAGGAAGCGCAGCGGCGTCGCAATACCTTCCTCGCCACCGTGTCGCATGAAGTGCGCACTCCGCTAGCGATTGCGCGCGGCCACCTGGAAGCGTTGAGCCGCTACGGATGGTCCGTTGACAACGACCTGGATTCGCTCGCCATAGCCAGTTCCGAAGTTGCCCGCGCCGGCCGAATGGTTGAGTCATTGCTCACGCTCGCGCGTTCTGAGGAGCCGGGCTTTGTCCATCTCCGTGAGGTGCCACTACGCGATTTCGCAGATGACTTGAACCTGCGGTTGGCCGGGCTGGAGGTGTCAGTTGTCGTCGCACCACCACCTGCATGCCGCGTGAGGGTCGATACCGAGCGTCTTGCACAAGCCGTGCTCAACGCTGTGACCAATAGCATGGTGCACAACGAAGATTCTGTGCGGGTAAAGGTGGGTTGGTCGGTCACCGGAAATGTCTTGAGCATCATCGTCGATGACGACGGGGCAGGCTTCCCTCCCACGCCTGCTGATGAGCTCATCCGACCATTTGCCCACAACTCGCCCGGAACCAGCGGCCTGGGCTTGGCCGTCATCGACACGATCAGCCGCGGTCACGGTGGCTCGGTGGAATTAGGGCAGTCGCCGAGTGGTGGTGCGCGAGTTGTCCTCTTCCTGCCCGAGGCGGCGCGATACTGAGGGTGTAGCCCCGGCGGCCTTCACGAGTTGAGTCCAGTTCCCGTATAGCGAGAGGCTGGAGAGGCGGTCCAGCACACTAAGAGGTTGGCAGTTCCGGTCCGGCGCGTTTCGTGGTTTGTTGTCTTGGCCGCGTTCACGCCAAAAAGCCACATGTGCCGCGGGAGTGGCCCGTTCAGCCGTCGACTTCCGCGCAGAATAGCGTGGCGGGCTTGATGCCGATGTGCGGAGCCGTCTGATCACACTTTCAGTGGCGCCGGAAAACAACCTCGGTATTTCAGAGGTCCGCCGAAGCGCATGGGATGCACAGGGTCCAGTGAACCACCGGCCAGGTCACCTCGACCAAGTCGGCTACCGGAAGCGATCAGAGCACGGATCACCCCGTTTGGTCAAACATGTTGCTGCACACCCTTGCGTGTCCCCCCGGTCAAATGATCCGGGGGGACACGCAAAGATTGGTGAATTTCAGCTGCAGCCGCTGGTGCTGCCGCAGCCTTCACAGACGTAGCAGGACCCCGCGGGGCGCATCTTGATCCCGCAGGTCATGCACAGTGGTGCATCTGAAGCTTTGCCCGTGATCTCTTCGAGCAGTTCCGCCGACGAATGCGCACGGCTGGGACCAT
>CAZVKB010000168.1:0-4872 GCA_964627505.1 uncultured Actinomycetes bacterium | reverse complement strand
GCCCGCTCGTCCATTCACCGAGGTGCAAGCCTCGGTCTTCGTTGAGCGAGCAGGGCGCGGTAGTTGATGTCGAAGGGCAGCAGCGCATTCACCGAGGTGCAAGCCTCGGTCTTCGTTGAGCGTTGAATACTTCTTCCGCACGTTGGTCATAGTCGTCAGCATTCACCGAGGTGCAAGCCTCGGTCTTCGTTGAGCGAGGGAGAGAAACGGTGTAGGAAGCGGGGTCGGGAAGATCATTCACCGAGGTGCAAGCCTCGGTCTTCGTTGAGCGGTCGCCGAAGACGCCGACTCGATCACGGCTTATGGCCCATTCACCGAGGTGCAAGCCTCGGTCTTCGTTGAGCGATCGGGGCAGTGCAGGAAGCCATCAAAGGTCCGAACATTCTCCGAGGTGCAAGCCTCGGTCTTCGTTGAGCGAGCACGAATACTGCCGGGCTGGCGTCGTACCGCTCACATTCACCGAGGTGCAAGCCTCGGTCTTCGTTGAGCGGCTTAGACATATCAATCACTCCATCTCAGTGGTTGGTCCATTCACCGAGGTGCAAGCCTCGGTCTTCGTTGAGCGAACCTGACGACAGGGTCCTACAACACGGCGACGGGCCATTCACCGAGGTGCAAGCCTCGGTCTTCGTTGAGCGTCCCCAAGCTTTGACATCGATTACTCGGGGCCTGAACATTCACCGAGGTGCAAGCCTCGGTCTTCGTCGAGCGAACAAGATCGAGTTCACACTGCCGTCGGTCACGTTCGCATTCACCGAGGTGCAAGCCTCGGTCTTCGTTGAGCGCGCAAGTGTTAGGCGACAGGCTGGTTGATCAGCGGGTGGGGTTGGGGCGTCGCTGGGGGTGATGACGTCGATGACGGTGGGGTCTGCGGGGGCGCGGTGGGGGTGCGTCAGGATTGTGATGATGCGGTAGTCAGCGCGACGGCCCTCCCTGTCTTTTAGCGGAGATGGGAGGGCCGTCGCTTGGTGCTTGGAGGCACCCAGTGTTGATGGTAGATGCGGATACGTCGAAGGTCGAACAGGCACTGTCTGCCGGTGGTTTGGGGTGCCCGGATTGTGCTGGTGTGTTGCGCCGGTGGGGGTGGGCTCGGGCGCGCACGGTGAGGGGTGCCGACGGGCTGCGGGTGTGGTTGCGGCCGCGGCGGTCCCGGTGTGCGGGGTGCGCCCGGACGCATGTGTTGTTGCCGGTGTTTGTGCTGGTGCGGCGCGCGGATGTGGCGGCGGTGATCGGGGCGGCGTTGGTGTTGGCGGCGTCCGGTTTCGGGTTCCGCACGGTCGCTGCGCGGCTGGGGGTAGCCCAGTGCACGGTGCGCGGCTGGCTGCGCCGGTTCCGGGTCCGGGCTGAGGGTTGGCGTGCGGTGTTCACGCGGCTGCTCGCGGCGCTGGATCCGGTGCTAGGTCCGATCACGGCACGCAGGTCAGGGGTGGGTGATGCGGTGGAGGTGATGGGTTTGGCGGCGGCGGCGTGGGTGCGCCGGTTCGGTCCTCGGCCGCCGTGGGAGTTCGTCGCCCAGGTGTCCGGCGGAGCCCTGTTGGGGCCGGTCCGGGCAGGAGACCGGGGTGGGGCCGAAACCTGTTGAAGGCCAACACGAGTTGCCCCTTGGCCGGTGGCGGGTCCGGCGGTGAGGCTGGCCGGGCAGGGCGGCGTCGGGCCGCCCGCAGACCGGTTGGAGGCGAAGGTCATGGGAAAGAGACGTGCAGGTAGGACCGGGACGGATTGGGCGCGGGAGGTGGGGCTGTTCCGGTATGCGCTGATCCGCGAGGCAGCAGACCCGGGACTGTCCCACGCCGAGCGTGGGCAGCTGGTGCGGGCGATCGCCGAGGTCGAGCACACCGGTCCGGATGGTCGGCGGGTGCGGGTGTCGCGGGTGACGTTGGACCGCTGGATCCGCACCTGGCGGGCCGGCGGGTTCGACGCGTTGGTGCCCAGCCCACGCGGCGCGGTGCCACGCACCGACCCGGCGGTGTTGGAGCTGGCGGTCGCACTTAAACGGGAGAACCCGGCCCGGACCGCGGCCCAAGTCGCGGCGATCCTGGCCGCCAACGGGGGCGAAGCGCCGTCGGCGCGCACGTTGCAGCGCCACTTCGCCCGCCTGGAACTCACGACCCGCCCGGACGGATCGCCGCCGCGGGCGTTCGGCCGGTTCGAGGCCGAACGGCCCAACGAGCGGTGGACCGGGGACGCGTTGCACGGGCCCAAGATCGGCGGTCGCAAGGTGTATCTGTTCGCGTTCCTGGACGACCATTCCCGGGCGCTGACCGGCTACCGGTGGGGCCACGGCGAGGACACGTTGCGCCTGTCCGGGGCGCTGCGCGCCGGCCTGGCCGCCCGCGGTATCCCCGCGACGGTCTACGTCGATAACGGATCCGCGTTTGTCTCCGCACCGTTCCTGCGGGCGTTGGCGGTGCTGGGGATCCGGCTGATCCACTCCCGGCCCGGGCAGCCGGCCGGGCGAGGCAAAATCGAACGGTTCTTCCGCACCGTGCGCGAGCAGTTCCTCGTCGAACTCGCCACCGAGGCGGTGGCGGATCTGGACGCGTTGAACGTCCTGTTCGCGGCCTGGGTCGAAACCGTCTACCACCAGCGGACCCATTCCGAGACCGGGCAGGCGCCGCTGGCCCGGTTCCTGGCCGATGGCCCGCCCACGCTGCCCGCCCCAGGGCTGCTGGTCGAGGCGTTCCGCTGGTCCGAGATGCGCACCGTGACCAAAACCGCGACGATCTCGCTGCACGGCAACGTCTACCAAGTCGACGCCGCCCTGGTCGGACGAAAGGTTGAGGTCGTGTTCGACCCGATGGATCTCACCGTCCTGGCCGTGCGCTACCAAGGCCGGAACATGGGCATCGCGGTGCCCCACAAGATCGGACGCCACGTCCACCCGAACGTCGAGGGCCCCGCGCCGGCACCGGTGGCGGCCACCGGCATCGACTACCTGCACCTGATCGCCGAAGACCACCAGCAGCAGCTACGCGACGCAGCCGGGCGCATCGACTACGCCACCCTCACCAGCAGTGACCACCACGACGAAGATGACGACGGTGGCGGCGGTGCGCTACCGGAGGACGGGTCGATCCCGGGCCAACTCGAACTATCCGGCACCACCGGCGCCGGGTATGGCATCGCAGCTGACGGCGGTGCCGTATGAGTATCACCGATCTGGGCTCCTACTACGGCTTCACCCGCACCCCGTTCGGTAAGAACCTCGCCCCCGGGATGCTGCACCGCTACCGTGGGCACGCCGAAGCCGTCGCCCGGCTGCGCTGGTGCATCGAGGAGAAGAACCTCAGCGTGATCACCGGTGAGGTCGGTGCCGGGAAAACCGTCGCCGTGCGCGCCGCCGTCGCCGATCTGGACGCCTCCCGCCACACCATCGTCTACCTGGCCAACCCCGCCACCGGCACCCGCGGCCTCTACGCCGGCATCGTGGCCGCGCTCGGTGCCGTGCCCCGGTTCCACAAAGCCAACCTCATCCCGCAAACCACCGGGCTGCTCGCCGCCGAGGAACACGAACGCGGCCGGGCGGTCGTCGTGATCTGCGACGAGGCGCACCTGCTTCACACCGACCAACTCGAAGAACTACGACTGCTGCTCAACGCCGACATGGACTCGACCAGCCCGTTCGCCTGCCTGCTGATCGGGCAACCCACCCTGCGCCGGCGCATCAAGCTGGGCACCTTCGCCGCGCTCGACCAGCGCATCGCGCTGCGCTACCACCTGCCCGGCATGGACCAGGCCGAGACCGGTGACTACATCAGCCACCACCTCAAACTCGCCGGCCGCGCCGACCCGCTGTTCTCCGACGACGCCACCGCGCTGATCCACCAAGTCTCCCGAGGCCTACCCCGAGCGGTGAACAACCTCGCCATCCAAGCGTTGATCGCAGGCTACGCCGCCCGCAAATCCATCGTCGACGAAACCTCCGCCCGAGCAGCCATCACCGAAGTCACCGCCGACTGACCACCCCCGCGACACCGCGACCATCCCACCGACAACCCGACCACCAGCCCCGCCGGAACCCCACCGGCGGGGCCCAACTTTGCCCCAAAAACATCATCACCGAACGTGACGCCGACATGGTCAAACTGAATGACCGACAACACGCAAGACCGAAAGGATCATTGCCGAATGTGATCCACCATTCACCGAGGTGCAAGCCTCGGTCTTCGTTGAGCGCAGCCTGGCCGCTCGCAGCTCATATTTCTCACCGGATCATTCACCGAGGTGCAAGCCTCGGTCTTCGTTGAGCGTCAGCATCACGGCCCCGCATAACATCCAGGTAGTACACATTCACCGAGGTGCAAGCCTCGGTCTTCGTTGAGCGCGATCAACGTCGCGGCGGCGATGCCCAGCCCGTCCTTCATTCACCGAGGTGCAAGCCTCGGTCTTCGTTGAGCGATGTTGTTTGTGGCGCAGGTGACGCTCGTGCTCGGCACATTCACCGAGGTGCAAGCCTCGGTCTTCGTTGAGCGAACGGTGGTGGGGTGTCGGCGTCTGCCGGAACCCACCATTCACCGAGGTGCAAGCCTCGGTCTTCGTTGAGCGACGTGGCGCTACGACGGCACCAACCTGCCGACCATCATTCACCGAGGTGCAAGCCTCGGTCTTCGTTGAGCGTGCGTGACTCGGCGGCGTACTGGCCAGTGCTTGAGGTTCATTCACCGAGGTGCAAGCCTCGGTCTTCGTTGAGCGCAGCGTGCTGCAACGGTGCTCGCGTCACGATTCCACATTCACCGAGGTGCAAGCCTCGGTCTTCGTTGAGCGCAACTGAGCAACCCCGGCTTGTGCCGCGCCAGGTGGTCCATTCACCGAGGTGCAAGCCTCGGTCTTCGTTGAGCGTCGTCGAGTGTTCACGGTGGGCATGTCTGCCTC
>CAZVKB010000167.1:0-4899 GCA_964627505.1 uncultured Actinomycetes bacterium | reverse complement strand
GTTAGCGTCCTAGCATCCCTAGCAGGGTGCGCCGGGCTGTGGGATCCAGCCAACCCGCCACGACAAACCACACGGCACCGTATGCCGCGCACGCCAGCGCCGCAATGATGATCACGTTGAGCGGAGCCATGAGGATCGGCACCATCACGATGCCAGCGATCAAAGCCACGAGCGAAGACCTGATGATCCGTGGCGAGCCGACCATTCGGAACAGCACAATCCACAACACAATCGACTGCGCTGCCATCGCAACCAATGTGGCTGCCGCCGCACCAACAGCACCCCACATCGGGATCATGATGAGGTTGGCCACGATGTTGACGATAAGGGCAACTACCGCCGATACGGTTACCAACACATTGCGACGACGCGCCAACAATCCGCTAGCGAGGAGATATCGCAGGGCGTACGGGATCAACGAGATCGACAGCACCTGCAAGGCGCTCACACTCACCTCGCCATAGGGTGCGCCGAATATCAAGTTCAAGATGTCGCCACCTCGCACCACCATCAGCACGATGTACGGCACGAAGATGGCGAACATCACTGAGGTAGCCCCATGCAGGATGCGTCGAATCGGCTCCGACCCCTCCGACGCCGCCATGCGAGGGAACGCGACACGATCGAGTGACCACACCACGAATAGCGCGGTCTCAAAGAGCTTGAACGCGGCTGAATACGCACCAACCGCCTCGTTGCCCACCAACCAACCGAGGAGCAAGGTATCCACCCGAAACGCCAACATATTGATCGTCGTGGTAATCCCGAGCGCGTGGGAGGCGTGTACGAGTTCCTTCATGCCGGAGATCGAAACCAGCCGCACCGACGGCCGTAATCCGATCCGACGACCGGTGACAAACATCAGACAGACGCCGACCATCGTCCCAGCCAGGTATGCCCACGACATCCCGGCCAGCCCACCGCCCGCCATCAATACCCCAATGGCCAATACCGCTGTCGCGATCCGTTGGATCACCAGGTTGATGGCTACCGCCTGCTGGCGATCGATCACCCCGGCGGCTGCGCGAATCCCCTGGTTCGCTGAATCAGCCAGAACCGCCACCGTCAACACTTCAGAGACCAGGTCGTTCTCATTGCTGCCCGAGGGAAATACCCACACCACCAGCATGGCCACGGGCACCAACAGCGCCCGAATGGCAAGAACGTTGCTGAGCAACCCATCGAGTCGATCTCGCGCCCCACTCGCGAGCTGGATCAGCGCCGTGTCGAAGCCCCACACGACGAACGCCGAAATCAGCAGCGCCAGGCTGAAGGACCAACTGAACTGTCCGAAGTCGTCGATGCCCAACATCCGAGCAGCCACCGCGAACATGACAAAAGAGGCGACTTTTCCGACAATCTCCGCCACGGCTAAAACCGAGACGGTGCGTGCGTGATGCACTCGACTCCGGTGTCCGGCATCAGTCTCCGACTCCTCGTCGGATTGCCCAGATCTCGGGTCAGCCACCACACACCTCACACTTCAGTAGGTCGGTGCGTAACGGGATCGACATTCGTGCCACCCTCCTCCTATGTCGGATGCCCGCACCGTGGTGCTGATTCCTTACTACAACAGCCACGACAGCCTACTGCGATCTTTGACCTCAATTGAGCAAACGGAGCGCTGTGATGTGCTGATCGTGGACGACGGCAGCGCCACACACCCGGTTGACGTCGTTGCAGCCCGGGCGGCTTGGCCCGGTGACGGCGATATGGACGTCCTCGTGCAACCGACCAACCAAGGCATCGAACATGCGTTGAACGCCGGGTTGGAGTGGATCCTCACACGTCACTACACCTACATCGCCCGCCTCGACTGCGGAGACCGGAACCGCCCGGGGCGACTCGCCAAGCAGGAAGCTTTCCTGGATGCTCACCCACACGTCCTGCTGGTCGGCGGAGCAGCAGCCTTCGTCGACCAAAATGGTGCGGAACAGTTCATCTACCGATTGCCCACCACACAACAGGGGATCGCCGCTCTCATGCGCAAGAACAGCGCATTCATGCACCCCGCAGTCATGTTTCGGGTCTCCGCACTGGCCCTCGTCGGCCGATATGACTACGACGTTCCCGCGGCTGAGGACTACGCGTTCTTCTACAAATTCCTGGAAGCTGGCCAAGTAGCGAACCTGCCGGACGTGCTCATCGACTACGAACTCGACCCGGGCGGCATCTCCTTGGCCAAGCGAAAGACTCAGTTGGCGTCCCGGCTGCTGGTCCAACGTCGCCACAGTGATGGCTCGCTCGCCGCCCGAGCCGGGATCGCTCGCACACTGGTGCTGCAACGGGTGCCCTACTCGCTGGTGTTCCGCGTCAAGAAGGCTCTGCGGTCTGATCGCTGAGCCTCATTGCGCCTCACACTGCCCCTAGCATGGGTGACATGGGCGATGCGGGCGTGATGGGTGACATGGGTGTGATGAGCGATCCAGATTGTGCTTCGATGTTCGAGAACGCAGCAGCCGCAACGATCCTTGGCAACGCTCGCACCAGCACTCGCGCCCGACAACGGATCGGCTTGTACTTGGGCGGCTCACAACCTGATCAGCTAGAAGCAACCGCCATCGACTTCTGCGCTCGAGGATCAGCCGTGGAATTGGTGCCGATTCCGGCTGGCGGCCATGCTTCAGCACCGTTGGATGCCGAATTTTCGATTCACACTGTTCCAGCGTTCGACGCTGGCGAGCCTCGACCCAGGTTGCACCTCACCGACGCAGCAGGCGTACCACTGTCTGAGTCTGCGGTGGTGGCTGCAGCCATAAGGCACAACCACGCCAGCGTGGACGTGCAGGTACGCGATTCTCTTGGCTCGGTGCTAGCCGGTGGGAGGGTCGGGACTCGTCGATCGCACGACCTCACGACGCAATACATGCGCACCGTCGCCGGACCGCTCCTGGTGATGGCCACTCGACACTTCCCCCTGCCTGCACCGCCGGAATCCGCTGCCATTCCAATGCTCACTGGGCGTGCCACACCCACAGATCACCGCTGGGCACAAGTGGTGGGGACGACGGGATTTGCCAAGCGCCTCGTCGAGCGAGTCGCCACGGCTCAGCAGTGGCGCATCGCCCGGCTACCCGGCACCGAACCGCTGGCCGACTTGATCAGGGATGAAGGTCGGTTGCGGGCTCCGCTCACGTGGCGGGCAAAACCCGGGCCGGGTTTCTGGGCCGACCCGTGTGTGGTGGCGGACAAACGCACCTGGGTGATTGTTGAGGAACTCGACATGGTCACGTGCCGCGGAGCCATCCGACTGCTGGAAACCGTCGGCGATGACGTTATCCCGCATGCCATCCTCCTACGAACTGCCCACCATTTGTCGTTTCCCCAGGTGTATCGCACCCCCCATGGTTGGCTTGCCACGGTGGAAACTTGTGCGCGACACAACCCCATCTACACATTCGACGTCCTTGGAGACCCATGGCGCCCAGCGCCACAACTGCCAGCACTGCCGCCTGCTCTAGCCGATCCCGTACTCATATTTGACGAGGCTGGAGAAGTGTCGGGAGTGCTCGCCACCGATGCGGCTGTGGATCCGGATTCGGTGGTGGTGGCTTATGCCCTCGATCGGGAAGCTGGCCAGTGGCACCGCCTGGAGGACGCCGTCAGAGTCAGCGCTATCAATGGTCGCGGCGGCGGCACACTGGATCCTGTGCGCGGTCTGCGCGCCACCCAAGACTGTGCTGGCGCATATGGGCGTGCAGCCGAGGTGATCGCCTTTCCGGAGCGCGAGCCGGCGGAAACTCTCGTGCGGGTGAGCGGTCGCAGTGCAGGTCGGTCAGCCGACGGCACGCGCCAACGCGGTGTGCACACACTCACGTGGTCAGTTGACGCGACCGAAATGTGGTCCGACGGTTGGCATCGACGTCCGACGGCGCTGGGGTGGCTGTGGGACATCAAGGAGCGCAGCCACCTGGAGCGGTGCGAGGGCTGACATCGTGTCAGGCTGAGTCCCCCACACTGGTACCGGACGATTTGTTTCGTCGAAAAGGTGCCCTTAGCGCATCGGCTACTTTTGCCGCAGGTCCGAGTTGGGTGGCAAATCGCCAGGCTGGGGCAGGGTCGTCGGCAGCCCACCACGACCGCTCGACCCGCCCGCGCTGAAGCAGGCGGGGGCCCGCCCGCCCCGCCCTCCGTTGGTCACGATACGCCTTCTGATCGAGTACACCCACAACGTGATGTACACCTGCGACCTGACGTCCAGCAGGCACCGGACGTCCGGTGAGTTGCAGGTGAAGAGCCCGCACCACATCAATCCCGGTATCCGATTGGAACAGTCTGAACTGAGCGCCGCGGCGAGGATTGAAATCGATCAACTTGTAGGTGTCGTCGCGTCGGTCGTATCGCCAGTCCATGTCGCATGCCCCCGAGTAGCCGATCTTCCCGGCGAAGTCACACGCTACGTCCAGCACTCGGCGGTTCACGGTAGACACGGACAGCGTGCCCACACCGGTACCCACCGGATATGCGCGCAGCTTCTGTCCTGAGAACGCCACCACAGGTGCCCCAGCATCGTCGAAAACGGCCTCCACGTACCAGTCCTCGCTGTCTTCCTCAGGGACGAATTCCTGGATCAACAGCGGCTCCTCCGGCTGCCACTTAGACAATGCCGACTCCAACTCGGACAAATTCGCGACTTTCGTTGTGGCAGCCACGGCAGGGGTCACCAGACGACTGAACGGTTCCGGATTCTTCACCACACACGGAAACTGCGCCACACTGGTGAACTGCGCCACCTCAGCCCACGACGTCGGCACTGCCGTGCGTGGAGTGGGAGTGCCATGTGCAGCACACAATTCCGCTAGACCACCTTTGCTTGCTAAGCGCGCAGGCAAATCAGGGGCCACTTTCGGAAGCATCAGGGTGCTGAAGTGTTCCCTGTGCGCGGCCAGCAGCACCGCT
>CAZVKB010000166.1:4167-4922 GCA_964627505.1 uncultured Actinomycetes bacterium | reverse complement strand
CAACAGACACCGCACAACGCCATCGCCGAAACCGAACGTGTGCTTGCTGCGGCGCTGCACCACCGACAGCCGGTCTACATCTGCGGGGGGCAGGATCTGTTGCGGCTGCCGGTGGTGGGTGAGCCCGTGACCAGGAGTTGGCGTGACACAGGTCAACTCCCAAGCGATCCGACGGCTCTGGAGGAAGCAGCGCAGCGACTGGAAGCGAAACTCGCGACCGCGCAATCGGTAGTGATCTTGCCCTCCCACCTGGTGGCCCGATACGGACTTCAGTCGCACGTGGAGGCGTTGCTGTCCGCCACGGGCTTCGTCTTCGCTTCGACGCCAATGGACAAGGCGGTGCTCACTGAGACCCATCCGCAGCATGTGGGGATGTATCAGGGGGCTATGTCTGCACCCGAAGTTCGGGCCGCTGTCGACGGCGCAGACGTGGTACTCAGCCTCGGGACGGTTTTTTCCGACATGAACACGGGATTTTGGACATCTGGCATCAACCCAGCGAACCTTGTCGAGATCGGTGTGGACTCGGTCACATTCCACGACCGAGGCGGTCTAGAGACCATCACCCCGGTGATGATGACCGACGTCCTAGAGCGTCTGGCCAAGCCCGTCCCCAGCCTCGGCGGAGATCAGACACCAGTTCCGCAGCACGCAGATGCCGCGGGGGGCGGTGCGCCGTCGGATCCGGTGTCGTCGGCCACGTTGTATCCCAGGCTGGAGCAATTTTTACAGCCCGGGCACATTGTTGTCTCAGA
>CAZVKB010000166.1:0-4157 GCA_964627505.1 uncultured Actinomycetes bacterium | reverse complement strand
ATGGTCAATTTGCGACTGCCGCAGGGAGCCGTCTTTTTCCACCAGATGCTGTGGGGCTCGATCGGATGGTCGACCCCCGCGGCCTTTGGTGCGGCAGTGGCCGATCCCAGTCGGCCAGTTTTGCTCGTCACCGGCGACGGCGGCCATCAACTCACTGCCAACGAGATCGGTGTGATGGGCCGCTATGGGGTCAAGCCCACGATCATCGTGCTCAACAACGGCGAGTACGGCATCGAGGAAACACTGTCGTCGACAGTCATGGGTAACCACGACTACAACATGCTGCCAGCCTGGCGGTACGCCGACATTCCGCATGCGATGGGGTGCGACGATTGGTACACGGCGCGAGTTTCCACACTTGGCGATCTCGACGCCGCACTTGCGACGGCCGCCACCAACGAATGTGCCTCCTACATCGAGGTCGTGCTCCCCCCAGAGGACATCACTCCTCGGCTGCCCGTCGCCGCCCTTAACCGCATCTACGACATTGTTCTACCTGGCTGACCACGCTGGGTCTACGTGTCCGGGCCGGGGAGTTCGTGTTGGGAATCTGCAACCTGAATCTTTGTCGCGGGAGCCCCGACCTGCATTACCTAGACCGCTTGCGCCACTCAATCTCTGCTTCGAGTTCCCCTGCACTCAGAATCACCAACCGGTTCTCCCGCACTCGTCAACGCCAACCTTCGCACTCAAATTGCGGTGACCATTGCCTCGAGTCACCACACCGCTCTTTGGAATGATTCAAAAGTCTGATACTCTCCAATTGTGATGGCCGATGAGGAGTCTCTGCGCGCGCATGGACTCCGTGTGACCGCCCCGCGGGTAGCCGTGATGCAGATCTTGGCCGACAACAGCCACGTGTCCGCCGATGAGGTCGCCACTGCCGCGCGTGAACGCACCGGGGCTGTGTCCACTCAGGGCATTTACAACGTGCTCACCGACCTCGTCGCGACGGGACTCGTTCATCGCATCGAGCCCGCTGGTAGTGCCGCGCTGTACGAACTGAGTGTCAAGGGCACCCATCACCACCTGATCTGCCGACACTGCCGCCGCGTGCAAGATCTGGACTGCGAACACAGGGCTGTTGGCTGCCTGCACCCACCGCAAACGCATGGCTACGACCACCTCGAAGCCGAAATAGTTTTCTGGGGCACCTGCCCCGAATGTCAGGAATCACCGTCCTGAACCAATCCCCATCAACGGGGCACCACGAGAGAGGTATCTCCATGAGCGAAACCGCCGTCACCACCGCCATGCCGCGGATTGGCGACCCAGCGCCGTCCTTCACCGCGACCACCACCCAGGGCGAGATCAACTTCCCGGGCGACTTCGAGGGCCACTGGGTGATCTTCTTCAGCCACCCCGCAGACTTCACCCCCGTCTGCACCACCGAGTTCATGACCTTCGCCACCATGCAAGACGAATTCGCGGAACTCAACACCAAACTCGTGGGCCTGAGCGTCGATGGCCTTTACAGCCATATCGCCTGGCTGCGCACGATCAAAGAGAAAATTGAATTCAACGGCATGAAAGATGTCGAGGTCACCTTCCCGCTGATCGAAGACATCACCATGGAGGTCGCGGGCAAGTACGGCATGATCATGCCAGGTGAAGACAACACGAAAGCCGTCCGCGCGGTCTTCGTGATCGACCCCGCAGGCACGATCCGCACGATCATCTACTACCCGCTGAGCCTCGGGCGGAACTTCGACGAACTCAAGCGGGTGATCATCGCATTGCAGACCGCTGACGCCATGTCGATTGCCACGCCCGCCGACTGGCGCCCCGGCGATGCCGTCATCGTCCCGCCCGCCGGTTCCTGCGGCACCGCCAAGGACCGGATGGAAGGCAAAGACGAAGGCGTCACATGCGTTGACTGGTTCTTCTGCACCAAGGAAGTGTCTGAAGACGCGGTGTTCTCCGCCATCGGCAAGTAGCCGGTGTCCCGCGGCAGCCGCCCAGGTTTGGATCGTTTTCGAAAGGTGTGCGCACCATGAAAAAGGTGCTGATCATCAAGAACGTGGAGCGAGAAGGACCTGGGCTGGTAGCCGACGTTTTGGATGCAGCTGGCTTGGATTCTGACGTGGTCGAGCTGGATCGAGGTCAGACCTTGCCGAGTTTCACCGGCATTGTGCCGTGCTGGGGTGCGATGTCAGAGCCAGTGCATCCTCGGATTCAGCACTTAAGTGTGCACCAGTAATTTGTCCAGGGATTGTCGCAATACACCCAGTCGGTACGAGGGAACGTGTAGCCGCCGGACACACCCTCGAGTTCGGCGTCGGACAGGTCCTGATCGCCTTCGACTGTCGGTAGGTCTTCGATGTTGATCGGGAATCCGTATTCGCCGGCGACTTTCACGAACTCTTCAGTCGTCGTGGTGGCGGTGAGGGCCGCTTGCAACTTCCTGTCGTCAGCCGCTGCTGCGCGCAACGCGGCCAGTTGTTCTTGTGACATGTTTTCAGCCTTGCATATGCAGGATCGCCAATTCAATGCTGATCGTGGCCCGGACGTGGGGAATCGCTAATGTCTTCAGTAGTCAATGCTGCTCTAATTTGCCACCGTTGCGGATGGATGAAGCATGAGCCTTGCAGGTGATGCGCACATACACCCTCGGCTGCATTTAGCCGATGCGGCCTCCTCACGCCGGTTGCGGCCATGAGTCGTTCCGCCCTGCAAGGCGCCCAGCGCACATTGGTGCTCGGCGTATGCGTCGCAGCGGCGCTGCTGCTATCCGAAGCCGCAAGTTTCACTTTCGTCCTACCCCGGATGGTCGAGGATTTTCAGGCCAGCGATGCCCAAGCGTCCTTGTTACGGCAGATCCCCAACGTTGGGGCCTTATTGATCATGTTTCTGGCTGGCGTGGTGGGGGTCCGCTGGGGCGGACGTCGCACCCTACTGCTGAGCGCCATGGTCTTTTCAGTGGGTTCACTGATAATCATGGTGGCTCCTGGCGCCGCGGTCGCAACAGTCGGTGTCCTCGGGGTCAATATCGGGCGAACCGCGCTCTTCGTGATCGGGCTCGCGTTGATCAGCACGAGCGTCACAGACACGAATGCTCGAGCGGCGGCCTTCGGAGCCTTCGGTGCGATTCTGCCAGTGGCGTACCTGCTCATGCCGGTGCTCGCGGGGGCATTGATTGACAGCATCGGTTGGCGGGCAGTGGTGGCGACCTGGTTCGTGCTGGGGGTGCTCGCTGCGATCATCATCCGGCAGACGGTGCCGACGACGCGCAGCGCCAAAACCCGCGGGGAGCTCATCACACCGACTTTGGCCGGAGTCGTATTGGCGGCCGCCGTACAGGCCATCACAACACTGAGTAGTGCCGGCTTTGGGCTAAATTTCGGAATCGAGCTAGCCGTGGGGGTGGCAGCGATGGTGGGTCTGGCCGTGGCGATGCGCAGATTGCCGAAACCGAGTCTGTCGCTTGTCTCGTTGCGGCACGGCGGACTGTTGCTCATATTGGTAGTTCTGCTACTCACCCAATTTGCGAACCTTTGGTTCTACATGAATCTGGCGCTGCAGTACGTCTACGGATTGACCTCGCTAGACACTGCGCTGATCTTGATTCCGAGCCAGATCGTAGCTGTTCTTGCGGCCGCCTATGCCGGCCGACTTGTGCAGCGCATGGGTATCAGTGCTGCGGGCGTGATTTTCATGGCTGGCCTGGGTGTGAGTTTGTTGCTTTCTTTGGTGCTGACTGTCGGTAGCGCCCTGTGGATTCCGGCAGTGGTCATGATGGTGTACTCGTTCTTCGTCACTGGGTCTGGAGTGCCACTCACCAATGCGATCATGGACGCCTCGGGCGCTGGTCAAGAAGGCAGTGCTTCAGCTTTTCGCAACGCGGCCAACTCTGTGGGATCCGCCTTGGGCGTGGCGCTGATGACCGCGATCGTGTTTGCCAGCATGAGTACGTCGCTGACCGATCGAGCCACAGCCGCGGGAGCAAGCCCGAACGACGCGCAGACGGCGCTGGCGGAACTGCGAGCAAGCGCCAGCGCGGAAGACCTTGCGGCCAAGTATGCGATTCCGTTGGAGGAAGTTTCGGAGATCGACTCCAGCATCAAAGGTGCCTACTTCGACGGCATGGCGGCACACGGCTTGGTCGGCGGCCTCGTGTCATTCGGCGCAGCAGGCCTGTTCTATTTCGCCCGCCGTCG
>CAZVKB010000165.1:0-4978 GCA_964627505.1 uncultured Actinomycetes bacterium | reverse complement strand
TAGACGTGGATCTGAAACCAGCCCCGGGGACTTTGAAGTCCGCGGCCATCATCCTCATCGTGGTCCTGATCCCATCATCGATCGCCACGGCAATCGGAGGTGAGGCCGCCGGCATGGCGTTTGGACTCGCCGCCGGACTGGTGATGGCGGTGTCCCCGTACGCGACCAACGCCCAGGCGATTGGGTCTGCGGTGTTGACATCGGCACTGGCCGCGTTGGCGGTGCTCGCTGGGACCACACCGTGGGCAGTGGCGCTTTTGATGATGGCCTCCGCCATCCTGCTGGCATTGACCAATCAGCACTCGGCGGGTCTGATGACGCTGGCCCCGATCGTGGTGATCATTATGGGTCCGGCCGGATTGGATCTCACCTGGTCGCAGGCCATGCTCTATGTGTTCGCTGGCGGAATCTTCGGCTGGTTGGTGGTGCGCATCTTCAAGTTTGACGCAGTGCCAATGCCGGTGCCGCAGGCTGTGGCATGGCGGCATGCCATCGTGCTTGGGGTACTAACGGCCGCTTCCTTGTATTGGTCGCTGGCGAACAATGTGCCACACGGCTACTGGATCGCTGTCACCCTGCTAATGGCCTTGCGGCCGTTGCCAGAACAGCGCAAAGACACACTCACAGCCCGACTGCTCGGCACCCTCCTCGGAGCGATGATCGCGCTTGTCGTGATCGTGGTGTTGCCGACCCAGGCTGCTGTGGCGGTGGCCGCTGTGTGTCTGCTGTTGTTGGCGGCCTATTCGATGAGCGGCAACTACTTCCTGCAGACTATGTTTCTGACCCCCATGTTGTTGATATTTACCACGCTCGGAGATCAGAGCGAAGGCGTCGAATCTTCGGTGGAAAGGGTTGTGTTTACCGTGGTTGGGGTGGCGTTGGGTGTGGTGGCAGCTGTGGTGCTTGAGCGCTGGGACCGCCGGGACATGCCAGTTGCCGATCACGAGCCGCAAACCGATTCAGTGCCTGACTGACTAGCTCACCGGCGGGCGGTCCAGCAATGTGCTCTCAACATGCGTGTTCTTTTCTCTGGACCACTGGCGAGGAGCGGGAGGGGGGAGGTCTCACCTCGCCCTCAGCAACTGCACGTGGCGCGGTTCGCTTCTCCGCTCACCACCGCCAACGACTTTCTGTACAGCCCGCAAGAACTCACGTTTGCCCGCTATGTTGCACATGTGTCGGTCGTCAAGCAGCGTCCCCGGGAGCACACCCCGAACCGCGGTACGACCACATCTTTCATGAGTCGGCACAAGTGGGCCTTGGTGTGGTCAGGCCTCGCCCTCGCGATATTGCTCCTCGCGGTCACCCTCGCCATTGACTCCGCCGCAGGCCTCGCGGTGGCCTACGCTGAGCGAAGCGCAACTGCGCTCGTGGCTTTGGTCGGTGTGATCGTTGGAGCCCGGCGCAGTCATGGTCGCGCTCGGGTGGGGGCAGCGCTGATCGCAGCTGGTCTCGGGTGCGGAGTGATCTACGGACCTTTCTACATCTGGCATGTGGTCACCACTCAAACCTTGCTACCAGCGCTTTCACCATTGCAGTTCCTGTACCTCATCGGCATGCCACTGTGTCTGGCCGGCGTGCTCACTTATCCCGTGGGATCGGATCGTTCAGGTTCGAGTTGGCGCAGTCTCATCGATGGCGTCGTCACAGGCGTCGCGCTGTATTTCATCGTGTACGAACTCATCATCCGGGGGGTTGCGAACAAGCATGCGGATGAGCCGGCGCGCGTGTTGGAAACCTATCTTGCGCTTGCAATGAATGTTGCTGGCGTAGCGATCACATTGAGTGTGCTCGCGCGGGTGCATTGGCGCGGCCGCCCCGAGTTGGCTCTGATCGCGGGCGGTTTTCTGCTCTTCAACGTCGCTGAGATCGGCGCTTTCCTCAGCCGCGTAGAAACAACTGCGGTCATCCCCGCCTGGGTTCACATTGTCAACGAAGTCGGAATCATGCTCATCGCTGTAGGCGCGGTGTCGGCGGCCAACAACGTGGCCCGGATTGAAGGGCGAATAGACCCGGATATTGAGGTGCGGAGCCTGCACCGGGATCTGCGTGCCGTTTCGCTCATTCCGGTTGTTGCTGCAACTGTGGTTGCCGCCTTTGCCCTGTTCAGTCCCGAGGGCGTGGGTCAACTGGGGGCCGTGCTGTTGCTCGCGCTAATTCTGCTGCTGGTGCTGCGTGAGATAGTCGCAGCGCGCGATCGCAGCACAATCTCCTCGGCGCTCGTAAGACGCGAGGAATTGTTTCGCTCGTTGGTCGAGGAGTCCTCTGACTTGGTATGCCTCATCGACGACTCGGGACGCATCACCTATGTTGGTCCGGCACTAAGCGCCGCCGTGCGATCGCCGCGTGCAGATTTGGCGGGAAGCTACCTAATCGACCTGGTTCATCCCGCTGATCGGCGTGCGGTCACCGAGGCAATTCAGGCGGCCGGCCATACGGTTGCCACTGCCACGGGGCTGACGAGCGAGGGTTCCGAAGTGCGCGCGCGATGGCAGGCTGCCGATGGGTCGTGGCGCTGGATGCACACGCGGATGCGCAATCTGCTGCATTCTCCCAGCGTGTCGGGAATCGTCTGTAACACCCGCGATGTGCAAGCAGAGTTGGCCTTCCAGGCACAGTTGGAGTACGACGCAAATCATGATGCGCTGACTGGTTTACCGAACCTGCGAGCGGTGCGCGATTCCCTCGGCGGCGAGAACCGTGATCAGCCCATCCGACCTACCGCTTTGATTTTGTGCGGGTTGGACCGTTTCAAGGAAATCAATGACACATTCGGCCACACACTGGGAGACTCGGTCCTGCGGTTGGTGTCAGAACGTTTGGCGAACGCAGCAGGGCCGCTCAGCACCGTTGGCCGTGTGGGTGGCGACACATTCGCTGTAGTGGTTGAGCAAGGTGAGGATGTCGAACGGGTGGCGGCGTCTGTGCACGCCGGACTGGCACAGGCGATCACAGCCGACGACATTCAGTTGAACATCCGCATGAGCGTCGGGATCGCGCACGCATCGGATGCCGAAGACGCCGATGAGCTGCTCCGCAACGCGGACTTGGCGATGAACGCTGCGAAGCTTGCAGGCGGGAACGTGGTGATGCCCTACGAAACTGGAATGCATGCACGTACCGTTCGAGCGCAACAACTCCATGAGGGCATGTTGCGAGCCCTCGACCACAACCATTTCTCGTTGGCATATCAGCCAATCGTGCGCCTGGATACGGGACACGTGGTTTCGGCCGAAGCGCTGTTGCGTTGGCAGGACCCGGATCTCGGGACGGTGAGCCCGGCGGAGTTCATCCCCGTGGCTGAGGGTTCCTCGATGGTGGCGGCCATTGATAGCTGGGTGTTGGAGAACTTGTGTTGCCAGACGGAACGCTGGCTGGACGATGGATTCAAAATTCCGCGCATCAACATCAATTTGTCGCGCCGTGAGATCGGGCCGGACATTCCCGACCGGATCACGTCCACGCTCGCCCGTCATCATGTGGCTGTTGAGACGATCGGACTCGAACTGACCGAAAGCGCGATCAGTTCTGACTTACAGGACACCGCCGGGGTGCTACGCCAGTTGAAGGATCTCGGTTTCGTCATCGCCCTCGACGATTTCGGCACTGGTCAATCGTCGCTATCGGAGCTTTCGCGGGTTCCACTCAATTACATCAAGATCGACCGGTCGTTCATCCTCCCGCTGCCCGAAGACGATCTGGCGTTCCGGTTGTTGGAGTCAATCGTCAATCTCTGCCGGGTCCTGGATCTCCCCATGGTGGCCGAGGGGGTGGAAACCCAGGCCGTCGCCGACCTGCTCGCCGACCTAGGGATCGAATACGCGCAGGGCTACTTCTTCTCGCGACCGGTGGCGCCTGCCGCGTTTAGAGAGTACGTCGAAGCGCATTCGTCGCCGTAGAGTTGCTCGCATCTAGGGTCTAGCCGGATTGGCGCCCGGTGCACTGCGTGGGGGACGTAACTGTGTCATTGCCGGGTGCACGGCGCAACAGTGCAACGGCTGCAGCATGATCGATCATCAACGCGATCCAGCCTGGCCGAGATGCTTTTGGATGTCGACGACGCGGGCGTGACGCAGTGGCGGTATCAGCTGCGCCGTCCGTTGGTGGAAGTCCTTGACAGTACGTCCACTTTCGCGTTCGACTAGCGATATGGCTGATGCGATCATCCGCCTCGCCACCACGAACGATGTTCCCGAGATCATGAAGTTGGAGTCGAGCTACTTCATCGGGAACGTGCCGAATCCGAAAAGTGGTGAGGGGTTCGTCTCGATCCTGCATGCGCGCGCATGGTTTGACTCGGCGATCAACTATGGCGGGCTCCATGTGGCGGTGCGGGATGACGACTCAATTGTGGGATTCATGGCCATCACACCACCGCCAACCATTGAGGTGGGGCTGTCGCCGGTGATAGCAGCTATGTGCAATCTGGCAGCCCAACTCAAGTTTGATGGGATACCGATCGGGAAGCAGAGCTATGCATTTCGCGGGCCGGTACTTATCGATAAATCTGCTCGGGGTCAGGGGTTGTATCCAGCCTTCAATCGGATCTGTCACGACCTCTACCGCGATCGCTATGACATTGGGGTGCTGTTCGTGGCGAGCGCCAATCCGCGATCACTGCACACCACGACCACCAAGCTCGGGGCGACCGTGCTCACTGAGTTCGAGGTTGACGAACAGCGCTATCACTTCTTGGCGTTTCGATTTTGAGAAAACCTTCGTCATGGGCTAACTCGCGTGCAAGCACGATGGCCTGGGTTGAATTGTTGACCACGCGTAATCAGCTTTGGTGGGAAATGCGCAAGCGGTGACGATTTGAACTGACCGGTATCTGCTCCAGATTCAAGTGTCGTGTCGCGCTCGGCCTGGCTCGGCGCTTGTGCGGGGCGCGGAGTTTGGGAGGTTAGTGTGGCAGGTGGTGGTGGGGGCGGTGGTTGGGGATGTGTGTGGGGGAACATGTCGAATATTTGTGCGAGAA
>CAZVKB010000164.1:0-4985 GCA_964627505.1 uncultured Actinomycetes bacterium | reverse complement strand
GCGCTGTTCGGTGACGTCGACTGGGTGCCGAGGCTGCTGCTCTGAGGCGCCGTTGACCGGCCTGCCGCGGGCGGCGTATACGCTACCGATGAATTCTGACCCCCACACCATTTGATGCAGGAGTATTGCCGTGGCCGAACTGTTTTATGAAAAAGATGCCGACCTTGCGCTGATCCAGTCCAAGAAGGTCGCAGTGCTGGGATTTGGCTCGCAGGGGCACGCGCATGCGCTCAACTTGCGGGACTCCGGCGTCGATGTGCGCGTCGGTCTGCAGCCGACGTCCAAGAGCGTGGCCAAGGCCGAAGCCGCCGGGCTGCGGGTGCTCGACCCCGCCGCCGCCTGCGCCGAAGCGGACGTCATCGTCGTGCTGGTGCCGGACCCCGTGCAGCGCGGCCTCTACGCCGATGCCATCGCCGACAACCTCACCGCCGGCAAGACGTTGTTGTTTGCCCACGGCTTCAACATTCGCTTCGGCTACATCACGCCGCCGGCCGACGTCGATGTCGTGATGGTGGCGCCGAAGGGCCCGGGGCACCTGGTGCGCCGCGAGTACGAAGCGGGTCGCGGGGTGCCGGTGATCGTGGCAGTGGAGCAGGATGCCTCCGGTGGCGCATGGGATCTCGCGCTGTCGTACGCCAAGGCGATCGGTGGACTGCGTGCCGGCGGCATCAAGACCACCTTCACCGAAGAAACCGAAACCGACCTCTTCGGCGAGCAGGCGGTGCTCTGTGGTGGTGCCTCTGCCCTGGTGATGGCTGGATTCGAGACGTTGGTGGAAGCCGGCTACCAGCCCGAGGTGGCCTACTTCGAGTGCCTGCACGAACTCAAGCTGATCGTGGATCTCATGTACGAAGGCGGCATCGCCAAGCAGCGCTGGAGCGTTTCGGATACCGCGGAGTACGGCGACTACGTCTCTGGCCCGCGCGTGATCGACGCCCAGGTGAAGGACAACATGCGGGCAGTGCTGGCCGACATTCAGTCCGGCGCCTTCGCCGAAAGGTTCATCGCCGACCAAGATGCTGGCGCACCGGAATTCCTCGCCCTGCGCGCGGCCGGCGAGGCGCACCCGATCGAGGCCACGGGCCGGGAGCTGCGCACCATGATGGCGTGGGTGGACTCCGGCGACGACGACTTCACCGAAGGCACCGCCGCCCGCTAGGGGCGAGTGGTGTGGGGCACGTACTGGCTGAACGAGTAGGAGAGCCGGTACGTGCCAGGCGCACACCTGTCAGGCAGCAACCCTCGCGACGATGTTGAGCACCAGCAAGGCGATGAAGATGAGCCCGGTGATGTTCAACCACTTGCGCACCGCCCGAGCCGAACTCTGCGCCAGGGCGTAGTCGCCCACCTGGTTGGCAGCGTAGGTCTTGCCCGATTGGAACAATGCCGCCAGGGCCGTCGGTGCGAAGAACAGCACGGCGATAACCGACCAAACGGTGTAGGTCTTTGCCGGACTGAGGGTTGCAACCTTGGGGTCGACCTGAGGCTGTTGAGACATGGCTGATCCTCACGTAGGCGGGTGACGACTCATTACGATAGGGCTCTCGAGGATGCTGTGCACGGAAAATGTCGAAGTGCCCGACCCGCGGACGTGGCCGATCTCACGCCAGCAGTGACCGTGGGGGCGCCCAACCGATGTCCAGCCGCAGATACACTGGCCTCACACCTATTTGCCCTCGTTGTGGAGACCCACGTGCCCAAGCCCGTCGTCCTAATCGCTGAAGAACTGTCCCCGGCCACCCTCGAAGCCCTCGGCCCGGATTTCGAGGTGCGTCACTGTGACGGTGCCAACCGGGCGGAGTTGCTGCCCGCAATCGCCGATGTGGACGCCATCCTGATCCGTTCAGCAACCAAGGTGGACGCCGAAGCCCTGGCCGCCGCCAAGAAGCTCAAAGTGGTGGCGCGCGCTGGCGTCGGTCTGGACAACGTCGATGTTCCTGCCGCCACCCAGCAAGGCGTCATGGTTGTCAATGCACCAACGTCAAACATCGTGTCAGCCGCGGAACTTGCAGTCGGACTGCTGCTGGCCAGCGCCCGTAACATCAGCCCGGCCCACGCCGCTTTACGCAACGGCGAGTGGAAGCGCTCCAAGTATTCCGGCGTGGAACTCACAGACAAGACCGTCGGCGTGGTGGGACTCGGTCGCATCGGCCTGCTGGTCTCGCAGCGCCTGAGTGCGTTCGGCGTGAACCTCATCGCCTACGACCCGTTTGTGCGTCCGGCTCGCGCCGCCCAACTCGGGGTGCGGATGGTCGAACTCGACGAGTTGCTGGCCGAGAGCGACTTCATCACCGTCCACCTGCCCAAGAACAAGGACACCTTGGGCCTCATCGACGATGAGGCATTGCACAAGGTCAAGCCGACCGTGCACATTGTCAACGCCGCCCGGGGCGGGATCGTCGACGAGCAAGCTCTCTACGACGCCCTGGTCGAAGGCCGCGTGGCCGGTGCGGGGCTGGATGTTTACGCGAAGGAACCGTGCAAGGATTCCCCGCTGTTCACCCTCGACAACGTCGTCGCCACCCCGCACCTGGGAGCCTCTACCGATGAGGCGCAAGAGAAGGCCGGCGTGGCGGTGGCCAAGTCAGTGCGGCAGGCGCTGGCCGGTGAACTCGTCCCCGACGCGGTGAACGTCCGCGGGGGTTCGATCGCGGAACCGGTGCGACCGTTCCTGGCACTCACCGAGAAGCTGGGTTTGATTGCCACCCGCTTGGCTCTGGCACCAGTGTCGAGTGTCGATGTGGATGTACTCGGGGAACTCGCCGAGTTCGACGTGGACATTCTGGAGTTGGCAGCTGTCAAGGGCATGTTCTCGGTGCTCGTGGACGAGCCGGTGTCGTACGTCAATGCGCCATTGCTAGCCAGCGACCGCGGGGTCACCACCAAACTGAGCACCGATGGCGAGTACGACGATCACCGCTCACTCGTGCAGGTGCGCCTGGCGTGCTCGGATGGCAGCTCGGTCCTGGTCGCGGGCACGGTGACAGGTGTGCACGACGACGAGAAATTGACGTCGATCGACGGCGCCGAAGTAGACGTGCCGGTGAGCGAACACCTGCTGGTGTTCCGCTACACCGACCGACCCGGAATCGTGGGAACCGTGGGGCAGGCGCTGGGCACCGCGGGTGTGAACATCGCCAACATGCAGGTCTCCCGCACTACCGATGCCGCCGTGATGGTCATGAGTGTGGACTCCAGCGTGGACGATGCCGTGGTGTCAGACCTGACTACGGCCATCGGCGCCACTCAGGGCTGTGCCGTCGACCTCGCGGAGTAACACCGGGGTCGTGAAAGTCCCCAGATCAGCGAACCGGACGGTGACACATGGCCAGCGCGCACCACGTTGACAGTGCCCAACTAGCGGACATCGCGGTGGGTGCCACCGTTGCACCGGAGGTGGCCGAGCACGTCGCAGGCTGTTCCCAGTGCGCCCGCGACCTAGCCGTCCTGCGGTCTCTGCTGGAGGCTGACGGACCGACAGGTCAGCCGGTGCGTCCGAGTTCGCCGCCCGACTCTCTGCCGGCACCAATCGACGCGATGGCCGACACTGCCGACGGTCCGCCGATGCCGGAAGAGTCGGCCCTTGATGTGCCAGCGGTTGCCACGGGTCAAGCGCAGCACGCCAAAACCGTCAGCCACACCACCCGAAATGCCGTGATCGGGGCACTGGTGCTCGCCTGCGTGCTGATTCTGCTCGCAGTCCTGCTCTGGCGCTGACGCCGATCCCCACTCACGTTGACCATTCAGCGGGTCAGAAAGCGGTGCTCGACATCGAGGGCTAGATACGTCCTGCTGGCGCGGCGGTCTAATGTCAGCAATGTCGCCCCTGACTCCTGTGATGTCATCGCGATCAGGGCGTCATATGTGGCGCCGCCTGACAGGCGGGCATTGCACAGTGTGCGCGGCACACTTGCCACAAGTGCGCTACTGGGCAGAATTAGCCGATCAGCCCACAGTCGATTCAGGTAATCGGCGACCAAAGTTGCGTCGGCTCTGAAGGGCTCTGGCATTCGCGTGAGCACTGCAAAGGATTCAATGTACGCATGGGCGGGAAGTAGGGGGGCCTGGCGACATGCCGTAACGGCCAGGTCATGAAACTCGTGCCAGGAGGAGAAAGCCGCAACCAGCACACTGGTATCAAGGGCAATCACCGACGTTGCGCCTCCACAACTTCCCGTACTTGGTCAGCGGTGAGCATCGGCAGTGGTTCGTCGGCAACAGCTACGAGTACACCTGCTTGATCTTCGAGGTGCATCGGTGTTGGTGCTGGGGAAACTTCAAGTCGACCGTCGGTTTCGATGAGTTCGACTTTGCTGCCGGGGGTTAGCCCTAAACGCTCGCGGACGTCTTTGGGCACGACGATACGTCCACCACTATCAATGGTTGCAATCATGGTATGACGCTACCAGTGCGCTGCTGGTGAGACCAGGGGCGGCGGTGCCCTACTCGCGCAGGGCCCGATTCGCCGCGCTGATCACTGCCCGCAAGCTCGCGGTGACGATGGACGAACTGATGCCCACACCCCAGAGCAATTGGCCGTTGACTGCGCACTCGAGGTAACTGGCCGCCTTGGCATCGCCACCGGCCGACAGTGAGTGTTCGTTGTAATCGAGCACTCGCACATCCACCCCGCGGGCTGCCAGGGCGTCACAGAACGCGGCGATCGGCCCGTTGCCTTCTCCGACCAGGGTGATTTCTTCTTCGCCGTCGATCGCGCGTGCCACCACATGACTGGTTTGGTCAGAGACGCTGGTCAACTCGTAGTCCAGCAACTTGAAGCGTCCCCAGTGCTCGGCCCCGTCCGGCAAGTACTCATCGGCGAAAATCTCGTACATCTGCGCCGGTGTGACTTCGCCGCCGGCATCGTCGGTGACGTGCTGGATCACTTGCGAAAACTCGATCTGCAGCCGCCGCGGGAGTTCCATCTTGTGTTCGGTGCGCATGATGTAGGCCACGCCGCCCTTGCCGGACTGCGAGTTCACGCG